>NZ_JBHIMM010000007.1:0-139066 GCF_042194115.1 Bartonella sp. MR90HLJMH
TGCACCAATTGCATGAGTACAGCAATAAGGTAATGTCTACTCAATTCCTTAAACGCTTCTCTTTTTAATAATGTCCTTAGGATACAGAAAAATCATCAGTCAATTTGATTGATCATCTCAAATTGCGATTTTGAGCAGAAAAGAAAAGAGGCTTTAAACGATCTTTGAAAGGTCTTTGAATACCCTTTGAGAACACCTTTAAAACTCTTTGAGAAAAAATAAATTGGTACAAAACCTAGTGGCAAAATATACAAAACCCGCTGGCAAGCTACATACATACACCAATGACAAGCTAAAACTACACAACAAAAAAAGTAATGGTAGCGGAGGAGGGATTTGAACCCCCGACACAAGGATTATGATTCCTCTGCTCTAACCTACTGAGCTACTCCGCCAAAATAAGCAATCATACAAAATAAGCAATCATAATTGTAAAGAATTACATCTTTTGCGGATATAAGGGGTAGAATAGTAAGATGTCAAGCATCGTTTTTAAGCTTTTCTCTTGTCATTCTATTTTATCCTCGATATGTAAAAGTGTAATTTTATATGATAAAGTAGGGTAAGGCATGAAAATGGTGCCACGTGTAGCGGTTTTAGGATGCGGTCATTGGGGTGAAAATCATATACGGACACTCCATTCTCTCGGGGCTTTGGCAGCAGTCTCTGATATTGATAATGATCGTGCTGCTAGTTTTGCAACGATGTATGGTGTAGAGCTTGTTACACCAGATGATCTTTTTACGCATCGAGATATTGATGCGCTGGTATTAGCTCTGCCGCCACAATTGCATACGCAAAATGTGCTCCGTGCTGTTAAAAATGGTAAAGATGTTTTGGTGGAAAAACCAATAGCCTTGAATGTTTCTGATGCTAAACGCCAAGTTCAGGAGGCTGAGGCTTATGAGCGAGTTTTTATGGTGGGCCATATTTTACGTTTTCATCCGGCTTTTGAAAAAATGTGTGAATTGGTGAAAAACGGAGAAGTGGGAGATGTGCGATATATTTATTCTCATAGATTAGGCTTTGGAAAATTTCACACACACAGCGATGCTTTATGGGATCTTGCGCCTCATGATCTCTCAATGATTTTGGCGTTGACAGGGTGTGAACCTTCCGAAATTCGCGGTGAGGGGGCTGCTGTCGTTGATCAGATTTCTGATTTTTCTCATATTCATATGACTTTTCCAAATGGTGTGCGTAGTCATCTTTTTACTTCACGCTTGAGTTCTTATCGTGAGAGACGTTTAACTGTTGTTGGAACAAAAGCTATGCTCGTTTTTGATGATATGGAACCGTGGAGCCGTAAATTGGCAATGCACCATTTTGCCGTTTGGAAAGAAAATCAAGAGTGGGCTTTTAGCATGGATGAGCTGAATTATATTGATGTTTGTGAAGATTTGCCGCTTACTTGCGAATTACGGCACTTTCTTCATTGTATTGAAACGCGTCAATCACCTTGTACAAATGGTGATGATGCTATTGCGGTTTTACGGATTTTAACAGCTGCTGGTGTCAATTATGATAGATAAAAGAGATAGGTAGCGCTTTTGCATTCTTGTGATGATCAATGGAGTTAATATGCAATTCATCGACCTTGGGGCGCAGCGTGCGCGTATTGAAGATAAAATTAATTCTGCAATTGCACATGTGGTCGCTAGTGGTAAGTATATTTTGGGACCAGAAGTAACAGAATTTGAAGAGAAATTGGCAGAATATCTTGGCGTTAAACATGTGATTGCATGTGCTAATGGAACAGATGCTTTGAAGATGCCTCTTATGGCTAAAAATATTGGTCCAGGGGATGCTGTGTTTTGTCCTAGTTTTACATTTTCAGCAACGGCTGAAGTGGTTGCTTTAGTGGGGGCTAAGCCTGTTTTTGTTGATGTTTTACCTGATACATTCAATATTGATGTTGAAAAACTTTCTTACGCTATCGAAATGGTAAAAAAAGAGGGACGTTTAAAGCCAAAGGCTATTATTGCTGTTGATTTATTTGGGCTTTCTGCTGACTATGTGCAAATTGCTCAAGTGGCTGCAAAGGAAAATCTTTTTGTAATTGAAGATGCTGCTCAATCTATGGGTGGAAGAAGCGGTAATACTATGTGCGGTGCTTTTGGTGATGTGGCTGCTACAAGTTTTTATCCTGCAAAACCATTAGGATGTTATGGCGATGGAGGCGCTATGATGACCAATGATGATCATTTTGCAGAACTTTTACGCTCTATTTTGTTTCATGGTAAAGGTGAAACGCAATATGACAATGTACGTATTGGCATGAATTCGCGCTTAGATAGCATTCAGGCTGCAATTTTACTAGAAAAGTTTGCGATCTTTGAAGATGAAATGGAAAAGCGTGTAGAAATTGCTCAATGCTATTCCAATGGCTTAAGAGATATTGTTACAGTTCCAGAAATAGGAGAAAATATTCGTTCTGCTTATGCACAATATACGATTAAGGTAAAAGAACGTGATAAATTAAAAGATTTTTTACAAAAAAAATCTATCCCTACAATGATTTATTATAAAACTCCGTTACATCAACAGCCAGCTTATAAACACTTTCCTTATGTAAAAGATTCCCTTTCTGTTTCAGAGTCTTTAGGAGAGTGTGTTTTAAGTTTACCAATGCATCCTTACTTGACACAAACGGATCAGGATATGATTATCCAAAAAATAAGAGATTTTTATCACTCTTGAGAGCGTGTTTTATCCTTAAAATTATCGTAAGAGCTCTATTGGTGACCCATCTTAGAAGGTATTTTTGTTAGAGCGTGTGACCAATGTTTTTGGTATTATTTGCTTTCTAGGACCTATGAAATGTTGTCCTTTAGGGCGGTGATATGATTAGCAAGTGGAATCTGCTAGACAAGAAGATGCTTTTTAACAGAACGGTATGGGTTAAGAAACTTTGTCGTTTAGCTTAGCAAGAAAGTCACGTTTAATAAAAAGGATTTGGGTTATGAAAGTTACAATGAACCTTTGTTGGTTTTACTCTTCATTCAAGGTGTTTTAAAAGATAACTTATTTAACAGAGCTTTTGGAGAGACAAGTGATTTTTTTGCGAATACGTGATGCGAGGTCATTTTTGTTTTTTGATTTTTGAATCAATGTATTGATGGGTGATGTATTCCCCTCTTGTAGCGCTATTTGAGCTGCCAATGTTGCTGCAAGTTCTTTTGTTTCTTCACGGAGTTCTTCCAGCAATTGGTGGTTAGCAGTCGTGTCAAGCTCATGAGTTTGGATTTTTTGTAAACGTTGCTGATAGTGTGCGATTTTTTCACGCATCATTTTTCTTTCCTTTGAAAGTGTGTATTGTGGCGATATTTTGTTTGATTGCTATCGCTTCTTTGGTGAGAGTGTCTTGTATGGGGAGGCATAGCCGATAAAATTGTTCTGTTATTTGGCTCAGTTGTATTTTTTGTTGGGCGTATTTTTTTTGCAAAAACTCGTACTTTTGTTGGTTTTTTGCTAATTCTACAGCATGTTGTGCACGAAGAAAATCGTGATTTGCTTCTATTTCCGCGAGTGATAATGGCATTTGCGCACAAACATCTTTATACGCAAAATGAACGGCTTTACGCCAAATAAAAGGAGACAAAAGCACCAGTACCCAAGAAGTGAAAGCAACTCCAAGAATAAAAAAAAGAAACGATTGAATAAGCATAATACCCCTTTTCAAATAAGAATACGTTTAAAACGGATTCCATGTCGGTCTAGGTGTTAATTTTAAATATCCTATATTGATACCAAGGCGTGCGCCGATTCCTGTACGTATTGGGATTAACAAGGTATTATGGTATTTGAGGACATGAAAACCAACACCTGCAATTAAATAGGCCGAACCTGAAATACCGCCATAGCGTTTCCATAAATTATTTATGCTATTAAGGTTGTAAACTAAGATCATTAAACGGGAGCCTTGGCCGCCAAAGTCCCATCCTACTGAGGGACCTTGCCAAAAAACTTTATGTTGACCATAGCTTTTGGTAAAAACCTTTCCTTCGCCATAGGTTAATCCAGCAAAAAAGGCACCAGAAGCTTCTTCTCCTAAAATATAGGCATTGGGATAACCGTATTGTGAAAAAATATTTTGAATTGCAACAGCTAGACCACTAGCTGTTTTTCCAAAAAAAAGATGACCAGAATCAATAATTTCTTGGAGTGAATAATGGGGTTCATTTTGCTCTATTGGTTGAAGTTGAGCATCTGCAGTGTTTATGGTGATGAATAAAAGGAGGATTAAAGATATAATATTTTTGTACCAGTATTTGAGCAGAGAGAGAGCCATGAAGTTTTCTCCTTTTATTAGTGATAAACAAAAAGATAATATTAGAATTTTCATTCTATTCAAATAAAAAATAAGATATAAGGTTATTTAAATTCTTGAATTTATTTCTGAAATTTTTTTAGCATGATTGTTAATGTTTCCTACTATGCATCAGATATTAAGAGTTTTTCTTTAAAATAAAGTTTGTTTTTTTGAATCTAGGAGTTTTCAATCATTATGAAGTTAGATATTTCTTTGAAGCCTATGGATCTTGCTGCTTTGCTTTGTAGTCGCATTTGCCATGATTTGATTTCACCTGTGGGGGCTATTCAAAATGCAATGGAGCTTTATGATGAAGGAGGAGCTGAAGAAGATGCTTTACAATTGGTGCGTTTATCCGTTGCGAGTGCTGCTGCACGTCTACAATTTGCGCGATTGGCTTTTGGTTTTGCTGGTGCAAGTGGAGGACAAATAGATACACGGGCTGCAGAGCAGGTTGCTCAACAATATATGAAAGAAGAAAAAGCAACTTTAAAATGGCAAGCTTCTTCTTTATTGTTACCAAAAGATGAAGTTAAACTTTTGCTTAATTTATTATTGATTGCAAACGCAACAGTTTCTCGTGGTGGTGAAATTGTTGTTATGATTTTGCAAGAAGAAAATAAACGTTCTTTTCGATTTGAGGTTTTCGGTAAAACTCTCCGTATACCCCCTCATTTTCTTGCGTTATTTCGTGGAGAAGTTCAAGAAGAGCTTATTGATGCACATGTCATCCAATTTTATTACACAATGTTACTTTCTCAGATGACAGAGATGAAAATAAATATTGATGAAAGTGATCATTGTATTGTTTTAGAAAGTGTAAAAAAGCTTTGAATAAGAGAGAAGCGCTTAAGCCGTGTTGGGAAAAGTGGCTTCGATTGAACTTATGAGCAATAGGGTTATATGTGTAAATTCTGTGTGGTTACTTCTTAAGCTTTAAGCGCTTTCTATATGAGATTCTTGGTGTGCGAGTTTTCTACTTTTAACAGAGAACAGATCTCGGGAAAAATCTCGGCCCGCTACACTCCGAGATTTTACAAAGTGCATTTTCACTGCTTAAGCGGTTTTTCGTACGTTCTCTTCAACTGGATCACGTAATACATAACCACGTCCCCAAACTGTATCAATGTAATTTACACTAGAAGAGACTGCTTCCAATTTTTTCCGCAATTTACAGATAAAAACATCGATAATCTTTAGTTCTGGTTCATCCATTCCACCATAGAGATGATTGAGAAACATTTCCTTAGTAAGGGTGGTACCTTTACGTAAAGAGAGAAGCTCTAGCATTTGATACTCTTTTCCGGTTAAATGAACGGGGCGCCCTGCAACTTCGACGGTTTTTGCATCAAGGTTAACAGTGAGATCACCGGTAACAATAACCGATTGTGCATGCCCTTTAGAACGACGAACAACTGCATGGATACGTGCAATGAGTTCATCCTTATGAAAAGGCTTCGTCATATAGTCGTCAGCTCCAAAGCCAAAACCACGGACCTTGTCTTCAATGGCATTCATACCAGAAAGGATTAGGACAGGAGTTTTTATTTTTGCCAACCTTAGAGTCCGCAAGACATCATATCCTGACATGTCGGGCAAATTCAGATCAAGCAAAATGATATCATAATCATAGAGTTTTCCTAAATCGATACCTTCTTCACCCAGATCAGTGATATAAACATTAAAGTTAGCTGACTTTAACATTAACTCAATGCTTTGAGTAACTGCTCTATCATCTTCAATTAATAATACGCGCATTTTAGATCCCTCACTTCGCTCCTTCACGAATCATAAGGAGCATTTCTATTTTATAATCAGTTAGCAAAGCCACTGTTATAAAAACAATTCATGAAATCAAACACTTATAACAAAGTGTTTATGTATATTTCAGTAGTACGCGTAACAATCACTACTAAATTCCCCACTATCCATGATAGTGGTTAACAAAATATTTTTATTTTTGAAAGAGGCTACAAAATTATTTTAGAAAAATCGCATATTTTTTAACATAATAAAAAAAGAACGGCTTTTTCTATAAACTTTAACTTAAAAAAATTTGTAAAAGAGCATTATAAATTACTTTTTTACAATTTCAGTGTTTATTTACTGAGCTTTAAACCTCTTCATTTTATAATGGAGGGAAAAGTAAAGAAATAGTTATTGCTCTTTAAAGCAGATTGTATTTTCAGATGCTTTAATGAAAGGCGAAAATTATTATAATTTCAAGTCAATAGACTGTTTTTGTCGGATAGACATATAACTAAAAGATATTTATTGGGTGTGAATGCGAGTTTTGAGTTGGCGCAATCAAGGAGTAGTGAGTATGAAGCCGCGAGAAAATATGGTGCGATTGAGGATGTTTCAAGTGCGTGGAAAACGCCGTGAAATTGCACAGCTTGAGATGATGATCGCAGAATTTGAACGAATGGTGTTAGAGCTGGAAGCACAGATTACTAATGAAGAACGTAAATCTGGAAACAATGATGTTCACCATTTCGCTTATTCTGCTTTTGCGCGTGCAGCGCGGCAAAGACGTGATAATCTGATCAATTCAATTCGTGATTTACAGCTTCAAAAAACAAACGCTGAAATTGCTCTCCATGAAGCTAATACAGAGCTGCAACGTGCACAGCTTTTGGAAGCACGAGAAAAGAAGATTGCTGCGGATGATGAGGATATTTTGATTCAATCTAATTCAATGGTTGGATGATAAAAGCAATTATTGAAAAATCCATTCTTTCAGATTTATCTTTTGGGTATAGTATAAAACAGCCAAATTTTTATCAAATTTGGCTGTTTTATAAGTTTTTTTATGTTATCGAATCGTAATTAATGGCAACTTAATGCCTGTAGTTTTGAATCTTGGTCGTTCGTAATCCCGCTAAACCGTGTTCATCGATCAAACTTTGCCATGAAAGAAATTCTTCTACAGTCAAAGTATAACGTTGGCACGCTTCGTCAAGACTTAACAATCCACCTCTGACAGCCGCAACAACTTCAGCTTTGCGACGAATCACCCAGCGTCGTGTTGTTTGCGGCGGTAGGTCGGCAATTGTAAGCGGACTTCCATCTGGCCCAATAACATATTTCATTTGTGTTTTTATCAAATTGGTCATTCGTATCCTCTACCTTTAGTCAAGGACTTGATTCGTTTATAGAGCATGAAATTTAAAAAAGAGCTAAACACGCTGAAAGAAAAAATTAATAAAGTGATTGAGCACGTAAAAAGAAGTTTAGGTGAAGTGTGTAGAAGAGCTTCTTGTAATATTTTTCAGATTTTAAAAAGAGCAAAAAAGGTTTTCTCCCAAACGATTGCCATTATGCCTTATTTCTATCATTCTTTTTTTGTTTGCAGCAGCCTTTAAGAAAGTAATGCCTATGGTTGTGGAAAAGATAAAAAAACAATATAAAGACAATCAATCGTGTAAAAGTGCTGAAGAGCGTACATCAAAATGTTAACATATGGGTAGCCATTAAACAGAGCATTAAATAGAGAATGAATACATGTTTTTAAACAGTCTTGATTTACCAGGACAACCTGAGGATTCTCGCATTGTTGTTGCAATGTCGGGGGGGGTTGATTCATCGGTTGTTGCAGGTCTTTTGAAAAAGGAAGGGTATAATGTTATTGGCATTACGTTGCAGCTTTATGATCATGGGGCAGCAACGCATCGGGTGGGGGCATGTTGTGCAGGACAAGATATTGAGGATGCTCGCCGCGTTGCAGAAACATTAGGAATACCGCATTATGTTCTTGATTATGAAAAGCGTTTTCGCGAAGCTGTTATTGACCCTTTTGCAGAAAGCTATGCTCATGGAGAGACACCAGTACCATGTATTGCATGTAATCAAACGGTTAAGTTTGCTGATTTATTAGCAACAGCACGTGAATTGGGGGCAGATGCTTTGGCTACGGGACATTATATTCGTTCGCGTTCCCACGGAGCGCATCGAGCACTCTTTCGTCCTCTCGATAATGATCGTGATCAGAGTTATTTTCTCTTTGCAACGACACAAGAACAGATTGATTATTTGCGTTTTCCACTTGGTGATCTTCCAAAAGCCCGCGTTCGTGAAATGGCAGCAGAAATGGGATTTGTGGTTGCCAATAAGCATGATAGTCAGGATATTTGTTTTGTTCCACAAGGAAAATATTCAGATGTTATCGCAAAACTGCGTCCAGAAGCCGCTAATCCTGGCGTTATTGTCCATATTGATGGAAAGATTTTAGGTAAACATTCGGGAATTGTTAATTATACGGTTGGTCAACGTCGTGGTATTGGGGTGTCAACGGGTGAAGCGCTTTATGTAGTTTATCTCGATGTGGAAAATGCACGTGTTATTGTTGGACCGCGTGAAATGTTAGAAACGCATAAGCTTTTTTTACGTGATGTGAATTGGCTTGGTGATGAGTCGTTAGATAAATTTCCTTCTCAAGGTATTGAGGTAGCTGTAAAGGTGCGTTCAACGCGTCCTCCTCACCTTGCGCGCTTACATTATAAAGAAGGTATTTTTTCCGTTGATTTATTGGAATGTGAAAATGCTGTGGCACCAGGGCAAGCTTGCGTTCTTTATGATGGAAATGGTCATGAGGCACGTATTCTTGGGGGAGGATTTGTAACACATTCAGAACGTGCGGCCGATACTGAAATGATGTTAAAGCGCGTTTTATGCAATCTCGAAACAAAAGATTCTGTTTCCTCTGAACTAAAACAACAGCTTCGTAAAACATAGTCAATTGATTTATAACGATAATTTTTAACCTTAAACTTGAATGAGAGACTTCCAGAAGGTTCTCTCATTGAGAGTTTGTTTTATGATTGGATCCATCAAAATTATGTCTTTTGCACGTCATGAGCGGGGTTAGGGTGTGGAAAGCATTGATAAGAAAAATATAAAATGCTTTTTAATCAATGCTTTCAAATGCTAGGGAACAGCAACATTATTGGGACTGATGAATAACATACAACATTGGATATGTTTTACAACTTAAAGTGTTATCATTTTTAGTGGTCAAAGTTGGTAAAATGGGCAAGTGCAATACCTGAGGCTGTGGCAACATTAAGGCTGTCAAAACCGTTAGTCATGGGAATACGTAAGGTTTTTGATTGTTGTAGTATATGGGGCGGTAAGCCATCGCCTTCTGTTCCAAAAATAAGTGCCATTCTTTTAGTTTTGTTGGCTTGCTTGAGAAGTGTGTGAAGCAGAAGGGGAGAGTGCATAAAGATGAAATCTTTTATCCTTTAGAGCAGCTATAATGTCATTTATATCAGCGTTTTGCGTATAGGGTACTTTTAAAGCAGCGCCGGCAGAAACTCTTATTGATTTACGATAAAGTGGATCGCATGAGGTTTTGTCGACAATAATGCCATTACTGGCAAAGGCTGCTGCATTACGAAAAATTGATCCCATATTATCGTGATTCGAGATACCACATAAAACAAGAATCAAAGCTTTTTCTGGAAGATGTTGTAGAAAACTTTGTAAGGATGGCAGTGTTTTGCGTTTACCAATACCCAAGACACCACGATGAACATGGAAGCCGGTGATATTATCCATGACTTTTTGTGGAACACAATAAATGGGACATAGAGGCTGTGTTTTTTCTAAAAGCGGTAGAAGTCCAGAGAGACGGTTTGCTACGGTGAGCAGTGAGATGGCAGAAAACTCTTTCGAGTGCAGTAATGCGGACAAGGTTACTTTGCCTTCAGCAATAAATTGATGTTGCCGTCCAACAAGATCTTTTTCACGGATATTATGATAGGCTTTTAGACGTGGATCATCTGTTTCATTGATTGTTATGATATTCAAATGCATGCGAGATTTTTAGTGCTTTTTTCTTATGATTTCCAGATGTTAGAATTTATTTTATTTAAAAAAAAGAGATAAAAAAACATTATTTTAAAACTTATGGTAGAATTTATGTTGACAATATACAACCATAGGTATAGTATAAAAACACTGGTACGGAATCATATATTTTTCTCGTATCGGGTGCAGTGTCTTGGGTCCCCGCTATTTCCCAAGTTCTGTATGCCCTTAATTTCTAAGGGAAAAGAATCTGGGTCCCCAATGCCCAGATTCTTTTTTTGAGGGTATCACTGTTCTTCTTTTTTATATCTCAATTTTTTAGTAAATCATATTTTAAAATCCAGTTGATCTGTAAGGTTACAGTAGAGCGCTAAGATATTTTTCTAAGGTGCAAAGATGGCTTATAGATGGGTTATAATGCACATCATAAGACTGAAAAATAACGCATGATCATGATACATTTGAGCAAAAACAAGTTTTTTGTTTATGAGATGTGAAATGGCTTTAAGTTATTCAGAAAACGATTAATAATGAAGATGATGTGTTTGATTGCTCTTGGGAAAGCTCTTTGTTTATTATTTTCCTTTCTTCTTCCTTTATTGGTGCTGTTCGTGTAACTGAGCAGTTTTTACGATAATAATGGTGAGCTGGGGCGTTTATTGTATGATGAAGCTTCTGTAATATTGAGGAAATATCGTCGATATGCCAAAAGTATAATGATATGGTTGAAAATATTAATTCCCTATTTCGTGAAGAAAAGGATGAGGCTCATGGATGTAAAAATCAATATACAAAGCTTAACTTTATACTCTATTTTTATTGCGTGTATTGTTTTTGCTTTGAAATATTGGGCATATCACATCACAGGTTCGGTTGCACTTTATTCTGATGCATTGGAATCAATAGTTAATATCCTTGCGTCATCGGCAGCATGGTGGGCTGTTAAAGTGAGTATGAAGCCAGCGGATCAGGATCATCCCTTTGGGCATCATAAAGCGGAATATTTTTCCGCAATTCTTGAAGGGATACTCATTATTATTGCGGCAATTGTTATTTTAAGAGAAGCATGGATAGCTCTTTCTACCGTTCAATTATTGCAGAAGCCTGGAATATGGCTTGTTATTCATCTTATTGCAACTGTCATAAATTGTATGTGGGGAATGGTCCTTATTTGGCAGGGAAAACATCATCGCTCACCGGCTCTTAAAGCTGATGGAGTCCATTTTATAACAGATGTTTTTACTTCGCTTGCAATTTTAATTGGTCTGATTGCTGGTTTTGTAGGAGGATGGGGAGTTTTAGATCCAATTTTAGCGATAATCGTTGCCGTTAATATTCTCTTACAGGGCTGGAAGGTGATTAGAAATGCTATTCAGGGATTAATGGATGTCGGCGTTGAATTGAATGAAAGCATGCGGATTCGGGAGCTGATTTCTGCAAATGCATCTGGTGCGCTTGAGGTTCATGATTTACGGACGCGTGTTGCTGGGAGGGTTACTTTTATAGAGTTTCATTTGGTTGTGCCTGCTGTAATGCAGGTAGGAGAAGCACATAAGATTTGTGATAAAATCGAAGGTGTTCTTCAAAAAGAATTTGATAATGTGCGTATTTCTATTCATGTCGAGCCTGAAGATGAGGCAAAATTGCCTCCCGGTACAACGGTGATACCTTTTATATAAAAAGATTTTTTTCAAATTGCCTGTCATGTTATGGAGATTGTTTTTTTATGATGGGGCGATTCATACCTCTCGAAAATACAATGAATCTCTTTCGTTGATTTAATTTTTGCATCAATCAATTATAAAAGGTTAAACAGAGTATTTAAGCAAGATTTATTCTATTTCGTTAAAACACTGTCATTTAAGGTGTGGTGAGATAAGGCATATAAAATTTGATCTTTTAAGTGTTTTTAGAGTGTGGAGTAAATATTCAAAATAGGGCTTGCCGGTGTATTCTTGTGTAAGTGAATCTCATGAAATGGTTAGCAGCTTAAATTCACTTAAGAGAACGGATTGTTTACAGACTGTCGGGAGTAGATGTTTCGTTTCTTAGGGCGAAGAGGAATGAAGCTTTCGTAATAAGTTTAATGAGATTTAATTATAAATTTTATATAAAAGTTATGAATAGAATTTTAAAGTTTGTGATCATAGATTAATCATCATTATTGTTGCTAATAAATGTGTTGTTTTATCGATAAAATGTGTTTTGTTTTAAGTGTTCTTTATTGCATGAATAATGGGGGACTCATTAAAGAATGAAAAAAACAAAAAATAATGCTCATATCTCTATTCTTTAAAGGATATTATTGTCGTTGCTTTAGAAAATCGCAAAGTTGAACTAAAGAATGATGCTAAAGATAGAAACTGGTTTTTAATTGATGCCTTCATATTTTCATTCCAATCTGACATCAAAAATTTTACAATGACTCGTACAGTATTGGTGCATCCTAATCATAAATATGCTGCTACATCAGGGCTATTTTAATGTATAGACAACAAGAAAAAGCAAAGACTTTATGAGGAAAACAATGCTATAAAGTCAAAAATTTATACGCAATAAATTAGAGAGATAGATCGAATTTTTATAAAATACTTTATGAGACAACAACCAAACATATCTGGCTTTACTTTTACTTATTTTTACAAACGTTCGTCTATGTCTTTTGCGTTATATTCGTAAAGATCAGATTAGCGGTAATCTATAGATAACTCTTGGTTGAGAATATGAAAGGAAAGCGTGATACTATAGTAGAGTTTTGCCTGTCTTTATGGTTCAACCAGTAAAAGTGATTACAAATCCGTGATTTCGTCACAAGTGATTTTATCATACCTATAAACAAAGTTAGATCAAAACGAATTTTTTCTCTAAAAACTGTAAACAAATATATTGTATCCGTATAGCTTGAACGAAGTTAGATGTTTACCTAAATAACTATGGTATATATTTTAAGAATAGAGAAGATATTTCATATCATTATAATGTTATTAAAGAGCTCTTAAAACAATGATTCCTGGTGTTTTTGCAACATAATCCATAAAAGGAGAATCAACGACTTTTTCGTTTGCTTTTCGTGAAGAAGCATTTCTTAATATTGGACCTTTATCTGTCATGATAAAGAAGCCCACATGTGTTACATCCAATCCAGCAAGTTTCGTATAAATACCAATAAAATCACCAGACTGTAAACGACCTATAACCTCCTCATTAATAAAGTTGCTTGGAATATATGTTATCGTGCGTTTCACAACTGGCAACCCAGGTAGATAGCTTTCACCATCAGCTTTTTTGTTGAGATATTTTTCTATTTTTACCGCATGGGGACTTATTTCAGCGGTAATATCAGTGGCGAGTTTATATTCTCTATAAGCCCAGTCTGTAAAAAAATGTTTGCGATTTAAAAAATGAACATTACCGTTAATATAACGCGTTTTTATGACGTTATTTATGAATTCTGGTTGGGATGTTGATTTGCGCAATGCTTCAACATAATCCAGATAAGTGAAGCAATCTAAGCCTCTAAAATCAATAATCAGTTTTTCTGGTGTATTTTCTGAGCCATGTAACATATTTGCTTGGTAAGGTGTCCCTAAAAAAGCTTCAGAAAGAAAGCCAATTAGTGCCCCTTTTTCCTGATAATTTGTTTCTGAACGTTTTTTGAGAAGAGCATTTAATTTATTTAGAGTATAAGGATCTAAGTTTACGTTGGTTGTTTGTTGTGTTTTTATTTTATTTCCTAAAATACTCTCTTGTGAATCAGAATCCTGAACATCACATCCTGTTACCAATATTAAAATGAGAACTAATAGGGATATTTTTCGCATTCTATACACCATTTTTGCATTAACAATTCATGACTAACTGTTTCTAAAAGTGCTATTTTTAAAATGCGTATCATGATTATCATTAGATTTAACGGTAGCATATAATCATTAAGAGCATCAATGAATATAAAGATATAATCATGTTTTTTAAGGTTACACAAATTGCAAGCAATATGAATAGTTTCTAAGATTATAGAATCAAAGAATATTTCTCTATAATATACTTATTTTTTAAATAAAATGATTGTCAAATGAATATTTTTAAAAAATATGATGAGCTTTTTACGTTGTTAAGCTATTCGGGTGATGCTGCTTTAATCTTATAGCACATTCTGAGGGTAAGAAAATTTTTTAAGAGCTTATCTTTTAAAAGGTTTCAATTGCTAGAGGATATCTAACGTATCAAGTGGAATTGAGATTCCTGAAAACGTTGGTATGAGAAGGGGAAATGATGTCTGATAAAATCTATCATAATGTATCTAAAATTATTGGAAATGCTCTGTGTTTCATGAAATTTTGTTTATGAGTTGGTCGCACAAATATTTTGTTCGTATAATGCAAAAAAATATTTTTTATGCTTTGACAAAGATATACCAATTAAAATGTAATTTTATATTTTTATCTTGACTCTTACTTAAATTTTTACTTTGTTATTATTTTATATGTGACAAGTATATGGTATAGAATACTTTTAAAAGGAAAAGGGAGTAAAAAGATAGCGGGGGAGTAATTGTATGCGTAAAATAGTGTGTATGTTATGCAAGACCAAATGCTTAACCCGAATTTTGTTCAGCGTGGGCTCGTTTTAGTGTTCATCACTTTATTGTTAGATATTCTTGGCATTGCGATTATTTGTCCTGTTTTGCCTGAATATTTTTCTCAATTAACTGGAAAAGATATCAGTACATCTTTTGTAGAAAGAGGAAAATTACTTGCAGCTTATTCAGTGATGCAGTTTTTGTTTGCTCCTGTTATTGGCAATCTTTCTGATCGTTATGGTCGTCGTCCTATTTTGCTTCTCTCTATTATCTGCTTTGCTCTTGATAACCTCATATGTGCTATAGCATGGAGTTATTCTATGTTATTTATCGGGCGTCTTTTGTCAGGGATGAGTGGTGCTAGTTTTGCAACTTGTACAGCTTATCTTGCTGATATATCCGATGATAAAACCCGTACACGCAATTTTGGTCTGTTAGGCGTTGCATCCGCATTGGGGTTTATTTTAGGATCGTTTATTGGTGGTTTTTTAGGTCAGTTTGGTCCGCGTATTCCGTTTTATTTTGCTGCTGGTTTTTCACTCATTAATTTTATTTTTTCTTGGGTTATGCTTCCAGAAACTCTTTCTCTATGGAATAGGCGCTTTTTTGATATTAAGCGGGCAAATCCCTTAGGTGCTTTTTGGCACCTGAAACAATATCCGATGGTTCTTTGGGTGTTATTGGTCTTTTTTCTTTATTGGTTTGCGGAATCTGTATGGTTAAGCATTTGGGCTTTCATTGCAAAAGAACGCTATGATTGGAGTTCTTTTTCTATTGGGCTCTCCTATAGTGTTTTTGGGATAGGCCAATTTATTGTAGTCGCTCTCATTTTGCCTTATTTTTCTAAACGATGGAGTGATTGGCATATTGTTATAGTGGGGCTTCTGTTTGCCTCCGTTGCTATGCTGGGCTATACATTTGCGACGCAGGGGTGGATGGTTTATATGGTTTGTGCGTGTACAATGCTTGAATATCTTGTTCATGCACCTATACGTGCTATTGCTTCAGCGCAGGTACCAACAAATGTACAAGGAGAACTGCAAGGAGCGATGACATCTGTTATTTCGTTAAGTTTAATATTTGGTTCTGTTTTTTATGTGTTTCTTTTTGAATGTTTTACAGATAAAAATGCACAGTTTTATTTTTCTGGTGCTCCTTTTGTTGGAGGCTTTTTTCTTCTTGTCGTTGCGACAGTTATTTTTGTCTTGCGGGTACGTTAATTTGTTGAGGAGAGCTGGTACGTACTATTTTGCTAGAGAATGCACAAGATAAACAAAATGCATCATTTTATAGGTAAAAAGTTTTTTGTGATATTGTTTGTATAGTAGAGTCCGTATTTTTTCTGTTGCTTGCAAATTAATATTCAGTGCTAATGCAGCAGCATATTGAAAACAAAGATTAAAACGTATCTGCGTTAGATGTATTAGTACTGTGCGAACAATTCCAAATTTTATATGGCAAATTGGAAGTAAAATATTGCGTATATTTGTTTGCATCACTTCTAGAATCGAAAAAAACTCATTTTGGAAGAATATAAAGTTGTAAAATTGAAAAACCGTTTCCTGTTTTGCCATCACTTTTTTATTCGGCTTTACAGCTTTCAAAACCATCTATGGTAATATCTTTTTAAAAGTAGAGATTTGTTGCATGGTCTCACACTTTAGTTTTTTATTCTTTAATAGGAATTATGCTTCTCATGCAAAATATAATGCTTAAAATTGTATTGTGAATCCAATACTTATTTGAAGGAATAGCTTTCAATGTGTTTGCGCCAATTTCATGATAGTGCCAATAAAGAATATAAGGTAAAAGTCACTGTCAATGGTATAAGATCTGCCGTACACTACTCACTTTACGTATATAAAAGATGCAGCACCAATCATTCACTTTGCCAGTTTCCAATGTTCCGATAGCTCTGAGCTTTTGGTACGGTTAGGTACTTTACTCTTTTTAAAAATGGTTTTTATTGACACACTTATTTTGCTTAGGGGAAGCCAATGATTTTGATGAATACAATTCTAAGAGGAGAGTCATGAGAAAAATTCAAGCTATTCAGTGCTCTCATTTTAGTTGCAAAATGATAAATAATAACACTTATTCAATAAGTTGTAGGTATAAAAATAATATAGTTGTGTATGGGAAGATGATATAATTTAAAGGAGAGAAGCTAGAAGGTGAGATATTTTATTTTAAGATATTTTTTTATAATTCATAATGAGATCACAGAAATGCTGAAAGAGGTAGTGGCTATCTTGTGGTCCAGGAGAAGCTTCGGGGTGATATTGAACAGAAAAAACTGGTTTTCCAATGATTCGAATACCACAGTTTGAACCATCAAAGAGAGAAATATGTGTTTCTTGAACATGTTGTGGTAAAGAGGCAGAATCTACGGCGAAACCGTGATTCATCGATACAATCTCAACTTTTCCAGTGTTGAGGTCTTTAACTGGGTGGTTGGCACCATGATGTCCTTGGTGCATTTTCATGGTTTTTGCACCAACCGTAAGAGCGAGAAGTTGGTGACCAAGACATATTCCAAAAATTGGTAAATTATGATCAATTAACGTTTTGATCGTTGGAACGGCATATTGAGCCGTAGCTGCGGGGTCCCCTGGTCCATTAGAAAGAAAAACGCCATCAGGGTTCATTGCTAGAATTTCTTTTGCAGTTGTGTGGGCAGGTACAACAGTAATGCGTGCTTTTTGTGTTGCCATAAGGCGAAGAATATTGCGTTTAATACCATAGTCAATTGCAATGATATGAAGATTGTGCACATTATTTGTACCGTATCCTTTATTCCAGCTCCATGGTTTTTCATCCCATTGCATTGATGATTGAGATGTCACGTCTTTCGTAAGGTCAAGATTGACGAGACCGTGCCATTTTTGCGCACGTTTCTTTAATGAAGGAATATCAAAATTTCCATTAGAATCATGTGCAATGACAGCATTTTGCGCACCTTTTTCACGAATAAGAATTGTGAGCGCACGTGTATCAATACCACAAAGTGCAATAATTTTACGCGTTTTAAGCCATTGATGAAGATTTTCATTGGCACGATAATTTGAGGGGTGTGTAATGTCTGCCTTGAAAATAGCGCCAACAGCACCATGACAATTGAGAGGAGTGAGAGCTTCAATATCTTCACTATTTGCCCCTACATTTCCTATATGAGGAAAAGTAAAATTAACGATTTGTTGTGTGTATGACGGGTCTGTGAGGATTTCTTCATAGCCTGTGATGGCGGTGTTAAAACACACTTCAGCTTCAGCAATACCTGTAGCACCTGCTCCTTTGCCTTCAATAACGGTTCCATCAGCTAAGACTAAGAGGGCTGTAGGTTTTTTGATACTCCAAGGGCTGCTGGGTGAAGTCGTTTGTATCATAGTATGTATCCACAATTTATTCTCTGAAAGGTATAATGATCAACTTTACACAAAAATCATACCTTTAACAGATGCTGTGTATATTATTCTGGTAATGTTTCGCTTGAAATAGGCAGTATAAGTACATTCCATGAAGAGGTAAAGTCTTGTTTTAGCTTTTCGAAGATCGAGTCCTTAATTATTTTTTTATCCTCCATTGCAAGATGGATAAAGATTGGTTAAAAGGCACTTTTTTCTTGAACAAAATTGGATAAATTTATGTTGCGTAACCAGATTGATGGGGCACTTAGGGCTGCTTTGAAAGCGCAAGATAGTGCGCGTCTTGCTACACTTCGTTTAATGAATGCTGCAGTTAGGGATCGTGATATTCTTTATTATGATCAAGGGAAGTTAGAAGTGGATGATCAGCAGATACAGTCTGTTTTCACTAAAATGCTTCAACAGCGTGAAGAATTGATGCGAGTCTATAAAGAGTCTGGTTGCTTGGAATTGGCAGAGAGAGGACAAGCAGAAATAGAAGTTATTCGTGAGTTTCTTCCCTATCAACTTAAGGAGATGGAAGTAGAACAGGTTCTTTGTGAAGCTTTGGCACAAACAAAAGCTGAAAAATTACGCGATATCGGCAAGGTGATGGCATGGCTTAAGGAACGGTATGCGGGGCAAATGAATTTTTCTAAAGTGTGCAATAGTCTTCGTAAAAAATTGCAATAGATCTTATTAATTCAAGGGGATTGGAAAATATTTTTTATTGTGCGTCGCTTTTGTAAGTCAGTAGGATGTTGATAAATGTCATTTATCTTGTACATACATAATTATTATCAAAAAAATATTTTTTGAAATAAACGAACCTTTTTTGGAGCTCATAGAGCAATAAAAACATCTTTTATGTATTAAATTTTTCTGTTCTTCAAAGCTGTTAGATCATTAACAAAACAAAAAAATTATAGAGTTTCTACTTTTTAAAAAAGATCTATTGTCTGCACTGTTAAAAATTTTAAAATAGGATGATTAGCTAATTGATACAGATTTCCAATTTTGGGGAGTGTATTGTTGTCTTTTTTGCTGTTTCAAAGCATTTTTTTGATAAAGAGTTGCCGTATTTTTAGAGTGGTGATTATTCGGCAAGAAATTTAAATGTAGATGATATTTATCAATATGGTGTGTATCTTCTTAATTCAAGCGCTGGTTTTAATGATAAGAAAATCAGAACTTTAAAACGTTTTTTCTATAGAAGACATTTTTAAGCTGAGTTGATGAAATGAAAAGATATTTTTAAAATAAGTCTTTGTTTGTAATGTGTTTTGAGCTGATTTTGAAATTCTTTTCTCTGATTAAATCCCTTATAAGCTATATAAAATCTATAAATTATGCAGAATAAAATGAGTAATCTCTATTTGTGGGGATACAGTGGTGAATCTGTTAAAAATAGTTCAGTTAGCAACAATGGTTTACCCGTTAACCGTAAACGGGAACGGCGTGCCCATAGCACACCTTGTTGACCAATATGAATGTAATCGCGGGTTAATTTGTCATGGTTAAATAAATAATGTCCTAGAGGTACAGTTCCCAAATGCATCAAGGCTTGATTGTGTAGGAGGGTTTCTTGTGGAATTACAGTGCGTCCAAAAAGCCAAGGTTTATTATCTCCCATCAATATGATTTCGCGTAGCCAATAACGCGCACTTTCGGGGAGATGCTCTGCTTCGTCTGTTAATTGATCTCGCGTAATAAAACATTCGCGTTGTGGTTGAACTTGGAGGCAGGTACAATATTTCTTTAATCGAAGCGTCATTGAACCCGATTCCATGAGCCAATCGCGAATATTTTCTGGTATTGGAGGATTTTGATCAGAGAGCCACTTTAGAGGTGGTAAGATGGAATCTTCAAGATCAGACATCATTTTACTCCACATTTAAAGTCTTATTCCATATGTTATGTTGGGCGAACTAAAATAAATAGCTCTATTGTAATACAAGGAGTATAAAAGCAGCAAGATTTTAACAGGAAGATATCAAAGGTCTTTAAAAGAAGATATGCGGAAAATACATATTATAGGATCATTTTCATTAAAAAAGCAAAATAAGTATTATGTTTTATCCAAGATGCTTTCACACAATGCATTACGGAAATTTCTTTATCGCATGAGAGCAATGGGAAAAATGTTTTGTGCTTTAAAATTCGTTTGTAACGCATATAAAAAATCATC
This sequence comes from Bartonella sp. MR90HLJMH, assembly GCF_042194115.1. Classification (NCBI taxonomy): domain Bacteria; kingdom Pseudomonadati; phylum Pseudomonadota; class Alphaproteobacteria; order Hyphomicrobiales; family Bartonellaceae; genus Bartonella; species Bartonella sp. MR90HLJMH. The sequence goes on from NZ_JBHIMM010000007.1 coordinate 20,295, forward strand.
TATGTAAGATGATATAAAGAGGAAACTGTAAGAGAAATAAAACTTTATTTTATACTTTGGAAAGTGAAGAGATATTCAAACCTTTTGAATTGAGATGTAAAGAAGATCGTATTCTTTATAATAAATAATTTTATAGTAATACATATATTTTTGAAAACTTTAAAATATATTATATTATTTAAATTGTAATAAATTACTTCATATTACAGAATATGTAGTCATTTTATAATAAAGTTATATTCATATGTATTTATAGTATATCTACTTTAGATATTCTTTTATTTCACAGATTAGAAAAAAATTCTTTATCATTTTTTGCTTACCTTCTCTCTTTACTTCTTAAGAATGCAAAAGAGCTCCTCGATTTTTTCGGTAAAAAGGGTATTGTTGATGAAGTGTATAGGCGTTAAGTGCTATGCGGTAGAGTCTTTAATCATCGTTAGTGATTTTTGTAACCTTATGGATTGTTATTACAGTAAGATGAGCTAGATTTGCGCGCACTGTACAAAAATAGGTTCGTATTGCGTTAAAATAACGCAACATATCTCTCCTGATATGCGTAAGTTTATATAGGTATGAAATGGGTGCGTTATAAAGGTCTTTACTGCATTTCGTTTTAAAATATGGTGATGGTGTATGCCCAAAATCGCAGCTTAAGCACCTCACCATCATATCAAAACTGGTAACAACGAGTTACTGGGAAATATTTCAAATTTTTCTAGTTGTTTCCCAGTTTTTTATTGAATCCCAAAAGGTATAAAAAATAAATGCTCTAGGATCGAATTTTTTGTACTATCCATATAAGAATACAGGCTCCTATAAAACCTGAAATAAGATAGCCAAGCCAACCAGCAAAATTTACACCTAAAAGACTAAAAAGAAAGCTTGCTAGCGCAGCGCCAATAATCCCTAAGATAATATTTAATAATATTCCTGTTTGGCTTTTCATAATATACTGTGCAGCCCAACCTGCAATCCCGCCGATAATAATAGCAGCAATCCAACCGATGTTTGCATTTTCCATGATACTCTCCTTTGCCTGAATTTAAATTGTAACTAGAGTAAACTTTTTAAAAATCAAGATTTATCCCCTTTTTATCCAGTGAAAAGGATATTTCTGTTAGAAATTTTACTTATTATTTTCCTTTATATTAAAATAATATTTACATTGATATCATAATAATACTTAATAAGTATAAACATATAACACATTTTAATTTATAAATAAATTAATTAATTGAGAAATATGAATAAAAGAAGAAAATATTAGTGAAAATGTTTTAAAAAGTCATAAAGTTTATTTATAAGCTTTTTTAATCTCTCTCTTAAGTTTAAAAAAACAATTGTGATTTGTGATTAAAGCAATAAGTAAAATAGATATTTAAAAGTTTGGAGCTTGCCAATTGATATCAATGATGTTTGAAATGAAATTAAAACTGTTTTGTTGACACGTTATAGAATGGCTGTATAGGTTGAGTCTCTACCAATCTTGATATAAATGTTGCATTTTTGTGGGGTTTTGCATTCCTTATAGAGTATTTCTGTTTTTGCTGCTACTGTGGGGCAATTCCTTTTTACAAGGAGAGTTTAGGTTGGAACCATTATACTCTTGACTTTCTCTTTATGTGTTTAACAGTCTTGGCTTTGAGATGATTAGGCATTTTTACGTCTTTCTTCAAGAGTTCTATTCTACATGCTGCTTTGTTTATAATGTGTAAGCAAATGACTTTGAGTAATTCATCATGAATAGATTTTAAATGAAAGAAATTTACGATGCAGAAAGCTCATTTAAATTGTCAAATAATAAAATATTTTGATTAAATCAGTATCTTGACCATATTCAAAATCGAGTAATCGATGTGATGTATTTCTTATTCAAGTTATTTAAAAGTTTAAGGTTTTTCTGTTTGTTCTTCAGCAGGGTTGCGTAGGCGAGAACTTTGAAGAAGTCCCTGTTCTTCTAAAATGGGGTAGATCATTGAGGTCAAAAGAGAGTTGATTTGTTTGAGGTCGCGGACAGTGTCGAGATGAAGACTGGATGATTCTACATTTTTGAGATCCCCTTCACGCAAACGTTTAAAATGTTTTAAACTCATCTCCTTTTCTAAGTTTCGTAGTTGATCTTTTTTTTGTACCAATAGGTGTGCAGTGTGTGTATCACGTGAGACAAGAACGTTAAATGCTATATGCGCGTTGGCTAGTACAATGGCGTGGAAACGAAGGAGATCATTCCAGCCCTCGCTGCTGAACTGTAAACCTTTTTGTTGTTTCTTTTTAACCAGCATCAGCATATTATGAATAATGATATCGCCTGCTTGGTCTAATTTTATACAGGCGCCTAGAAGTTCTTGCGTTTGAAGAGCTTCTTCGTCAGATAATTTTTGTCCCGCTAATCGTGCAAGATAAAGTTTGATGGCGATATGTTTTTTGTCCAATATGGTGTTGAGTTGGTTGAGTTCACGAATAATATTGGGATCAGGATTTTCATAAAGTCCCATGATTTTTTCTAGCATGATGTCTACAAGATCACAAATATGAATGACTTCACGCATGACATTCGAGAGAGCGAGAGAGGGGCGTTCAAGCACACTGTCATCAAGAGCTGTTTGATCCGATAAATTGAGCGTTTTGTCGGCTTGCGTTTTTTTTGCACTTATATGAACAATTTGAGTGGTTAATTTTAAAACCCATTTTGAAAGCGGTATTCCAGCAAGGAGAATGAAAACATTAAAAATAATGTGGGCGTTGATCACTTGAGTAGGGGCGTTATTGCCAAGCCATGTGATGGGAGGGCGGAAGGAGAGAAATAAGATAAGTACAAGGATTGAACCGGCCCCACGCATGAGTAAATTTCCTAAGGGAACGAGGCGGGTATTAGGAGAGGCGTTGCGCGTTAAAAGTGGTGCTATAAGAGAAGAGCCAAAGTTGACACCAAGAACCATGACAACACAGAGTTGCGTATGGATAAGATCGTAGTTGGCAAAATTGACCAGCAAAATGATTCCTGCAATAGATGAATGTAAGAGGTAGGTTAAGCCAGCAGCCAACAAAAAAGTGGAAACAGGATCGGTTGAAAGATAACGAATGATGCTAGGCAAAATTTCGCTTTCACGTAAAGGTTCTGTCGCTGTACTTATCATCTCTAAAGATAAAATTAACAGACCAATACCGATGACAATACGTCCTATTTGACGCCACTCACGTTTTTCTGTTGTCATGAAGATACAAGTGCCAATTAAAAGACAAAGGGGCACAACAAGTGTGAGATCATAGGTGAGAATTTTAACAACGATTGCTGATCCTAATTCTCCTCCGCGTACAGCCATAAGTCCCGCTACTCCAGAGACAAAACCAGATTCAACGAAAGAACCAACAAGGAGCGTTATTGCTGTAGAGCTTTGTAAAATCATTGCTGTAAAAAGCCCAAAACTTACCGCAAACAATGGTTTTGAAATGACGTGGCACATTTTATATTTAAGTCTGTCACCATAGGCGCGTTCAATTCCTGTGCGCACCATGCGTGTGGCCCAGAGAAGTAAAGAAATAGCGCCGGCAAGATGAAGGAGTACCAATGAACCATTCATGATACTTTATTCTTTCTCTGTTGTTATGAGTATGTTTGCCTCAAAATTGATAAATTAAAGTTTATCGTTTTTATTTCGTTTTTGCTTTTAATACTTGATTAAAATCATAACCGCTTGGATTTTGAAAAACCTTTAGACCAAAACAGGGAAGAATGGAATAAAGGTGATCAAAAATATCACCTTGAATTTGTTCGTAGTCTATCCAAACGGTGGTGTTCGTAAAGCAATAAATTTCCAATGGTAAACCATTTTCTGTAGGAGGTAATTGCCGTGCCATAAAGGTCATATTAGGGTTGATGTTTATATGTTGTTGTAGATAAGCAAAAACATAAGCACGAAAAGTTCCAATGTTGGTTAAACGGCGCGTATTGGCTAAGACATCATGATTTTTATCTAATTGAGCATTCCATTGGTCAATTTCTGCTAATTTTTGCGTGAAATAATTTTCTAATAAATTAAATCGGGAAAGATATTTTTGTTCTTCTTCTGTGAGAAAATGGATACTTGATTGATCAATAAAAAGGGAGCGTTTGATGCGTCTTCCACCCGATTCTTGCATTCCACGCCAATTTTTAAAAGGGTCGGTCACAAGTTTACGGATAGGAACTGAGGTGATGGTGTTGTCGAAATTTTGAACTTTAACAGTATGCAGGGCAATTTCAATAACATCACCATCGGCACCGAGATTAGGGATTTCAATCCAATCACCAACGCGAACCATATCAGTGGATGAAATTTGAATACCGGCAACGAGAGAAAGAAGCGTATCTTGAAAAATTAACATGAGAACCGCGGCCATTGCACCAAGACCGGAGAAAAGAATAAGAGGGGAGCGGTCAATCAATGTAGCGACCATTAAAACTGTCGCAACAGCAAAAAGTGCAATTTTAGCAATTTGAATATAACCTTTTATTGGTTTTAACCGTGCTGTTGGTCGTTGTTCGTAGAGGATGTTAATGACATTCAGACAGGCAGAAATTGTCAGAACAACAAAAAAGATAATGAAGGCGTTAGCAACATTACCGATGATAGTACTGAATGCATTGGGCAATGTTGGTATAAAATTAACACCAACCGAAATAATAAAGGCTGAAATGATATCCGCTATGTATTGAATAGCATTATTAATATCGATCGTTGTATTTTTGGGGAGAAAAGAAGAGAGTTTTTTGGCTCCGTGAATAAGTAATTTTCGTCCTAGAAAGTTGACTAAAAGGGCAAATATAGTAAGAATAATAAGCCAAGAAATAGCCTCTAACCACGGATATTGAACAATAAATTCGATCACTTTTCCACTCTCCATTTCTAAAGTTATATGCAGTTAAGAGTTTAAAATTTTACAACTACTTAAGAGGAAGTATTGGAATTATGCTCTAAAGTCGTTAAATATGCAAAAAAGAATTTTCAAACTCTGTGAGAGATAATGCGTTTCCCGCCCGATTTCCTTAATGAACTGCGTACTAGACTCCCAATTTCAACAGTGATTGGTCAACGGGTGGATTTTGATCCTCGAAAAAGTAAGCCTTCACGGGGAGACTTTTGGTGTTGTTGTCCATTTCATGGTGAAAAAACGCCAAGTTTTCATTGTGATGATCATAAAGGGCGCTATTATTGTTTTGGTTGTGGTGTAAGTGGAGATATTTTTACCTTTTTGTGTGAGCTTGATGGATTGCACTTTTCAGAAAGTGTAGAGCGTTTGGCTGATTTTGCGGGAATGAAACTCCCTATTTTGGATTCACAAAGTCATAAACGTCAACTGGAAAAAGCTGAGCTTTATGATGTAATGAAAATTGCTACAGATTTTTTTCAATATAATTTACGCGATAAAGGAGGTGTGCAAGCACGTCGTTATTTGGATGCACGTGGTGTGACACCAGAGCTCGTAGAGCGTTTCCGCATTGGTTTTGCACCGGTAAGGCGTACAGCTTTGAAAGAAGCTTTGAGTGCACGGGGCATTTCAATAAAGCAAATGGAAGAATGTGGACTTCTCACAGTGCGTGAGGGGAGTGCGGATTCTTATGACCGATTTAGAAATCGCATTATGTTTCCTATCGAAGATTTGCGCGGACGTGTGGTGGCTTTCGGAGGGCGTGCATTAGAGAAAGAGACACGAGCAAAATATCTCAATAGCCCTGAAACAGTGCTGTTTCATAAAGGAAATATACTTTATAACGCGGTAGCAGCTCGCAAAAACAGTCGCTTTGTTGGCGATGAAAAAAATCATTCACTCCTTGTTGTTGAGGGGTATATGGATGTCATTGCATTGACTAAAGCTGGTTTTGAAGGAGTTGTAGCGCCCTTGGGGACAGCATTAACGGAAGCGCAAATTGAGCTTTTATGGCAGATGGGGAAGGAGCCCATTTTGTGTTTTGATGGTGATGATGCTGGTTTAAACGCTGCTTTTCGTGTTGCTGATCGTGTGTTGCCTCTTTTAAAGGCTGGGGTTTGTGTACGCTTTGTTTTGTTGCCACAAGGAAAAGATCCTGATGAAATTGTTTGTGCTGGTGGAGCACAACTTTTTTCTTCTTTTTTGCAAAAAGCAATTCCTTTGAGTGAGCTTTTATGGTGGCGAGCTACCTATGGAAAGCATTTTGAAACTCCAGAGACACGAGCAGCGCTAGAAAAACAACTAAAACAACAAATTTTTACGATTAAGGATGAAGATGTCCGTCGTTATTATTTGCAAGATGTAAAAAAACGCCTTTTTGATTTTTTTCGTCCCTCTTTTTCGAAAAAAAAGGGAGAAGGGCGATATGATCAATCTTCATCAAATAGGATCTTTAAAGATCAATCCTTTTCTCTGTTAGCAAATTCTGAAATAGTACGAAATTCTTCGCAATCTATTCCTTTGCGAGAAGCAGTGATTTTACTCACTTTAGCTTACTATCCTGAGTTGTGGTATGAAAATTTTGAAATTCTTTCTGAGTTAGAATTAAAAAATACTCAATTGATGTGCTTTCATCAAGCTATGTTGGAAATTCTTGGGAATCAACAGCTTCATGATGAGGAGACGATGGTTGCGCTCTTAGAAAAAAGAGGGCAAAAGGCTCTGTTAGAGCGTATGAAACATCTTGTGCAAAATATTGGTATGCGTATTATCTTTGGTAGAGCTTCTATAGAGGATGCACGTGCGATATTAAAACAAGCTGTCTACTTGCATCTTCAAGAACACCACCTACATAAGAGATTACAGGATATTAAAGAGCAACTTGTAGAAAATCCTAGGAGTGAGGTTTTTGATCTGCTTCGTGAGGTAAAAAATGAGCTGGAGCAGATGCAGGCAACAGAAGCGTTAATTGAAGGGTTTGGAAGTTGGTTGGATGAAAAAATAGACGGGAATACACAAGATACGATAAAATGATTCGCTTTTTTAATGCGAATCAGTCACTTAAATTTTAGACGAGGAAGTTTATGGGAGTGACATTTTCATAAAGATGGCAATTAAATTTTAGGAAAAGCGGGTAAATTTTAGGAAAAGCGGGAAATTGGTTCTTACGATAGGGTACAGAGATTATCTCAGAAGGGCTGAGAGGTGTCGGGGAAACTTCTGGAGTTTTCCCGCGTTTTTGTCTGGATGTCAAGTTTGTCTGGATGTTAAGGCGTATACAAAATGTATTCTTTCCAATAGTAATCTCTTAAAAGGAAGTATATATGAGAAATTATTGGTAGATTTTAGTGAGAGCAAAAAAAACTGGTCACATGGAAACTATGGTTACATGGAAACTGTGAAGTGGTCGAGTGGAGTTATGGTATGGCAACAAAGGTTAAACAGAAAGATAATGCAGAAGTAACAAGCCAAGCGAGTTTGGATGGTCCTCTTCTTGATTTTTCTGATGATGCCATCAAGAAAATGATTAAACTTGCCAAAAAAAATGGTTATGTAACAATGGATGAACTCAATGCTGTTCTTCCTTCTGACGAGGTTACATCCGAACAAATTGAAGATATCTTGGCGATGTTCTCTGAGATGGGGGTTAATGTTGTGGATGATGAGGATGAAGTTGAGTCTGAAAATTATGAAGAAGAAGTTACAGTAGAGGGTGGTGATTTAGTAGAAGCCTCTAGCCACGCAATTGCAACGACAACGAATAAACGCGAAGTAACAGATCGTACGGATGATCCGGTGCGTATGTATTTGCGTGAAATGGGAGCTGTTGAGCTTCTTTCACGGGAAGGTGAAATTGCCATTGCTAAGCGTATTGAAGCAGGGCGTGAGACAATGATTGCGGGACTTTGTGAGAGTCCTTTAACTTTTCAGGCTCTTATTATATGGCGTGACGAGTTAAAAGAACAGCGTATTCTTCTTCGTGAAATTATTGATCTTGAAACGACTTATGCTGGTCCAGAAGCAAAGCAGGCTCCTGTTATTGAGCGAAGTGAAGTGAATAAGACAGAAGAAGAAAAAATGTCTTCTGGTATACGTAATATGGAGGAGAGCGCAGGAGAGAGAAACATTGAAGACGACGATGAAGAAGACGATGACGATGTTAACTTATCGCTTGCTGCAATGGAAAATGAACTTTGTCCTCAAGTTATGGAAACATTGGATTTTATTGCTCAAACCTATGTGAAATTACGAAAATTACAAGATCAGCATGTTGAAAGCAGTTTGGCAGAGCGTAAAGAGGGGGCCCTTACATCTTCTCAGAAGAAAAAATATATTCAATTAAAGGGTGAGTTGATTCAAGCAGTAAAATCTCTTTCTTTAAACCAAAATCGTATCGAAGCTTTGGTTGAACAGCTTTATGACATCAATAAGAGATTGATTCATAATGAAGGTAAGCTGAAACGGATTGCCAACAGCTATGGCATTGGCCACGAGGATTTTTTAAAAGAATACCAAGGGCGTGAATTGGACGCAGATTGGATGAATTATATTGCTGCTTTGCCTACACCTGGTTGGAAAGAATTTTCGATGCGTGAAGCAAAAGAAATCCAAAAACTGCGAAGTGAGATACAAAATCTTGCGCAAGAAACGGCTATTTCGATTGGTGAATTTCGTCGGATTGTTATGCAGGTGCAGAAAGGTGAACGCGAATCAACAATTGCGAAAAAAGAGATGGTAGAATCTAATTTGCGTCTTGTCATTTCAATTGCAAAAAAATACACTAATCGTGGTTTGCAGTTTCTTGATCTTATTCAAGAGGGTAATATCGGTTTGATGAAGGCTGTGGATAAGTTTGAATATCGGCGCGGCTACAAGTTTTCAACTTATGCAACATGGTGGATTCGTCAGGCTATTACACGTTCAATTGCTGATCAGGCGCGTACTATTCGTATCCCTGTTCATATGATTGAAACAATTAATAAAATCGTTCGTACATCGCGTCAGATTCTCCATGAAATTGGACGAGAACCAACACCAGAAGAATTGTCTAGCAAGCTTTCTATGCCGTTGGAAAAAGTACGAAAAGTTCTTAAAATTGCAAAAGAACCCATTTCACTCGAAACGCCTGTTGGTGATGAAGATGATTCCCATTTAGGTGATTTTATTGAGGATAGGAATGCGTTATTACCAATTGATGCAGCTATCCAAGCTAATCTGCGAGATACGACAACACGCGTTCTTGCTTCATTAACACCGCGGGAAGAACGTGTTTTGCGGATGCGTTTTGGAATAGGGATGAATACAGATCACACGTTGGAAGAAGTAGGACAACAATTTTCAGTTACAAGAGAGCGTATTCGTCAGATTGAAGCAAAGGCACTTCGTAAATTAAAACATCCTAGCCGTTCACGAAAATTGCGTAGTTTTCTCGATTCTTAAATAAAGAAATTCGTGTGTATTTTAATAAATCCCTCTTTCTTCTTAATGAAGGGGAGGTGTGTCACATTGTACTTTGATGCTTTTTTGAGAAAATATGGGAAGAATTTGAATAATCCAGAAAGTTTACGATGTTTAATGTTTTTCTTAGCTTTTGAATTTTGTATTTCTCTTTCTGAAAATAACAGATGTAGGGTAAATACTGGTGTGGTAGTCATTTGAAAAAATGAACGAAAAACATTATCTTGCGTGTAGCGGCTCGTTTCTTAAGAAATAGGATCTATTAAGAATAAACTTATATTGCAACATACGGACTTTTTGATGAGAAATGTGTATTCGTTGCGGAATTTTTATCATTTTAGGTGACGCATTTTATTCTTCGTCAGTTTATAAAGGAATGTTTCAATAGATTATGTTCATTTATATGCGCTATTTTTTGAATATTCTCTTTTTATTCAGATAGATTTTAAGAAAACGGTTTAAAGCATACATTGAGTTGAATCTTTTTAAGAGACAGAAATAGATGAAATTATAGAAATTAAACGTTTCATTTTTTATAGATCGTCTTAATTAAAAAAGGTGTGTCTGAGTTTATGAGTGGAGAGCTTCCCTTTTGGAAAGTAAAAAAATTAGAAGAGATTTCCATTTCTGAGTGGGAGAGCCTTTGTGATGGCTGTGGTCGTTGTTGTCTCCATAAAGTTGAGGACGATGATACGGGTGACCTTTATGCAACCAGTATTGCTTGTCGTCTTTTAGATGGGGAAACTTGTAGGTGTCGAGATTATGCTCATCGCAAATCAATTGTACCAGATTGTATATCGCTAGACATTACGACAGTTAAAACAGCGCGTTGGCTTCCAGAAAGTTGTGCTTATAGATTAATTTATGAGGGAAAAGATCTTCATTGGTGGCATCCATTGGTATCAGGAGATTGCCAGACGGTACATACAGCGCATATTTCTGCACGCGGACAGATAGAGGTTTACGAAGACGAATTATTATCTGAGGAAGATTATCTTCATCACATTACTGGTCTTCTATGTAAAGGCCAGTAATATGATTTTTTATACAACAGTTGGCGACTTAATCGATCGCAAAGACGACAGTGACGCTCACATTATAAGTTAATTCACCACCTGCAAAATTTGTATTTTCGTAGCTTGCATCTGCTGCTCTACTCATGAGACGTGGTGTTGGGTGGTAGTAATCATCCCTTTCATTGATTTCAATAATTTTTCCTAATTTTAAATCGGCTGCTTGCGCTATCGTTTGCGCTTTTTCAATGGCTTCAGTAATGGCTTTTTTACGTGCTTCTTGATAAAACGGCTTTGTATCTGCGTTGGTAAAAGTAATGCCGTTGACTGAATTAACACCTAGAGTCATCGCTTGATCAAAGATTTTACCAGCATTATTAAGATCACGAATGCGCACGGTTAAAGAATTTGAAACATGATAGAGTTTTTCATTATTCTTTTTTTCGTGGTGTTTATCAGAAGTCGACTGATAAATGGATAAACCTGATGTTTGCAAATCATTTGCTTGGATGCCATCGTTTTTAAAAGCTTTTATAATATCATTGATGGATTGATTATTGGAAGCTAATGCCTTTTGGGCAGTTTTGTCATAGGTAACAACGGCTAGATTAATAATTGCCATATCCGGTGCAGCTTGACTTTCTCCGATTGCAGTCACTGTAATAGTTGCATTTTTCATTTTATTTTCTTCAGCATAAGCACGTACAGTCAACGATGTGGCTAAGAGTGTAAATGCTAATATAACTGCTTTAACCAGAGAACCCTTCAGTGGTTGAATTTTCTTTTCTATCATATCTATACCTTTATATTTGTCAGTTAACTATTCTCTCATTTTTAAGAGTTCTTGTAAAGAAATTAGGGCACTGAAAAAAAAACCAATAGAAAAGAGAAAAAGATGGGTTATAATCTTCGTCAGCTCTTGTATCATAGGGCATTTTAGTTTAGAGAGAAACAACCTATATATGGGGCCTGTAGCTCAATTGGTTAGAGCCAGCGGCTCATAACCGCTTGGTTGGGGGTTCGAGTCCCTCCGGGCCCACCAATAGGGAAATGGCCAATAGAAAAATGGGTAGCTTATATAAAAATTTTGGGATTCTACCTTTTTCGTTTTTTATTTATTTTTCTGTTTGTTCTAAAATCCTTTGTCATTGTTTGTTGCTGTTTTTTCTATCAGTCGCTTTAATATAAAGTGATAGTATGTTTTTTAGTCTCATTAAAGAAGTGCTCTCATTTGAAACATTGTAGCATTTGGATTAACTGATATGTGGCGCTATTTACTTTCTTAATTCATATACTGTTTTGTACTTTTTCTGTATGATGTTCTTCATAAAATAGAAGGCTAAAAGCTTCATTGGATAAGTTTATTTATGCTTGTTTTGCAAATAAACAGATCCCAATAAAACCAATTTTAAAGATTGTACCTGTTTAGAACAAATGGCTCAAAAAACATTTAGTGTGAATTTGCTTTTTTCTGAGTGATGTTAATGTCTTTTAGACGTTCGAATAGCATTATCGTGATGAAAGGTTGTATATAAGAGAATGTGATCCATAGGCGCTCGTATGTATCGTTGGGTTAACGATGATAACATTTGTTGATATTTTCTTTTTCCCAAGAGAGGAGTTCTATTTGATTTTTGAGAAATATTGTTCATAGTGATGTTGGCGTGTTCTCTGAAAAGAATCTCATCAATTGTTCTTTGAAAAGTCAATTGAGTGGTTTTTTCTATCGCTTTGCATCATCCAGATTTTATTGTAATAAGCATTTTATTTATTCTGTAAAAAATGTTTTCTATGATATTGGAAAATTCGTTAAAATGCCATTTTCTGTTTTTGTGTATTTTTCGCTTAATGCTCAAATTATAGAGTTTTGATGTAAGCCAAATTATTATTGAAGAGCAGAAGTCTTTTTTGATTTTACTCTCATAGGGGATTGGCAATATTTAGGTCAACCTAGCACTTTTGGGTATTGCTAACATTTTTCTCGTATTGATTATGTAGAGAGTTTTATCTTTGTTGTGAGTTTTCTCTCTTATGAAAAATTATTGGCAGAGAGGGTAATTTTTTTTGGAAAAGTATACTTTTCTTCAAAATCATACTTTGAAAATATAATTCTTCATTTACATAAGGGAATTTCTCTCTTGTTGTAAATCTGCAATACAATTTACGTACAAGGATTATGCGTGGTGATTCGTTTTATTTTTTAATAGTATCATTTTTGCTTATGGTAGAGACTTATATTAGTATTTACAAGGTGCGTTTAGAGGGGAGGTTACCTATAAACGTGTTACAGAGTTTTAGGTAGTGTGGCTCTGTTTATAAGAATTTATTCCTATAACATTGTTATATTCTTGCTTTGCAATATTGTTTAAAAAACATAGACGGTGCTATGTAGAATAAAATTGTGATATATTTTTTTTCAAAAAAGCTTTTTCGTGTTCTCTTATATAGAGTTCAGGAGTGTCTTCAGGGATATTTTCACATTAGTTTGTTACTGGTCCGAATCACAAGATATGCGTAACATTATTCGCATTTTTGATAGATTATACCAATTTTCATAAGAAGATCTGGATCGTGTGATGCTTTCTGTTTCACCATGGTACATGACTAATAGAACTTCATCTGATTTTGTAAAATAAGTTTGTACACAATTGCTTCCATACTGCCTATTGCAAATATTTTTTTCTAAGGTATGAGATATATTTAAACGCTTTAGCGTTATATGGTTTGACTACATGGAGTATGACTATGAAGAATGATAAAAAATTTGAAACAACTTTATCTGATATTATTGTAAAATGGGAGTCTTTATCGACGTCTCAAAAGCAAGCGATATTGGATAGAGTAGAAAATTCTACAGATTCTGCTCATTCAACAGAACATTTAAGGCTTCAATCTTCTTTTTATCTCCAGACGAAATCAAAGTTATGAGTTTTAAGTCTTCATCGGAGATGTTGAAACCAGTTATTACATATATGGCACTAGCATTTCCCAGTGTGTTCAAAATAGCCATGAGTTTATCTACTGAAGGCCTCTTTCCTCCATTTATCATTTGTTGGACGTAATTTTGTCCACAGCCTGCAGCTCTGCTTATTTCAATCATTGTTCGTCCGTCACTTTTAATCAATTCAACTAAGCGTTGGAACCAATCTTTTTCAGTCTTTGTCATTTTTAGACCTTTACATATTTACGCTATAGCGTTAATATTGCGTTGCGAATCCAGAATATATGATACAAGGAGCGTGAAAATATCCATGTGTAGCTCTTCGCTAATGAAGCATATAGAGTTGTTTTTAACTAATAACAAAATGTCCCCATACACTTTCAGATTCGAATCAATAAAAAATGGTTGCTTAGTTCCACGGTTGTGAAAAAATAAACGTGTATACCAGAAATGGCGATACACACTCGTATGTTTATGAGATTTCACTGTGATAGTATACGTAGCAGCATTATAAATCAAGATATACCCCAACATCAGAATTTGTAAAAAAATTCTGTGTTGAGGCGGTGTGTGAGTATAACGAAGCTTTAGAGCCTTAAGAGATAGGATAATGGCTGTAGAAAAAATGTAAATTCATAGGCAAAGAATACTGATTTCTCCTTTATTGTAATAAATTAGATCACTATCAGATGGTATATCGTATATATGCGTTAAAAAATTTGGAAAATATCAAAAAAGTGATCTTGGATATTTTATTAAACAGGAAGGTAATCTGAGTCACATAGGTGGTTGTTTGGTAGGGTGTATACATTTGATCAATGCCCTTACGGGGATGAGTGTGTTTTAAGGCAGCTGCAGTTTATAATGAAGTCTGTATTTACAATGATATTGTTATTTATAACAATGCATTAACATATGGTTGTGTAGTCGTTCGTAAGAGTTTGCATGTTTATGAAAGATAAGAACTTTATAGTTATTCGAATATGAGTGGAGATGCATATGTTTACGCTAATGCGGTCTTTTTTGATCAAGTTTTGAATGCTCAATGTATTGAATTTTATGGTGATACTCGTGATTATAGAAAGGCTCGAGTTTATAGTGATGCTTTAATTTATGGTGATGTAAAGATTTTTGGGAAGGCAAAATTTTACAGAAATGCTGTGCTTTGTGACACCGATGATTTTTGTAATAATGAAAAACTTTCATATATAGCCGTATTCCCCATGGCGTAAAAAGGAAGATAGGAACGATTTGGGCAAGGCTTGTACGATTGCGTTGCGTCGTTAGTTTTATTTGACGTTCCTTATTTTTGTTTTTTGTGTCAATAAATGTGTCGCAAATAATTGGTGTAAGCGTGTAGATTTAGCCGCTTTCAGAGATTTTTTTGCGTCATTTATCAATGGCTTTAATGGAGAAAATAAGAATGCCGAGAGTGATTGTTCACACTTGGAACATGCGGTTTATTGCATTCTTTTTTTGATTGAGGATGAAACAAATTGGTCAAGATGATCACTTGAGCGACAATTAAGGGAGATCCAAATGAGTGTAAACGAAATTTTATTGGGAGCAATGGTTGTTGTTTTGTTGTGCAGTGGGGTTATATTTCGGTTTTCTTTATATTATCGCAGTCAAGTGAAAGTTTTAAAAGATGAATCTAGAAGAATAAAGCATGAGTTTTTAAGAGATTCTATGAAGATGACTGAAGAACGAGATAGAGCTATTAGAGAGCAAAGTATGGTGATTAAAAGACGTGACCAAGCAATTGAAAAACTGAAAAAACAAATTAAACAATATGAAAAAAATGAAAAGAAATATCAAAAAATGCTTAAATCTGAAGATGATAAAGAGTGATATGTATTCATATTTTGCATTAAAGGGCTTGGAAATGTGTTAGGAAGATTGGAATGACGAGAGAGATAAACTTTAATGAAGCCAATTATGGTGCTGATGGAGAGATTGTATTGAAAGAGAATATTCAAGTTTACTCTGATTTTATGAAAACATTTAAGTTTATAAGACAGAGCGTCTTTGATTATAAAATAAGAGGTTATGGTGATAAACCAGTTTATAGGTATGCTGGTTATTAAAAAGCGCGTCTATACAATCCAGTATGCTGGAAACAATTTTGCACGTTCCTTTTAGATATAAGGTATAAATGCTACGATAGTTTCAGCTAATATGTCTAAAAAATTGCATGATAATAGAAAGAAAGAGATATTTGCTTTTTATGAAGATGAAATGGGTAAGTCAGTTATGATTATCAAATGCAGAAGAGGAATATGAACATAAAAGATATTAATATCTTGTAAAGTAATTATATTATCATTGATAACTTATCTTTTCTTCATGTGTGTTTATTTTTTATGAAAAATACAAGACTTAAGAGACTTTCTTTTTGATAAATGCTATAGAGACTTAAGTATGATTGAAAGCAAACATAATAAACTGCAAGAATGTGATTGTTATTTGTGAGTATCAGAAATAACACAAAAACCTCCTCCCGTTGAGGGAAAAACGACCACTTTTTATTTGTTACAAAAACAACTCACCATACCATTACACAAAATAAACGTTTGTTTTAATGGTAAAGAACGTCAGGACTGTAGTTCTCTAATAAGAGCCTTATGTGTAATTTCTTTGATTTGTTCAATATTGACTAGGATATCTTGTTTTGTTGGATAACCTTTACTAGAAAAAGCAATTTTTTGTGCATCTCCTGAGATTAAACGCCAGTACCATTGATTGTGAACTCCTTGAAACACCTCAAAATACATGCTTCCCACCTCATAAAATAGCTGATAATTTTCAGGATAAATATTTAACTAATCCGTCTGTGAACACTAATGTATGTCTCTATAGGAAGTCGTCAATATATTCCCCTTAAATTTTCTGACCTTAAAAAATAATTTCTATGAGAGCTATTATTCTTTTAACAAGAAAAAAATTCTTGTCAATAAGATATGAATGAGAATTTTATACTATAAAATTATTTTTTTTAATTTAAAGACACTATACTTTCATTTAAAATGCGAATATTTTTATTGTCAGTACAGAAATAAATTTTATAAATTATACAAAATTTCACCAGCATGGATAAAGTAAAAAATACTCTTCTCCATACTGGTAGAGTTTTATCATTTCTTGCTTTTTCTTTTGAAACAGACGTTTATTGATTGGCTATAACCTCTTTTTGGGATACGCTTCGAATGAGTAAATCAATGAATAAGCTAAGAGTATAAGAATTGGCCATTTTAGCTTTCATATCGATCAGAGAGGTTGTAGTCTTGGGGTTAAGTCCATTTGATAAACCTTGTCTTGACAAATATTGCTGCAATTTTTCATAAGAACTGTCGATTTTTTCTTGATTTGGTTTTTCATTACGATCACTATTGGCAAGTGTTTCTTCCAGTCCTTCGATTTTTTTAATAAAATAATTCCAGTCAAAATCACCTTTTGTATATTCGGTGTCAAACATTTTTCCTTGCCCAGTTAAAAGCCAATTAATATTGACACCATATAACGTGCGGTATGTTTGTAAGACACTAAGATTGGGTTCTCTCTCTCCACGCTCATAAAAAGCAATGGAATTTTTTGTCATGCTAAAATTTTTAGCTAAGGTTTCACGTGATGGATCGCCTAAAGCAAGACGTACATAACGTAAACGTTTTCCAAATATGGTTTTTGATTCAGTTTCAGGACGTGCCACGAATTATCTCCCTCAGTAAATCATCATGGTATAAATCATTAAATAATAAAAGCACACTATGTATTAATATTCTATGATATAATGTCAATATTTATAGCTTTAATTTCTTTTTATTTTTTATTTTCGTGGATAGAAAGAAATCTTTCGCTTATTGTATTGACAATTGATATTCATTTCAAAACAAAATTCTCTGTTTGCTACATTTGTCTCTTGCTTTTTTTGAGAGAATTTTCATGTAACTTTACCATATATATTCTATACACTTTTGCATCAATAGATGCAACTTTAAAGAGATGCAAACTTTGGATTTGGACTGGGTGTGTTTTAGATGAATGAGAAAATAAACTTTGAGGAATGATCATGGCCCTATTACGCTATTTTGGGTTTGCTTTTTTTTTCACGATTATTGGTGTCTTTTTAGGAGGGGTTATTGGTTGGTTTGAAACGGAAAGTATTATTGGTTTTCTTAAATATTTTTTTATTTGCTTTGTTTTAGGAGTTTTGGAAATTTCTTTATCTTTTGATAATTCTATTATCAATGCGCGTGTTCTTAGTAGAATGGATCCGTTGTGGCGTCGTCGTTTTCTTATATGGGGCATTTTGATAGCTGTATTTGGGATGCGAATTGTTTTTCCATTATTGGTGGTTGTCGTTGCTGTTGGGATTAATCCAATTGCGGCAGTCAAATTAGCTATATGGGAACCACACCGATATGCGGAAGTTTTAACCGATGCACATATGGGGATTGCTGCTTTTGGAGGCACTTTCCTTATGATGGTTGGCTTAAAATATTTTTTTGATTCTGAAAAAGAGGTACATTGGCTTAATGTTATAGAGAGACCTGCTCAAAAGTTTGGGGCGCTTGTTGGGATTGATATTGCAATTGTTTTGATTTTGATCTTATTTGTTTCAGGTCAGATTGACACAGAAGATAAAATAACTTTTTTATTGGCAGCCCTTTATGGACTTTTGACCTTTATCGGTGTTGAAGTTGTCGGTCATCTCTTGGATACCCCTCAAAAGACTTTAACAACAGTAACTCACGGGGGAGTAGGGGCGTTTCTTTATTTAGAAGTTCTTGATGCTAGTTTTTCTTTCGATGGCGTGGTTGGTGCTTTTGCCTTTTCACACAACCTTTTTATTATTGCGATAGGTCTTGGTATCGGTGCATTTTACGTTCGTTCTATGACAATTATGTTGGTTGAATCAGGAACATTATTGCATTATCGTTATTTGGAACATGGTGCTTTTTATGCAATTTTAGTTCTTGCAGTGATTATGTATCTGCAGACGATTATATCGGTTCCTGAAGTCTTAACAGGACTTGTGGGAGTCTGTATTATTGGAATGGCATTATATTCTTCGATTCGTTTTAAGCATCGTCAGGTGGATAAACATGTTGTGTCTAAGTAATGGAGATTTCTTATTTTCTTACGCTTTTGTTTATCGCATATCTTTGAATAGAAAGAGGTCTTTTATGCAAAATAAAATACTATTCTATTTTATTGCTTATTTGCGTTTTTGTTTTAAAGTTGAGTCCATTGCATGATACTACTCATGAAGGGAATAGTGTACAATCTCTAAGGTGCTTTTTGACCTAAATTTAAGACAGAAAGCTGATGCTATACTTTTTACTAGCTTTCAATATTATGACAAGCTCTTGCATCTAATGGTTCATAAGAAGTGTTTTTACTGTTTTTTTGAATGATTTTTATTCATACATTGATTCTCTTTGTAACGTGTAGGAGAATGGTTTTGAAACAGGTTTGAAATGAGAGAATTTACGATATTCTAGACTCTCACTTAAATATGTGAAAAATAATTTATCCTTTATAAATCAGTATATTATAGTAGTAGATTAGAGAAGAATATTTTAAGAGACCATTAAAAGCTCTATACCAGCTTCGTTCATAGTTTTAAGCATAGTGTTTAGTGATCCATTTACATCAATACCAGCACAGGCATTTAATGAAACACTGACTTTAAAACCGCATTGTATAGCGTGAAGAGCAGAAAATCCGACACAAAAATCAGTTGCTAAGCCACACATAATGAGCTTGGTAAAACCATGTTCTTTGAGATAAACTTGTAAACCTGTTGGTGTTTTTTGATCATTTTCAAGAAAAGCAGAATAGCTATCCATTTTTTGATTATAGCCTTTTCTAAGGATAAGTTGTGCCTTTTCCACTCTAAGAGATGGATGAAATTCTGCTCCTTGTGTTCCTCGTATGCAATGATCAGGCCAGAGTATTTGAGGACCATAGTCAAGAATGATGGTATCATAGGGCTTTTTTTCAGGATAGCAGGAAGCAAAGCTGCAATGGTTTTTTGGGTGCCAGTCTTGGGTTAAGATAACGTGGTCAAAATGATTTATGAGATTATTGATGGCGGGTAAAATAGCATCACCTTGTGGTACGGCAAGTGCTCCACCTAGTAAGAAGTCATTTTGAACATCAATGACGATTAAGGCTTTTTTTTCCATAAATATATTCCTATATGAGATGATCTTTTATCGTATTTTTAAAAAGCTATATTTCGTCTTGAAGTTTTGAAATGATTTGCTGAATATTGATATTATTTTTATAATTATCAAGCCAAAAGAGGGGGATGGATAAGTTTTTACAATTGGTTTTATAGTTTTTTACGAATTGTAACCACGTACCAATGGGAAGTGCACTGTAGTCATTTGTTGCTACGTGTTGATGCAAAGCTTTCATGATCATTGGGCTTGGGACGTCAGATCCCATAAGGCGGCGATCATTTTGTAAACGTAATTTAAGCCATATCAAGGCAAGGGGGGAAGACCATTGTTTCCCGTAGCAAAAAATCGATGAAAAAAGGGAAGGATTTTTTACTGCGTAATATAAAGCCCATAAAGCAAAAAAAGAAGGCGCATAGAGAATTGCTTTTCTTTTTGGTACCATATTACATTGATAAGTTGGTTTAATACGATAAAAATACAACGTTATATCTGGTATGGAAAAGAGAGGCAATGTTTGATAACAGGTTTCAGGTACAGCTAAAAAGATTTGCTTTTTGCTTTTTTGGGGGATGTTTTTTTGCATTCAGGACCATACTGGGGCTTGTGAGATTAGAAAAAATGTACCAATATAAAGTGAAAAGCTTTTGATACGATGTAAGTGCTATTTACTGTACAGTTTCAAAAAGCAAAAGCAGTTTTTTTCAAAATCCTAATCTTTAATATCGCACAATATAAAGAGAAATTTATGGCACGTCAATTTATCTATCATATGGCTGGGCTTAACAAGTCTTACGGCAATAAAAAAGTTCTAGAAAATATTCATTTGTCTTTTTATCCAGATGCGAAGATCGGTATTTTAGGGCCGAATGGTGCAGGGAAGTCAACTATTTTACGTATTATGGCTGGGCTAGATAAGGAATATACGGGAGAAGCATGGATTTCTGAAGGAGCACGCTGTGGCTATCTACCACAAGAACCTTTGCTTGATGCGAGCAAAGATGTGCGTGGCAATGTGATGGAAGGTGTTGCAGATAAACAAGAAATTCTTGAGCGTTATAACGAATTGATGATGAATTATAGCGAGGAAACGGCTGATGAAAGTGCACGGCTTCAGGACATTATTGATAGTCAGAATCTTTGGGATTTAGAAAGTCAAGTGGAAATGGCTATGGCTGCTCTTGGTTGTCCGCCAGCCGATGGGGATGTAACAAAACTTTCGGGTGGTGAGAAGCGGCGTGTTGCACTTTGTAAATTGCTTTTGTCAAAACCTGATTTGTTACTTTTGGATGAACCGACAAACCATTTAGATGCTGAAACGACGGCTTGGCTTGAAAGGCATCTACGTGAATATCCTGGGGCTGTGCTTTTGATAACCCATGATCGTTATTTTCTCGACAATGTAACGGGTTGGATTTTAGAGTTAGATCGCGGGAGAGGTATTCCTTATGAGGGAAACTATTCTGCTTATTTGGGGGCTAAAGCCAAGCGTTTGGCTCAAGAAGGACGTGAAGAGGCAGCGCGTCAACGTGCTTTATCACGTGAGCAAGAATGGATCGCTTCTAGTCCAAAAGGGCGACAAGCAAAGTCAAAAGCTCGGATTAAGGCTTATGATGAGTTGGTTCAAGCAGCACGTGAGCGTCGTCCTGGAGAGGCACAAATTATTATCCCTATTGGAGAAAGATTAGGACAGGTTGTTATTGAAGTTGATAATCTCTCTAAAGCTTATGGTGAGCGTGTATTGATTGATTCTCTTTCTTTTAAACTTCCTGCTGGTGGTATTGTCGGCGTTATTGGGGCCAATGGTATGGGAAAGTCGACCTTGTTTAAAATGTTGACGGGACAGGAACAGCCCGATTCAGGTCAAATACGTATCGGTGAAACAGTTCACATGAGTTATGTGGATCAGAGTCGCGATTCCTTGGTGGGGAATAAAACTGTTTGGGAGGAAATTTCTGGTGGAAATGACATTATTAAATTAGGCAAATATGAGATGAATAGTCGCGCTTATTGCGGGGCTTTTAATTTCAAGGGGGCAGATCAACAGCAGAAGGTGGCAAATTTATCAGGAGGGCAGCGCAATCGCGTACATTTGGCAAAACTTCTAAAAGAGGGGGGGAATGTGCTTCTTCTTGATGAACCGACAAATGATCTTGATACTGAAACATTGGGTGCATTGGAAGATGCATTGGAAAATTTCGCTGGTTGTGCAGTTATCATATCGCATGACCGTATGTTTCTTGATCGATTGGCAACACATATTTTAGCCTTTGAAGGTGATGGCCATGTAGAATGGTTTGAAGGTAATTTTGCTGAATATGAGGCTGATAAAGTTCGTCGTCTTGGGGCGGAATCTCTTAATCCTAAGCATGCAAATTATAAACCTCTTACACGCTAGAATTTTTTATCTTATCTCAACGTTTTTGAAAAAATGGTGTATTTTATTGCATTTGTTATTTCATAAATAAAGTGTGAGTGTACTCTGTGGAAGTTTTTATTCATTGAAAATAGTAAGAGATACTTTATGAAATTACGACCTAGATAGGGTTATTCTACTCATGATATATAACCGACTATTGCTTGTAAAATTGTATTGTAATGAAAAGGAGGGGATGAAGAGTATAGCGCTATTTCTACAAATGCTCTAGTCATTGAGCATTATCATTTTTACTTAATAAAAATGCAAGCTGGCACCATCATGTTATTTATTTTCTCTCAATAGTGTGCAGTTCTTGTTTTGAGATGACCATAAAAGGTATTTTTATCCATATGTCTCCTCTGTTTATGAGCTGTAAGAGAATAATTTGGATTGATTTATCATGAATAGGTTTGAAATGAGAAAAATTTACGGTACTCCGATGTTTTATTCAAGTTGAAAATGATGAATTGTTATTATAAATCAATGCATTATCATTATAACGAGAAGCAGGGGGATAATCTGTTCGTTTTTTACAGTAGCCTATTTTTTTCATAGTATAATAAAATAGAGAGAACAAAATAGATGAGAATATGCGTTTTATGCTTGACTTTTTTTTCTGTAAACAAATGTTTATAGGAATGTTTAAGGGATAATTATGAAAAAAAGTGCAAGTTTAGATGCAATGATTGTGCTGCTAAAAGCGGTCGCAGAAATAAACCATTTACGTGTTCTTACGCTCTTGCGTCATGAAGATTTAACAATTTCTGATTTTATTTTTATTCTTGATCAGTCGCAAGCGTGTATATCACGATATTTACGTTTGTTGTACGAAGCACGATTGATTGAGCGTTATCAGAAGGGAGATAGCCTTTATTTTAAGCTTTGTCATGATTTTTTGGGTAAAGACATTGTGATGGGTGTTCTTTCGGCTTTGCCAAAGCATGATATGTTGTTAGCGCATGATTTAGAACGTTTGAAGGATGTTAAAAAGCAGCGTCAAAAAACGAGGAAGAAGCATTTTTTACAAAATACGTTGCAATGGGATGTATTACGGTCATCCTATATGGCAGATCATGGTGTGGAAAACGCTTTACTTGAAATCATTGGCGATAAGCCATTTCAAACGATGCTGAATATTGGAATAGGTGGAGACTCTGTCTTAAAATTGTTTTCTAATCTTTATACGCATGCGGTTGAAGTTGTGCTTGATAGCAATGTTTTTCACTTGTCTGTTGGAGATACAACTTTTGATTTAGTTATTCTTCATTGGGTTTTACATTTTCTTGAAAATCCTGAAATGTTTCTTCATGAGATATCAAGTGTGTTGCGTCCTCATGGACGTTTATTGATTGTGGATTTTGGTTATCATGAAATTGAGTCTTCATATTCTGATCAAGCACATATACGTTTTGGATTTTCGGCTTTACAAATAGAACAATGGCTTAAAAATACGGGACTTGTTCTAGAACAAACGGTTTGTCTTACTCCTATACAAAATGAAAACAGTGAGAAGGGTATGGTTACGCTTTGGCTTGCTCGTGATCCGCGTTTATTAGTTGACGATATCAAAGATAAACAAGTCGATTTTGCATAAATCGCATTTGTTGACCTGCTTTATTCTCTGATTTTTCTTAAGGAATAGCGTAGAGATAAACCTTTATTCAATCATTGATAATCTATTGTTTTTTACATGTGTATTATGTTTTTATATGAGAGTATTGGTGTTTTACAGGGGCTTGGTGGCTGTGTACTGTGTAATGAAAGCACCTTCTATAGAGATAAGCCTATGAGGATCGTTATTTAAGGTGTCTTGATATCATATTTGTTTTATTAGCCAATATATTGATTTTTTAGACTTCAATGAGAGGCTCGAATATAGGAATATTTTTTCATTTCAAATTTCCTGTTTCAGAATCCAAAAGAGTCTGTTTGTTTGTTACAAGAGAAGATATTTATCTAAATAATACCGTTTGTAAAAGGAAATACATATTTCTAAATATGAGAGCGGCGGCGATATGATGTAACAGCGCACAATACAATATAGTGATGGCTCATACCTTCATAAATGTCAAAAATGGTGGTACCCAATAGATCTTACGATGTCTCTTTAAAACAGGTGCTTAGATAAGAAGTACCTTGGAATTTTTAGTGAGGGGTGCAAAAAGATGCTCTAAAAAGACGAAGGGGTAAAAGGGTAAGACAATGCATGATTTTCATTATTTAAAACACAGCGTTATGAGTGTGTTTGAAAGTCGTAAAGGCAAATGAAAGGGATGGTAAAGATGGCAATAGGTTTTTATCTTTGGGCTTTTATGTTTCGTTCAAAATAAATGATGGCTTTTTTAAGATTACTCAAACAGACGTAAATATTTTTACTCTAATTGGGCATATAAAAGCTGGGACTGTTTACATGGTTCTCATTTGCTCTAGTCTTTATCTCAAGCATATTGCCATGTTAGGAGCAGGTGTTGATTTACAAGTAATAGCAAACGTAAAAGCTTGGTAGATGACGCCATAAAATTACTCATAAATTAGTAATCGATTGGAGTGATATTCTGAATTTTAAAAACATTTTGTACAACAATGGTTATAATAGCGTATCTGACTTTACGTTTATTTCTTCTTACAAGCTTCATATATGGCGTTCGTCTATGTGTTTTTCATTATATTCATAAAAATAAGATTGACGATAATCTATGGATAGTCCGTGGCTGAAAGTAGAAAAGAAAAGCGTGATATTACACTAAAGTTTCGTATCTCTTTATCATGAGAAGTATGAAGGTTATTAAAAAGGTTATTAAATAAGTCCATTTTTCTTGCCAAAAGTGATTTTTTCTTTTTATGCTTACTGCTCATTTTATGACGCAGCCCGTTAGTATAGCGTAAAATTGATAGGGCATCATCGTTTTATGTTTTTTATCCATATGCTTTTTCTTGTTTGTGATGTGCCATAGTATGGCTATTCATTGATTCAATAGACGAAGATTTAAAATAAGGGAATCTTACGTTCTTGAGATCTCTCATGTAAGTTGTAAAATGATGAGTTATGATTGTAAATCAATGCATTATTTACGGTAGAAGAACAGACTATAACAATTTTTGAGCATAGAAACTACTGTGTGTATTATTTTACGGGATCATTTAAATGATAGAGATTAAGAGAAACTGTCTGCATTGATCTCGGTTTGTTATGTTAAAATGCGTTAGAGCCTGTTGGTTATTGTAAAATAGTTTATCGTTATTTGAAATGATTATAGGACGTGATTCGAAACAAATATCTTCAGAGTTCTCATTTTTTCATAAAATTAAGCTGTTTAAATTCTTCATTGATTGTTACATGAGAGATGCGACAATATTTTAATAATCATTTACAAAATTTTTTATGAAGATAGATAAGATTTTATTTCTCTAAATTTATTGTTTTCTTGCAAGAAGATGTTTTTCATTTTTTACGGTTATTTGTGTAAGATTTTAAAAATCTACATTTTTCTTTTTGTGGTGATTGCTGTTGGAAAAGTGATTCTACTTTTACATAGTTTGATTTTTATAGGGTGGATACGTAGAAATTACGGTTTTTTTAATTATGATCATCAGAATTATGAAAGAAACTATTTAAAAGTTATAATGATCGTAGATTCTAATTGATGCTTCTTGAAATAAAATTGCTTCAAATTGGGTCATTTTAAACTTTTTTTGCCTAAATTTAAACATTTTTAAACAATTTATAACTCTTTTATGTTTTTTTGCGTAGAAGATGATAAGAATTTCTTGTTGTTTAAAGAATTTTATTCCATAGCAAGAATATTGCATCGGCTATCTTAGTGGTTGATGTGAGAGGACGATCGGGGAACCTCCTCCCCCCCCCCCCCGCGTGGATCCCCTAGATTGTCTGGCCTGACTGAGGATTTCCTCAGTCAGGCTTTTTATAATTGTTTTAGGGGATGTTGTAGCGTGTTATTAGGGGGAAGTGTAAGATCTGTTATTGTTTCGCCTATACTACCTAAATACATGAGGGGCAGGTCTTGTTGGGCAGATAGTGTTAGCGTATTTATTTTCAATAATTTGATTTTTCTTTATTGAGGCATCGTTGAATGCTATAAGGAGAATCATAAAAGGAATCTATGTTTGTGTTCTGTGATCTTTAGGTAAGAGATAATGGAATCTTTTTCGCGTCGTATTGTTTTTATTTTATTTGTATTTTTTATTTTTGGCGCTGTCTTTTTTGCTTCTCAAAGTAGTGCTGTTTATCAGTTTTTTTCCGGTCGCTCTTCTTTTTCTTCTCAGAAGCTTGATGTAACAGAGGAGGAGTTGTTAGAGAGATTGTCTGTATCTTTTCCAGATATTATCAAGCATCTTTCTAAGATGAGTCCTCAACAGCAAGAGTTGTTTATTGCGCAGCTGCGTCGTGATGTAATTGCGCTTGCTTTTAAAAGTGGTCAGAGTCGTGAGCAGGCTCACAAATCTGGTGAAACTGTTGCTATGGCTCTTTCAAAAGCGATTTCTCGTCCTTCCATTGCTAATGCTTATTTTTAGCTGTTTTTTTAATCGCGCTTTTGGGTTTTATTTTAAGCAGCAAGAGCTTTTCATGAATTTTTGAAAAGTCCGAGGAGATAATCAATTTGTAAGATAATTAGCAAAGTTTATCTTACTCAAAAGATAAGCAATCGGAGTATAAGGATAATGTTGCAATCATTGCAGGAGTGAAAGCAAGTCTGTCAAGGGTATTGGTCAAGTTAATTGCATTATCAATCGCTACAATGACAAAAGCAGTATTGACTATAATAAAACACGTTAATCGCATTTTATATGCCAGTTGTTTTTTTATTTGATATGGGCAAATAAAAAAAATTTAAGGGATTTAGGCTTCCTTTGTTCTACGGATTTTAGGATATTTGTTCATTTGTATGATTTCTGAAAATGAGGTGCAAGGCTGATAAGGTGATAGTTTGTGACAAAGAAAAAAATATTTGAATGAAGATGAGGGTTTATTTTTATTTAAAGGGCTTTGGGGGTATTGAGTTTTCTAACATTTTTCAAAAAACAGACAAAAGTAATTGTTAAGCTTTGTTGTAGGGACAAAGACGGGTATAACTTTTTTAGCATATTATTTTATAATGATAATTTGTCATTTTCATGTTGAGTGAGAATCTTAAGAATTGTAAAATTCTCTCGTTTTAAATTTATTCATGGTGAAAAAATCAAAATTAGTTTCTTGTGCACTACAAGTGAGAGGCTTGTGTGGATAAAAGCTCTTTCAAAAGAAGAAGTAAAAAGCTTCTTTGAGGCATCTTGAGAGCTAAAAGTCTGTTGCAATATTTTGAATTGGTAAAGAGTATGATGGTTTTAGTATATTTATGAATTTTTTATGCGCAATGATGGGAGTGGGGATTTTTTTTATTATTTGTTGGGGTTTTATCGGACATAAAGAGTGCTGTGGGTGTTTATTAACCAGAGAGAAGTGTTGATAACAGTTTATATTTTTTGTGAAACTTTTTTGATATTGAGGATCTTCGGTAAAAAGATGTTCTTGTCTCTCTTTAAGATGCTATTTTTTTAATATAAAAATTGAGTGATACAATAGTGATAGCAGAAATTTACAGATTATATCATTTTATTTAATACGCTATAAGATTAATTATAGTCTCTTTATTTTTTTTATTTTATGATATAGACAAATCTATAATTTGTGCATAAAGAGATTTTCTTTTGTTGCAGAATTTTATCTTGAAATTGTCTTACTCTTTCCTTTTTCAAGCCGTTCTTTTGCTTTCTTTTTTTGTACAATACATTTGCAAATTATTTGCAGCTAGAATTTGAGAATGTTTGAGTGAAGAGAAAGAAAATGCAATTTTTGAAAATCTTGTTAAGTACAGCGTGTGCTGTATTTTTTGTAATTGATATAAGTTGGACTCATAGTGTCTTAAATGTTGCGGAATCAGGAGAAGCTTCAGTAATTGTTGCTTCTAAGATTTCTGATCGTCCTTATGAGTTTCTTATTCAGAAACTTGCGAATAAATATAATGTTCCCGTTAATTTAGCACATGCTGTTGTAAAAGTTGAAAGTAATTATAAGGCAGGTATAAAGGGGGCTGCTGGCGAAATAGGTTTGATGCAAATTAAACCCTCTACGGCACGAGGGTTGGGCTTTAGTGGTTCTGTACAGGATTTGTACGATCCTGCGACCAACCTTGAATATGGTATGCGTTATTTGGCACGGGCGTATAAACTCAGTGGTGGAAGTACGTGTGGTACAATCCTTAAATATAACGCAGGTCATGCTGCAAAAAAAATGAATTCCATTTCGGCGAAATATTGCGCAAAAGTGAAAACTTATCTGGCTTCATTAAAATAAAAACATCTTTTTAGACAGGTTTGTTGTAAAATATTTTAAGATGCTATTTTCACGGAGCTGAAAATGTTTTATAAATTAATGCGTCAGTCGGCTGGGCAGCCGCGCTTGTCTAATGCTAAAATGCGGCAGGTGAGGAAAGTCCGGGCTCCATGGAAAGACGGTGCCGGGTAACACCCGGCGGGGGTGACCCTAGGGAAAGTGCCACAGAAAGTAAACCGCCTATTTTTATAGGTAAGGGTGAAAGGGTGGAGTAAGAGCCCACCGCGCATTCAGTAATGAATGTGGCAAGGTAAACCCCACCGGGAGCAAGACCAAATAGAAATGACGTGCAAAATTTAATTTGCAGCCGATTTCCGGGCGAGTCATTCGGGTAGGTTGCACGAGGCGGATGGTAACATCCGTCCCAGATGAATGGTTGCCATGTAAAGTGTAAGCTTTACTCTACAGAACCCGGCTTATAGGCCGACTGATATTTCATGATGATACGCGATATTTTATAAGATCGATTATATGATCTTTTATGGAGTCTATGTGTTTGAAATGGACACTTGAGAAAAGAGTATTTTAAAAAATTATAACATTTCTTTAAGTATAATGCGTTAGGATCTGTCTTGGGATAACTTTAGTTTTTTCGTTCATTGTGATTAATATGAAAGTTGAAGGCTAGGTTACTCTAAAATCAGTTGCTATGAGAGAGCTGTTGATTTGAGACAGCATAACTTCAAGACGGATTATTTTGATAAAGCAGGATCAAAGAGCTGAACGCCATATTCCAGTGTTGTTGCAGCCAGTTTTGGCTGGGCTTATGCCATTGGTTGGAGCAAAAGTGATTGATGGCACCTTTGGTGCTGGTGGTTACACGTGCGCTTTGTTAAAGGCAGGGGCGGAGGTGATCGCTCTTGATCGTGATCCTCATGCTATTAGTGCGGGACAATCGCTTGTTGAAGAATTTTTTCCACGACTTCGTTTGGTGCAAATGGAATTTTCACAGTTGGATCGCGTTGTTGAAGAGAAGGTAGACGCTGTTATTTTGGATATTGGTGTCTCTTCAATGCAGCTTGATGAAGCTGAAAGGGGATTTTCTTTTCAAAAAGATGGTCCATTAGATATGCGAATGGCTCAGACTGGTTTTACTGCTGGCGATGTTGTAAATCACTTAAAAGCAAGGGATTTGGCACGTATCTTTAAGATATTAGGAGAAGAGCGTTATGCGGGGCGAATTGCACGGATGATTGAAAAGCGTCGTGTTGTTCAGCCTTTTTTGCGTACAGGTGATTTGGCGTATGCTATCGAAGCGTTGATAGGACGTAAGCCGGGAGATCGCATTCATCCTGCAACACGTGTATTTCAGGCTCTTCGCATTTATGTTAATGATGAAATTGGTGAACTTGCACGTGGCTTATTTGCTGCTGAACGCATTTTGAAACCGGGTGGTCGTTTGGGTGTTGTCAGTTTTCATTCTCTTGAAGATCGTATGGTCAAAAGATTTTTTTCTTTTCGTTCTGGAGAGTGTATGAGATCACGCTATCTTCCTGAAATAAAAACGGCTCCAGCAACATTTTTCCCTTTGTTTAAAGGGGGGATAACTGCAAGTGAAGAGGAGTTACAGCAAAATCCTCGTTCACGTTCTGCGCGGTTGCGTATTGGTGTACGAACTGAAGCAGAGGCTCTTGCAGCAGATATGAAATTATTTGGTTTAGCAGAGATTGCCAGTTTTGAAGGCGGCAAGAAATGACAGTTTTTCGTACATTTGATATGATCTTAGTGATGATTATGATTTGTATGGCAGGTCTTACTTATAAAGTAAAATATGATGTTCAAAAACGAATGAACGAAGTTCGTCATCTTGAGCATGAAATTGCTGCAGCAAAAAATACGGTAAGTTTGCTTCGTGCTGAGTGGGCTGTGATGATAAGGCCTTCACGCATGCAAAAACTTGCAAAACGTTATCAAAAAGAACTTGAGTTAGAGGTTATACAGCCGCGTCAAATCGTGGCGTTTAAAGATATTCCGGTACGGATACATGATCAAATTGAAGAAGTGATTAAACAAAATATCTTGGAAGATAATCAGGATATTTTGACAAATAATCGGGCTTCTCAGATAAATGGTGTTGTCCAAAAAGGCGCGCAGTAATGAAATCGACTTTTTTATTCTCACAGAAGAAAAAGCGCTTAAAGAATTCGTTGAATAATCATAATGTTTCTGTTCGTCGTCCCTATTCTAGTCGTCCACGTTTGCTTTTTTCGTTGTTCTGCTTTTTAATTTTATATGGCATCATGGGGGCTTGCCTTATTTCTTATGGGTTGGAAGGTGGACAGATTGAAGAAGCAAAGGGGCCAGGAGTTCTTCAATTGATGGCACGGCCTGATATTGTTGATCGTAATGGTCGTTTATTGGCAACAGATATTAAAACTTATTCACTTTTTGCTGAGCCACGACGTATTATTGATGTGGATGAAACAATTGAATTGCTCTCAACAGTTTTGCCTGATCTTAATTGGCAGGGAACCTATAAGCGCTTAAAAAGAAAATCTGGTTTTTCTTGGATCCAGCGTGGGTTAACACCAATGCAGAAGACGAAAATTATGGCTCTTGGTATACCAGGAATTGGTTTTCGGACTGAAATTCGTCGTTTTTATCCTGATGGACCTGTAACTTCCCATATTCTCGGTATGGTGAATGTTGATAATCAGGGCATTGCAGGTATGGAAAAATATATTGATGATACGGAGTTGAGTGCTTTGCGTGCCGCTGGTCTTGCTATGGAAGAATCATTAAAACAAGTTCAGCTTTCGATTGATGTGCGTGTTCAGGCAATTGTTCATGATGAACTTATTCAGGCTATGAAGCGTTATAGGGCAATTGCTGCGGGAGCTGTTATTTTAAATATACATACGGGGGAAGTTTTGGCTTTGGCATCACTACCAGATTTTGATCCTGGAAATCCTATTGAAGCTTTAAAAAGTGATCGTCTCAATCGGATGACGGCAGGAGCTTTTGAAATGGGATCGATCATTAAAAGTTTTACAACTGCCATGGCTCTTGATTCCGATATTTTTCATTTAAACAGTATTATTGATGCTTCAAAGCCAATAAAAGCAAGTAGTGGGTATACTATTCATGATTTTCATGGGAAAAATCGTCCCTTAACGTTATGGGAGGTTTTTATTTATTCCTCCAATATTGGTTCTGCTAAAGAGGCATTGGCGATAGGGATTGATAAACATCGTGGTTTTTTGCAAAAACTTGGGTTACTGGATCGTCTTACAACAGAGTTGCCTGAAGTTGCCCATCCTATTGTACCACATCATTGGAAGGATATCCATTCTATGACGATTTCTTTTGGGCATGGTATGGCAACAACACCTTTGCAAACAGCTGTCGGGGCTGCTGCTTTAATGAATGGTGGTTGGTTAATTGCTCCGACATTTTTAAAACGTACAAAAGGACAAACTTTGTACCATGCAAAACGGGTTTTGCAGGCTAAAACAAGTCAAAATATGCGTTACCTTTATAAATTAAATAGTGATATTGGTTCTGGACGTAATGCAAAAGTCGAAGGTTATCGTGTAGGTGGTAAGACAGGAACAGCTGAAAAAGTTGAAAATGGAAAATATTCTAAAACAAAAAATTTCAATAGTTTTCTTGCTGCTTTTCCTATTGATGATCCTGTTTATGTTGTTTTAACAATTATTGATGAACCAAAGCCTGCAGAGGGACAGCGTTCAGCAACAGCGGGGATGAATGCTGGACCAATGCTTGCTAATATTATTCGTCGCACAGCTAGTTTTCTTGGTGTAAAACCCGATTTTAAAAAAGAATATGAGCCTCTTTTAAGTAAAAAGAGCAATTCAAGTTTCGTTAAACAACGGTAAAATGAATAAAAGGTGCATCGTTATGTTGTTTGGAACAGTTTTTACAGAATGTCTTGAAGATCAGAATCTTTCTTCAATGGAAATAACAGGAATCAGTGCAGATTCTCGACAAGTCTTGCCAGGCTATGTTTTTGTCGTTGTTCAAGGAAAAAAAAGTGATGGAAGACACTATATAGATGATGCGATAAAGCGTGGCGCACGAGCAATTGTTACAGATTGTTATGCTGTTCTTGAGGATTTACCTGTTCCCATTTTACGTGTTTCTAATGTTCGTCATAGTTTAGCGTTGGCAGCTGCACGTTTTTACGGTTCTCAGCCTGAAACGGTCGTTGCTGTGACTGGTACAAGTGGTAAAACATCTGTTGTCTCTTTTATTCGGCAAATTTGGACTCATGTTGGATTTTGTGCTGCGAGTATAGGAACGGTTGGTGTTGTTTCTCCTAAACGGAATGTTTATGGTTCTCTCACAACACCTGATCCGGTTGCCTTGCACCGTCTTCTTTGTGAAATTTCTCATGAAGGTGTGACTCATGCAGCTCTTGAAGCTTCTTCGCATGGGCTTGATCAAGGACGACTTGATGGAGTTCGTTTAACGGCTGGTGCCTTTACCAATTTAGGGCGAGATCACATGGATTATCACACGGGGGTAGAGGATTATTTGCGAGCTAAAATGAGGTTGTTTGATACACTTTTGCCTGTATCTGCTCCTGCTTTGATTTTTGCTGATGATGTCTATTCACAAAAGGTTATTGATGTTGTTACACAAGCGCGCCGCCGTGTCTTGACAATTGGCCGTAAGGGGAAATTTATCACGATTAATCGTGTTGAACATCAACGCTCAAAACAGTGTATTGAGTGTCGTGTGGAAAATAATATTTATACATTTGATTTGCCTTTGGCTGGAGATTTTCAGGTAGCCAATGCGCTTATGGCAGCGGGGTTAGCGATTGCAACGGGTGTTTCACCTCGTAAGGTTTTTTCTGCGCTTGAAACTTTGCAGGGGGCACCTGGGCGGTTAGAATTTGTCGGAAAGACAGAAAATAATGCGCCTGTTTATATTGATTATGCCCATAAACCAGAAGCTTTGGAGCAGGTTTTGCTTTCTGTTCGTCCCTTTACGCAAGGGCGTTTGATCGTTGTTTTTGGTTGTGGAGGAGATCGTGATCAAGGAAAAAGACCTTTGATGGGAAAAATTGCGGCGGATAAAGCGGATATTGTTATTGTAACGGATGATAATCCTCGCACAGAAATGCCAGAAAAAATACGCAAGGATATTTTACAGGCAGTGCCAACAGCAATAGAGATAGCAGATCGTGGTGAGGCTATTTCTTACGCGGTGGAGCTTTTGAAAGTTGGTGATACATTAATCATTGCTGGAAAAGGTCATGAGGATGGCCAAATTATAGGGCAGACAACTTATCCTTTTTCAGATCGTCTGAAAGCGATAGAAGCTCTAGAGAACCGAAAGAAATGACAGCTTTATGGGATAAGAAAGCACTTGTTGCTGCAATTAATGGTGTTGTAATAGGAAGCATGCCAGAAACTTTTTCTGGGGTTTCCATTGATAGCCGTACTCTTGCGGAAGGTGATATTTTTTTCTGCATTAAGGGGCATCATCTTGATGGTCATGATTTTGCTGCGCAAGCTTATGAACGAGGTGCAGGGGTTCTTATCGTTGCGGAACACCGTTTAAGGGATATGAAAAAGATATCGGCTCCACTTATTGTTGTTCCTGATGTTTTGCAAGCCCTGGAAAAACTTGCACAAGCTGCACGCAAACGTTCAAGAGCTAAGATTATTGCGATAACAGGATCGGTGGGAAAAACAACGACAAAAGAAGCTTTGAAACAAGCACTTGCAACGACTGGGAACGTTCATGCGAATCTCGCTTCTTTAAATAATTGCTGGGGGGTTCCACTCACTTTAGCGCGGATGCCTATGGAGAGTGCTTATGGTATCTTTGAAATTGGCATGAATCATAGAGATGAAATTCGCCCTCTGGTCAAACTGGTTTGTCCGCATGTTGCTCTCATTACGCATATTTGTGCAGGACATATGGGTTTTTTCAAAAATCTTGAAGAAATAGCAAAGGCAAAAGCTGAAATTTTTGAAGGATTAGATGAGAAAGGCATTGCCATTTTAAATGCGGATAGTGATTTTTTTTCTTATCTCGTTCAAGAAGCAAGGAAATGCGGTGTAAAGAATATCTTAAGCTTTGGTGAGAGCAAAAATGCTGATTATCAAGCGCGAGATATACGTCTTCTAACTGATCGTTCTTCTATGATTGTACGTATTAGGGAGCGGGATAGGGAGGTTCAAATTGGTGCTCCCGGACGCCATATTGTGCAAAATAGTTTAGGGGTTATTGCTGCTTGTGATGCTATGGGAGTTGAGTTAGAGCCTGTTCTTCTTTCTTTTCGCCATTTTTCTTCTCAAAAGGGGCGAGGTGTTCGTTATCGACTGTCTTTATCAAATGGGGGTGAATTTTATCTCATTGATGAAAGCTATAATGCAAATCCTGCTTCTATGCGTGCTGCGCTTGAGCTTCTTGCTACAGGACCAGTCGGGGAAGAGGGGCGGCGAATTGCTATTTTAGGAGATATGCTAGAGTTAGGGGAGTATAGTGAAAAGCTTCATCGTGATTTAATAAAGCCAATACGTCTTTCCGGTGCTAATCCGGTTTTTCTATTTGGTGAGGCGATGAAATCTTTAGTCAGTGATTTGTCTGCTGGTGTTAAGGTTCATTATGCTGAAAATATTGAGAAAATTTTATCTCTCCTTTTAGCAGAAATTTCTTCTGGGGATCTGCTTATGGTTAAATCATCCAATAGCCTTTGTTCATCAAATATTGTGACTGCATTGCTTGACCGCTATAAAGCGGTTTCTTCATAGTTTTAAGAGGTTTTTTGTACCATGATGCTGTTTTTTTCTTCGTTTAGTGATTGGCTTCCAGGTGTGAATGTATTTCGTTATATTACTTTTCGCACGATAGCGGCTATGCTTACTTCGGGGCTCATCGTCTTTTTGTTTGGACCTAGCATCATTGCTTCTCTTAAATTGCGGCAGGGTAAGGGGCAACCGATTCGTGCGGATGGTCCTCAAACACATTTTAAAAAGGCTGGAACACCTACAATGGGTGGATTGATGATTTTAACCGGTATTGTGGTAGCGGCATTTTTGTGGTGTAATTTATCGAATATTTATTTTTGGGTATCGCTATTGGTTATGCTTTCTTTTGGGGCAATTGGATTTTATGACGATTATCTTAAGGTCACAAAACAAACAGACAAAGGATTTTCTGGGAAAGCACGGTTAAGTTTGGAGTTTTGTGTTGCCGCAATTGCTGCTTTTGTCATCCTACAAATTGGCTCATCTGGATTCGCTTTGCCTTTTTTGAAAGATTATCTTATCAATTTGGGCTGGTTTTTTATTCCTTTTTCTGCTTTTGTTATTGTCGCGACGGGTAATGCGGTTAATTTGACGGATGGACTTGATGGCCTTGCTATTGTTCCTGTGATGGTTGCAGCCTTATCTTTTGCTCTGATTGCTTATCTTTCTGGTAATATGAATTTTGCTGATTATCTCCAAATCCATTATGTATCGGGAGCAGGTGAATTGGCTGTTTTACTGGGAGCTGTTGTTGGGGCAGGGCTTGGTTTTTTATGGTTTAATGCACCACCTGCAGCTATTTTTATGGGAGATACTGGTTCGTTGGCTCTTGGAGGATTATTGGGGACTGTTGCAGTCGCTACGAAGCACGAAATTGTTTTGGCTCTTATTGGTGGGCTTTTTGTTGTGGAAGCTTTTTCGGTCGTTATTCAGGTTGGTTATTTCAAATTAACAAGAAAACGAGTGTTTCTTATGGCACCGATACATCATCATTTTGAGAAAAAAGGCTGGACTGAAAGCCAAGTCGTGATACGCTTTTGGATTATTTCAATTGTTCTTGCTCTTATTGGTCTTTCAACACTTAAATTGCGGTGAGATTTTGATTTCTGTTGCGTGTTATAAAGGACAAAAAGTTGCTTTATTTGGATTAGGAAAGTCTGGACTAGCAACG
Source organism: Bartonella sp. MR90HLJMH (assembly GCF_042194115.1). Classification (NCBI taxonomy): domain Bacteria; kingdom Pseudomonadati; phylum Pseudomonadota; class Alphaproteobacteria; order Hyphomicrobiales; family Bartonellaceae; genus Bartonella; species Bartonella sp. MR90HLJMH. Next base: position 56,512 of record NZ_JBHIMM010000007.1, read on the forward strand.
GCACAAGCATTGATGCGTGGCGGTGCAGAAGTGGTGGCGTGGGATGATAGTCCTTCAAGCGTGCAGATGGCTTTCCGGCACAATATTCCAACGCGAGATCTCCGTTATGAAGATTGGTCAGAATTTGTTGCATTGATTGTAGCTCCTGGAGTTCCTTTAAATTATCCTCAACCCCATTGGGTTGTTGAAAAAGCACGAAAAAAAAATATAGAAATTATCGGTGATATTGAATTATTTGTTCGTGCGCGCCAGCATTTTTTACAGCATTATGGTTTTTGTGACCAAGATGTTCCTTTCATTGCGATTACGGGGACGAATGGAAAGTCAACCACAACGGCTTTACTTGCGCATTTGTTGGAAAAAATGGGTTATGATGTGCAGGTGGGGGGGAATATCGGAAAGGCAATATTGACGCTTAAGCCATTTGTTAAAAAACGTATCTATGTGATTGAATGTTCATCATTTCAAATTGATCTTACACCCTCTCTTCAGCCGACCATTGGACTTTTATTGAATTTAACACCTGATCATATTGATCGACATGGGAGTTTTGCCTGTTATGTGCAAACCAAAAGGCATCTGATTGCTCAGGCTTCACAGGCTTTTATTTCAGTTGATGATGCAGCTTGTAGGGTTTTATATCAACAGTTGCTTCATGAAGGGAAGAAAATTGGGGCAATTTCCAAGGATCATTTTGTTGAAAATGGTTTTTATGCAGATGGGACTAAGCTCTTTTCTGTTTATCAAGGACAGCGTCATATGCTTGCAGATCTGACGTCTATGACTGCTTTGCGCGGACGTCATAATGCGCAAAATGCCCTTATGGCATTAGCAACGTTGCAGGCTTTAAAAATAACCGATCCTTCTATGAACAAGCATTTAGCAAGTTATAAAGGGCTGGATCATCGTATGCAGCAGGTGCGTAAAATGGGGGCGGTTTTGTTTATCAATGACAGCAAGGCGACTAATGCAGATGCAACAGCTCCTGCGCTTTCCACCTTTAATGATATTTTTTGGATTGTTGGGGGACAGGCAAAAAAGGGAGGAATAGAGTCTCTTAGAAAATTTTTTCCTAAAATTCGTAAAGCCTATTTGATTGGGAGCGCGGCGGAAGAATTTGCTCGCACTATTGGATCTGCTTTTCCCTTTTCTATGAGCTTAACTTTGAAAAATGCGGTGCGTGAAGCAGCTGTTGATGCAATGGGTTGTAAGGAAAAAGAGGTGACGGTTCTTTTGTCACCTGCTTGTGCAAGTTATGACCAATTTAAAAATTATGAAATGCGAGGCGAAGAATTTGTCTCTTTTGTGATGCAGTTACAATAAAAAAATCATCAGTTATAAAAAAATATTTTGCGTTAAGACTCCAGAATCTTTTTTTGTGTAATTTAGTTTTTAAAGTGTTTGTTAAATAGGCTGGGGAACCATATCACTTTAAGATAATTTATAAAATGGATAAGGTGGATACCATGGTTACGCGTGCAGATAGAGATCCAATTGCTAATTGGTGGTGGACGATTGATCGCTCTATCTTTGCAGCTTGTTTAATTTTAATGGGAATTGGCATTATGCTGTCTTTTGCTGCCAGCCCTATTATTGCAAAAAAAATCGGAATTGCTGATAGTTTTTATTTTGTTCGGTGGCATATCATTTTTAGCATTTCAGCATTTTTTACGATGGTTACCATTTCCTTTTTTTCGCTTTCTAATATTCGTCGTTTATGTGCTCTTTTGCTCATTGTAACGCTTGCTCTTATGGTTGCAACCTTATTTTGGGGTCCAGAATTAAAGGGAGCACGGAGGTGGATTCTACTATTTGGTTTTTCTGTACAGGCTTCAGAGTTTATGAAGCCAGCTTTTGTGGTTATGTCTGCTTGGCTTTTTTCAGAACAGATACGCAGGAGGGGAATTCTGGGTTATACGTTAGCGATTCTACTTTATGCCATTTGTTGTGTGCTTCTGGTTTTGCAGCCTGATATTGGACAAACAGTTTTAATAAGTGCAACATGGGGGGGGCTGTTTTTTATTGCTGGTGTACCTCTTACCATTATTTTTCTCTTTCTCATTTTAGGCGTTGTAGGAATTATTTTAGCTTATCTTTTTCTGCATCATGTACGCGAGCGTATCAATGGTTTTTTGACAGGTGAAGGGGATACGTTTCAAGTGGATGTAGGACGTGAGGCTATTTTGAATGGTGGTTGGTTTGGGCAAGGTCCTGGGGAGGGAACAGTAAAACGTATCATTCCTGATAGCCATACAGATTTTGTATTTTCCGTTGCTGCTGAAGAGTATGGTATTATTCTTTGTTTATTAATTATGATGCTTTTTGGCTTTATCGTTATGCGTTCATTGTATATAGCCATGAATACACGTGATTCCTTTATACGTCTTGGTATTACTGGCATAGCAATGATGATTGGCTTTCAATCAGCTATTAATATGGCCGTTAATCTTCACTTAATTCCTCCAAAAGGCATGACATTGCCTTTTATTTCTTATGGTGGTTCTTCGATGGTGGCGATTGCGTTTTCAATGGGCATTTTGCTCAGTTTAACACGTCGTTGGCCAGAAGCACGCCTTTCAGCTTTTTCTTCCTCTTCTATCTTGGATACCCCTTATGAATGATAAAAAAGTTATTGTTTTGGTGGCTGGTGGTACAGGTGGACATCTTTTTCCTGCTGAAGCCCTTTCTGTTGAATTAAGGCAGCGTGGATATGATGTTCATTTAATAACAGATGAAAGAGCACGACCTTTTGTTCGCTGCTTTGATGAAGAGCATATTCATATCGTTTCATCGGCAACATTTACACGACGCCATCCTTTTGCTCTGATAAAGACGTTTTGGTCTTTGCTAAGGGGGATGGGGCAATCGTTGGCGTTGTTTTATAAATTACGTCCTGTTCTTGTTGGAGGATTTGGAGGGTATCCGAGCTTTCCTCCTCTTTTTATTGCGGCCTTAACGAGGCGTGTAACATTTATTCATGAACAAAATGCTGTTATGGGGCGTGCCAATCGGGTGTTGGCAATTTTTGTGCGTGCAATCGCTGGTGGTTTGTTGTCGCCAAATGGCGCTTATGCTCATAAAATACTTTTGACGGGGAATCCTGTTCGTGAGGCTGTGTTGAAGGCGGCCAAAATTCCTTATCATCCCTCAACTGGTGAAGAGCCATTTCATTTTTTGATTTTTGGAGGTAGCCAAGGGGCTTCTGCTTTTTCACATATTGTTCCAGAAGCTATTGCTTTATTCGATGATAAGAACCGTAAACGTTTACGAATTGTGCAGCAAGTTCGAGGTGAAGCAGAAGGGTTGATCAAAATCTATCGTGATATGGGCGTACAAGCAGAGGTAGCTCCTTTTTTTGATGATATGGCTGAACGTATGGCACATGCCCATTTTATTTTGTCGCGCGCTGGGGCTTCATCTGTTTGTGAGATAGCGGTGATTGGTAGACCTGCTTTGCTTGTTCCCTATCCCCATGCTTTAGATCATGATCAGGCTGCCAATGCAGCTCTGCTTGCTCGTGTAGGTGGTGCGCAAATTGTATCAGAAAAAGATTTAAATGCACAAAAGCTTTTTTCTCTTTTAATGCACGCTTGTTGTGCGCCCCATTTATTAGAAAAACAAGCGCTTTCTGCAAAAAAAGTTGGGCAACCTCATGCAACCCGTTGTCTTGCTGATATGGCTGAATCCTTAATTTCAGGGCGATTGTTGTCAGATATAAAAGAGGAGCTTTTTAATGAAAATGCCACTTGATATAGGCGTTATCCATTTTATCGGAATCGGGGGGATCGGTATGAGTGGAATTGCGGAGGTTTTTTATAATCTTGGCTATAAAGTTCAAGGGTCAGATCAAGTTGAGAGTGCGAATGTTGAACGTTTGCGGAGAAAAGGAATTAACGTTCATATAGGTCATTGTGCTGAAAATTTAGGGAATGCAGAGGTTGTTGTTTTTTCTACTGCCGTTAAAAAAACAAATCCTGAGTATATTGCTGCAAAGGAAAGACATTTACCGCTTGTCAGACGTGCAGAAATGCTAGCGGAGCTGATGCGGTTTCGGCGTGCAATTGCGGTGGGTGGTACACATGGTAAAACAACGACCACATCAATGGTCGCAGCTCTCCTTGATGCTGGTCATTTTGATCCAGTGGTGATTAATGGCGGTATTATTAATGCTTATGGTACGAATTCTCGTACAGGAGATGGCGATTGGATGATTGTTGAAGCTGATGAAAGTGATGGTACATTTTTAAAGCTGCCTGCTGATATTGCTGTTATTACTAATATTGACGCTGAGCATTTAGATCATTATGGAAGTTTTGATGCTGTGCGTGAGGCTTTTCGGCAATTCGTAGAAAATGTTCCTTTTTATGGTTTTGCTGTTTTGTACCTTGATCATCCAGAGGTTCAGTCATTGGCGGGCCGTATTGATGATCGTTGGGTGATCACTTATGGTGCAAATCCACAAGCGGATGTTCGTTTTCTTAATCTTTCGATGGATGGTCAAAAAACGCATTTTGATGTTCTTGTTCGCTCACGCAAAACAGGAAGAAAAATTGAGTTGAAAAATTTGCTTTTGCCCATGGCAGGACAGCATAATGTTGCTAATGCAACGGCGGCGATTGCTATTGCGCATGAACTAGGCATTTCAAATGAAGCTATAAAAAGGGGCTTAGCAGAATTTGGCGGAGTAAAACGGCGTTTTACGCGAACAGGAAGTTGGCGGGGTATTGAAATATTTGATGATTATGGACATCATCCTGTTGAAATAAAGGCTGTTTTGCGTGCAGCACGTGAGAGTGCAAAAGGGCGTGTTATTGCGATTGCACAACCCCATCGGTATTCACGTTTGTATCATTTATTTGATGATTTTTCTGCTTGTTTTAATGATGCAGATACAGTGTTGATTACGCCCGTTTATGCGGCTGGTGAAGAGCCTATTGTAGGATTTGGTTCTCAAGAATTGGTAGAGCATATTAAAATGGCGGGTCATCGTGATGTGCGCTTGATACATAGTCTGGAAGATGTTGTGTCTTTTGTCTCAAAATTTGCTCAGGCAGAGGATTATGTTGTTTTTCTTGGTGCTGGCAATATCACACAATGGGCTTGTGCGTTGCCTCATCAATTAGCGGTATTGGATGGTCATGGTAAATTTTCAGCACATTGATGGTGAGGCGCTATTGGCGCAATTGCAACCGCTGTTGGGTGGCGTGAGAGGCAAACTTACACCTAATGTTGAAATGCGTAAGGTAACGTGGTTTCGCACGGGTGGGTTGGCAGAGCTTTTTTATCAGCCTGTTGATGAACAAGATTTGGCTCTCTTTCTTCAAAATTTGCCTGAATTTGTTCCTGTAACAATTGTCGGTATCGGTTCTAATCTTCTGGTGCGTGATGGGGGCGTTCCTGGTGTTGTGATTCGTCTTTCGCCAAAAAACTTTGGGCAAGTGCAGCAAGTTTCTCCAAAAGGCTTTTTAGTTGGTGCTGGTACGGCGGATAAACATTTAGCTGTTGCCGCTTTAAAGGCAGGAATTGCAGGTTTTCATTTTTATCATGGTATTCCTGGTGCTCTTGGAGGAGCTCTCAAAATGAACGCGGGTGCGAATGGTATTGAAACCGCAGCGCGTGTTGTTGAGGTCTATGCGCTGGATCGTAAAGGGCAACGTCATATCTTGAGTTTGAAAGATATGCATTATTCCTATCGCCATTGTGATATTCCTAAAGATTTTATTTTTACAGCTGCTTTATTGGAAGGAGAACTCGGTAATAAAGATGATATTCGTGCTGCTATGGATGAAGTTTCCCTCCACAGAGAAACAGTACAACCCATTCGTGAAAAGACAGGAGGATCAACGTTCAAAAATCCTGAGAATGGATCTGCGTGGCGCGTGATTGATGAAGCAGGGTGTCGTGGTTTACGGATTGGTGGCGCTCAAATGAGTGAAATGCACTGTAACTTTATGATTAATACAGGGCAAGCAACAGGATATGATCTTGAAGCATTGGGAGAAACAGTGCGTGCGCGTGTTTTTGCAAATTCAGCCCACCTTTTACAGTGGGAAATAGAGCGTATCGGTCAATTTGAGCGTGGTCGAAGTGTTTCTCCTTTTGATCCATTTCATTGATTTATTGTTCACTAAAAAAGTGAAAATAAAAAATTGAGTCATTTCAAAGAGATAATAAAAAATTTCTATTAAGAATCAATAAATTAACAAAGAATCTCTTGCATCAGGCTTTTGAGTCTGATTCATTATGCAAAATGCTAGGTTATTGATTCGCAAGGATAAACCTTGTTTTTTCTGTATGTGGTGCTGATGTATTTTATATAGACTACATATAGTATGCGAAAGAGGGTGATTTATTATGAGAGATAAACATATAGCTGTGTTAATGGGAGGTTTTTCTTCTGAACGGTCTGTAAGTTTATCTTCAGGGGCGGCTTGTGCTGATGTTCTAGAGCTGCAGGGGTATCGCGTGAGCCGCGTGGATGTTGACGCTCATATTGCTTCTGTTCTTGAACAGTTGCAGCCCGATATTGCCTTCAATGCATTGCATGGTCCATTTGGTGAAGATGGCCGGATCCAGGGGATTCTTGAATATTTAAAAATTCCTTATACCCATTCTGGTGTGATGGCATCTGCTTTGGCAATGGATAAGGGACGTGCAAAAATTATCGTTGCAAATGTTGGGGTTTGTGTTGCTCCTTCTCGGATCATGAGTCGTTTTGCTTTGGGACAAACGCATCCCATGGAGCCTCCTTATGTAATTAAACCTGTGTGTGAAGGATCAAGTTTTGGTGTTGTCATTGTCCATGGAAATGAAGCAGCACCGCCGCATAATATTGGGGGAGCTGAGTGGGGGTATGCCGATGAGGTGATGATTGAAAAATATATTCCTGGTCGTGAATTGACTTGTGCTGTTTTGGGGAATGAAGTGCTGGATGTGTGTGAAATTCTTCCCAATAAACACTTTCCATTCTACGATTATGACTCGAAATATAAAACGGGTGGTTCTCTTCACATTTGTCCTGCACAACTTTCACTAAATATTTACCAAAGTGTGCAAAGAATGTCTTTAGCAGCCCATCAGGCGATAGGGTGTCGAGGTGTTAGCCGTTCTGATTTTCGTTTTGATGAGAAAACGGGAGAATTGGTTTGGCTTGAAATTAATACGCAACCCGGTATGACATCGACGTCTCTTCTTCCTGATATTGCAAAAGCGAGCGGCCGTACTTACGGCGATATTGTTCAATGGATGGTGGAGGACGCATCATGTATGCGTTGAATGTTAATAAAACAAATGTTCCGATGGAGGTGCTTTCAGTGCCGGCTTTGCCACGTCTTTATCGTCGTTTCCTCCGGTTTATGTTTGAGTTTGTTTTTGTCAATATTCATATTCCACGCCATTTCGGTTCTTTTGCGGTGGTATGGTTTTTCTTTGTTACGGCTTTTTATGGACTTTCATCAAGTGGTCAGATGGCTGTGATCGTAAACACGATCATATTAGATAGTAGTTTTGTGGTCACTCATGTCGATATAAGCGGCAATAAGCGCTTGACAAAGCAGGATATTTTTAAAATTTTAAAACTTGATGTTGCGCCTTCTATATTCACTTTTGATGTTGAAAGAGCACGTTCTCTTTTGGAAAAACAGGCTTGGGTGCAATCGGCTAATGTTCAGAAAATTTATCCTAATAGAATGCGCATTTCCATCGTGGAGCGTGAACCCTATGCTATTTGGCAACATGATAGCATAGTGGATATTGTTGATAATACAGGTCGTGTCATTGTGCCCTTTAAAGGGGAAATTGTTCGGGATTTACCTCTTGTGGTTGGGCAGGGTGCGCAAAATGCTGCTAAAGTGTTTATTCAAGCGCTGTCGGTCTATCCGGAAGTATATGATCGTGTTCGTGCTTTCGTGCGGGTAGGTGATCGACGTTGGGATCTTGTTTTGGATAATGGAATGCGCGTTATGTTGCCTGAAAATGGTGCCCTTGAAAAGCTTTCTTCTCTTGTTTCGTCCGGTATAATGCAAGATCTTTTATCTCGCGATATTCGCAGTGTTGATTTACGTCTTGCTGATAGAATTACTGTTTCTTTATCAGATGAAACGTTGGAGCGTTATCATGCTACTGTGGAAGAAGAAGAACGTATTTTAAAGACACGAAAGGCAGGAAACCCATGATGTTGCTTAGATCACATCATCTGGGAGGGCGTAAAACACGTTTTTTAACGGTTCTTGATGTCGGTTCAAGTAAGATTGTTTGTCTTATTGCTTGTTTGCGTCCTTTAAAGCATGCGCACTATTTACATGGTCGTACACATTCTACGGAAATTCTAGGCTTTGGAGTGCAGCGTTCACGCGGTATTAAATCCGGTGTTGTCATGGATATGTTTGCAGCAGAACAATCAATAAGATTGGCTGTTGATGCGGCAGAAAAAATGGCTGGTTTGGTGGTGGATTCAGTGATTGTGAATTTTTCCTCAAGTCGATTACAAAGTGCTTTGATTAATGGAAAAGTTCATTTGAATGGTCGTGAAGTCACCAAGCGTGATATGCGTATGGCCTTTTCAGATGTTTCGCGTAAAGCTTTTGATGCTGAACGTCATGTTATGCACTCAGTTCCAGTTTCTTATGTATTGGATGGAGATAAAGGAATTTCTGATCCTGTCGGAATGGCAGGGGAAACATTTGGTGTTGACGTGCATGTGGTAACAGCTGAAACAGCTTCTTTGCGTAATTTAGAAACTTGTGTTAATCGTGCACATTTGAGTGTTGAAGCAATGGTTGCTACTCCCTTTGCAAGTGGTCTTTCTGTCTTGATGAATGATGAGGCGCATTTAGGGGCTGCATGTATTGATTTTGGTGGTGGAACAACAACATTTTCAGTGTTTTTTGAGGGAAAATTTATTCATGCGGATGCTCTTGCTGTTGGGGGTCATCATGTCACTCTTGATGTTGCGCGCGGATTTTCTATGTCTCTAACAGAGGCGGAACGTTTAAAAGTTGTTTATGGTTCAGCACTTTTAACAAGTACCGATGAGCGGCAAATGATTAATGTAGCAGAAATTGGGAGTGAACAGCGTGAAACTCAATATCCTCGCGCGGTTCTTGGGCGTATCATTCGTGCGCGTGTTGAAGAAATTTTAGAAATGGTCCGTGATTGTTTAAATCGTTCTGGTTTTGGTCACATCATTGGTAAACGTGTTATTTTGACTGGGGGAGCAAGCCAGTTAACAGGATTGCCAGAAATGGCACGTACTATATTAGGAAGAAATGTTCGTATCGGGCGGCCTTTAGGTATTTCGAGGCTTCCTTCTCTTGCAAAAGGGGCGGCGTTTACATCTGCTGTTGGGTTGTTAATTTATCCGCAATTGGTGGGTTTTGAAGAAAAAACAATGCAGGCGGCAGGAAATCATTTGTCGATGGGCACGCGTGGGTATTTTCAGCGTGTTGGTCAGTGGTTGCGTGAGAGTTTTTAGTTAAGTCTAGTTGGATAAATTTCATCGCTTTGGCTTGCGGTGTCTTATGAGAAGGAAAAGAAAATGACGATTAATCTGCATCGGCCAGATATCGCGGAATTGAAGCCACGCATTACCGTTTTTGGTGTTGGAGGTGGTGGCGGGAATGCCGTGAATAATATGATAAATGCTGGTCTTCAGGGAGTTGACTTTGTTGTTGCAAATACGGATGCACAGGCTTTGGCTATGTCAAAGGCTGAACGTGTTATCCAACTTGGGGCAGCTGTGACAGAAGGTTTGGGTGCTGGTGCTTTACCGGAAGTTGGACAAGCGGCGGCAGAGGAATGTATTGATGAAATTATCGATCATCTTGCAGACTCTCATATGGTTTTCATTACTGCTGGTATGGGGGGAGGAACTGGAACAGGGGCTGCTCCCGTTGTTGCTCGCGCAGCGCGTGAAAAAGGTATTTTGACTGTTGGTGTTGTGACAAAGCCGTTTCAGTTTGAAGGCGCACGTCGTATGAAAACGGCAGAGGCTGGTATTGAAGAATTACAAAAGTCTGTCGATACATTGATTGTTATTCCCAATCAAAATCTTTTCCGTATTGCAAATGATAAGACAACGTTTGCTGATGCTTTTGCTATGGCTGACCAAGTGCTTTATTCTGGTGTTGCTTCCATTACGGATTTGATGATTAAAGAGGGTTTGATTAATCTTGATTTTGCTGATGTTCGCTCTGTTATGCACGAAATGGGTCGAGCTATGATGGGAACGGGTGAGGCATCTGGTGATGGGCGTGCTTTGGCTGCGGCTGAAGCTGCTATTGCAAACCCATTGTTGGATGATACCTCTATGCGTGGGGCGCGTGGTTTATTGATTTCTATTACGGGTGGTCGTGATATGACTCTTTTTGAGGTTGATGAAGCTGCTAATCGTATTCGTGAAGAAGTGGATGCTGATGCGAATGTGATCTTTGGCGCTATTGATGATGAGTCATTGGAAGGCGTTATTCGTGTTTCTGTGGTTGCCACCGGTATTGATCGTGAAGTTAGTGATGTGGTTCAGTCCTCTCATCCTCAGCTTCAAAGGCCTGTTTCTTCAATGCGCAAGAGCGATCCTGGAACGCCACACAGTTCTTTTCATGTTCAGTCATCGCCATTGCGTTCTGAGTCAATGGTAGAAGTGATCGAATCACTTGAAATAGAGAAGGGTAAATCAACCGGAGAACAGTTCCGTCCCAAAAGTCAAATTTTTGCACATCCTACAGAAGCAATGACGACACGAAGTGCGACGAATGCTGTTACGTATGGTTCAAATGCTGTTCAGGAACAGAGATCAAATGTGCCCCGTATGCAAGTAAGTCGTGGTTCTCAACAGGCTATGACTGCTCCCGTGAGTATGGAGGCAACAGCGCATGTTCTTGATGAGATGACAGGGGTTGTGAAGCAAAAAGAAAAGCCAGTGCAACCAAAACAAATGCAACAAATGCAAGCGCGCGCTCCAATGCGTATGCCTGAGTTAAAGGATTTTCCTCCTGTTGCTCATGGACAAAGTCAAAGGACATCTGTGACTGATCAAGGTCCTCGTAATCTTTGGCAGCGTTTGAAACAGAGCTTGACGCATCGTGAAGAAGCAGAGCCAGAAGCGAGGCTGGAGCCTGCTGTTAGATCGTCTCAGCAGCAAGAGTCTCATGTTTACAATAAAAATTCTCAGGCGCTTTCTCAAGATGCTTCTGTTTATGTTCCACGTCGTTCTGGTGAGCTGCACCCTCAGGTACCACAAGATCAGCGTACTTTTATAAGTGAAGAAGATCAGTTGGAAATACCAGCATTTTTACGTCGTCAAGCAAATTAATTGATGAAAAATGAGGCAAAGTAAGCAATTTTATTACCTCTTTTATGATCAGTCAAAAATTATACAGTAAAATATATTGCTGTTTTTTGGATAAAATACTTTTTTTAAAAAAACCGCTTATACTAAGCGGTTTTTTTATTATTTACTATGAATATTTTTTATGATTTTATAAATTTTGTTAAAAGATGTAAAAGCAATTCAATAAAATAATATGATGAACTTGGTGCCAAAATATCAGTCTACTCTTAAAAAAGCAGTAACATTTAAGGGGATTGGCGTTCACAGTGGCTGTTTGTCAGTGGTGAAGGTTTGTCCAGCGGATGTTGGGTGTGGTATTATTTTTAAGCGTTGTGGATTAGACGGAACAGAGAAAATATTTCAAGCCCATGCATCGCAAACAGGAGCAACTGAATTATCAACGGTACTTGGAGATGGAGATGTAAGGGTTGAAACAATTGAACATTTGATGGCAGCAATTGTTGCTTATAATTTGGATAATCTTGTTATTGAAATGTCACATAATGAGATTCCTATTTTGGATGGTTCAGCGTGGCTATATTGCCAAGCTTTTGAAGATGTTGGCATTGTACAGCAAAATGCGTTACGTTCTTATTTCATTATAAAAAAGCCGTTGCGGGTTGAAGAGGCTCATGGTGTTGCAGAGCTTTTGCCATTCGATGGACGTCGTTTTGATATAACGATCTCTTTTCCTTCTTCTGCTATTGGTAAGCAACATTTCAGTTTTGATCTTACCACACGAGGGTTTAGAGATGATTTGTCACGTGCGCGCACTTTTGGTTTTCTCAAAGACGTGGAAAAATTAAGGCTTTCTGGAAAGGCGAGAGGCGCTTCTTTGGAAAATTCTCTTGTTATCGACCTTAATGATAAAATTTTAAATCCCGATGGTCCTTATTGGGAGAATGAATGTGTTCGGCACAAGATGCTTGATGCGATTGGTGATACTGCTTTGCTTGGGGCGCCTTTTATTGGATTATTTCGTTCTTATTGTAGTGGACATAGAATTAATGCGCAATTGGTGAAGGCTGTTTTGGCAGACGAATCACATTACGAAAAAAGCTTTTTAGAGAAAGAGTAAAAAAATTGACAAGATTTTTTTATCGTTTATTTGATTTTTAAGGGGATGATTGACCTAAACTGCTAAATTGGTTATGTGGATTTTAAAGTGATATGGTATAAGACCTTTGATAACTTGTTTTTGCTACAAGGTGATATTCTGTGGAGGCCGGAAAAACTATGAAAAAATCTCATGTGTGCATTGGAAATATGACATATAGAAAATTTAACATTGTACGCAAGATATTGGGGGTGGTGCTTTTGGGAAGCACCTGTATGTTGGCGGGATGCCTCTTTAAAGAGAAAAATACCCTTGATCCATCTGCTTATGTTTTGAAAATAGAGCCACCAGATGTTTTATATAATCAGGCGCTTGCTAGCCTTGAGAGTGGGAAGCTTGGGGATGCATCGAAGAAGTTTTTGAAGATTGAAAAGCAGTATGCTTATACAGACTGGGGGCGTAAATCTTTGGTCATGGGTGCTTTTACTAATTACCGACTCGGAAAGTATGATGATTCAATTAGTATGGCTCAACGCTATATTACTCTTTATCCAGGGTCGACTGACTCGGCTTATGCGTACTATATTATTGGTCTTTCTTCTTTCCGTCGGATTCCTGATGTTACGCGTGATCAACGTGATACGAAACGTGCTATTGCTGCTATGCAGCTCCTTATAGAGCGTTATCCTAATTCTGAATATGTCAAGGATGCTAAGGATAAAATACGTTTTGGGCGCGAACAGCTGGCTGGCAAAGAAATGCAGATTGGTCGTTATTATGAAGAGGGGCGGCGCTATCTTGCGGCAAGTAGACGGTTTCGTACCGTGGTTGAAGAGTATTCCGATACAAATCAAATTGAAGAAGCGCTTTTCCGCTTGACGGAAGTTAATCTTGCTCTTGGCTTAACGGCGGAAGCGCAGACGGCAGCAGCTATTTTAGGACGTAACTATCCCAAAAGTGAGTGGTATAAATTTTCTTATAATCTCTTGCAGAAGAATAAAATATCGCCACGCGAGCATAAATCTTCTTGGATCTCAAATGCTTTAGGTGGTGATAAGAAGAGGGTACGTTGATTCTCTATGCTGGTACAGCTTTCGATTCATAATATTGTTTTGATCGAAACGCTCGATATTCATTTTACGGCGGGGTTGACGGTTTTAACTGGAGAAACAGGTGCGGGGAAGTCTATTCTCCTTGATGCTTTATCACTTGCTCTAGGGGGGCGGGGTGATGCTTCGCTTGTGCGTCATGGTGCTGAGCGCGGGCAGGTCACAGCTGTTTTTGATGTGTCTGTTTCACATCCTGCACGTCAACTTATTCGTGAGAATGGTCTTGATGATGAGGGTGATATTATTTTACGACGTGTGCAATCAAGTGATGGACGCAGCCGTGTTTTTATCAATGATCAGGTGTCTAGTGTTGCATTGATGCGGAGTGTTGGCCGTTTGCTGGTTGAAATCCATGGACAACATGATGATCGTGCGCTTGTTGATGTTGCTACACATCGCCAATTATTAGATGCCTTTGGTGGTCTTGAGGATGAAGTGGAAAATTTGCGTCAGTGTTATTACACATGGCGTGAATTTGAGGAGCGTTTGCAACGGCAGCGTCTTAAAGTAGAGAGTGCTGTACGTGAGGTTGATTATCTTCGTGCGTGTGTAGAAGAGCTTGAAAAGCTTGATTTTAAAGTTGGTGAAGAGGATACTCTTTCTCTTCGTCGTGCCGATATGCTTAAATTAGAAAAAATAGCGACGGATATTAAAGAAGCGGATGATCTTTTAACGGGTCAAAAATCACCAATCCCAGTGCTTTCCAATTTGGTGAGGCGTTTGGAGCGGAAAATTCCTGAAGCACAAGAGCTTATTGCACCAGTGGTGAAATCTATTGATGAGGCATTGCATGCACTTGCAACAGCGCAAGAAGGTATTGAGACGGCAATACGAGCATTAGATTTTGAACCTGATGAATTGGAACGGATAGAAGAGCGTCTTTTTTCTCTTCGGGGTTTTGCTCGTAAATATCAAGTTTCTGCGGATGAATTGGTTCAGTTACACGATAAGATGGATGCTGAATTAGCTGATTTTGAAGAGGCTCAGACTATATTGACACGTTTTGAAGATGAAGCAAAACAAGCACAAAAAAATTACGATACGTTAGCACAAGCGTTGTCAATAAAACGTCAAGAGATTGCAAAGCACTTGTCTGAAAGCGTGATGACTGAGTTACCGGCATTGAAATTAGAGAGGGCTGAATTTATTGTTGAAATGCAAAGTGATATCGAAAAGCGGAGTGCAGAGGGATGTGATCGTATTGAATATTGGGTGCGAACAAATCCTGGAACACGTGCTGGACCAATGCTTAGTGTGGCTTCTGGCGGTGAATTGTCTCGTTTTTTGTTGGCATTAAAAGTTGTTTTATCTGATCGAGGATCAGCACCGACGCTGATCTTTGATGAAATTGATACAGGCGTTGGGGGTGCTGTTGCAGCTGCTATTGGGCAACGGTTGCAACGCTTATCAGAACATGTTCAGGTTTTCGCTATTACGCATGCTCCACAGGTTGCATCGAAAGCGCATGGTCATTTTCTTATTTCAAAAATTGAGAGTCATGATAAAGGACGCTTTGTTACTGCTATTCATAAAATGGAAGAGCATGAGCGTGCAGAAGAAATTGCTCGTATGTTGGCAGGAGAACAGATTACTGAAGAAGCGCGTGCAGCGGCTCAAAAGCTTCTAGCATGAAGGTAATTAGTCAGCGATAAAAATACTGGAAAGCTTGTATTTATTGAGATTCACTTTATGAGGAGGCGCGGAGATCATCCTTGTGGCAGTGCTCGTAATTTGGAATAGATTTTATGAACAAAGATGCAGATAAAAATCTCACAGCTGTTGAAGCAGAAAGTGAATTAGAGTGGTTGGCAAAAGAGATTGCACGTCATGATGTGCTTTATAATCGTGATGATCAGCCTGAAATTTCCGATGCAGAATATGATGCTTTGCGCCGCCGTAATGCAGAAATTGAAGCTCTTTTTCCAGAGCTTATTCGTGTTGATTCTCCTTCACATAAAATTGGGGCACCAATTTCTGAAAAGTTTGAAAAATCTGTTCATGCACAGCCAATGCTTTCACTGGATAATGCGTTTAGCTCTGAAGATGTTACTGAATTTGTTGAGCGTATTCGTCGTTTTTTACGGCTTCCAGAAACACAGGTGTTGGAAATAACAGCGGAGCCAAAAATTGATGGTTTATCTTTGTCTTTACGCTATGAAAAGGGGCGGCTTGTGGGGGCGGCAACGCGTGGGGATGGAACTGTCGGTGAAAATGTGACGGCAAATGCCCGAACCATTGCTGATATTCCACAAGTTTTGCAAGGTGATTTTCCTGATATAATTGAGGTGCGTGGTGAAGTTTATATGGGGCGGGAGGATTTCCAAGCACTTAATATCAGCCAACAAGAGAAGGGCAAGTTAACCTTTGCCAATCCTCGAAATGCGGCAGCTGGTTCACTCCGTCAGCTTGATTCACGGATAACCGCTAGCAGAAAGCTTCAATTTTTTGCTTATGCTTGTGGTGAGGTGAGTGAAATATTGGCAGAAAGTCAAATGGAGATGATGAAAAAGCTAAAAGAATATGGCTTTGTTATCAATCCATTAACAAAAGCCTTTAAGACGTTAGAAGAAATTATTTCTTATTATCACGATATCGAAGAATGCCGTCATTCTTTAAGCTATGATATTGATGGGATTGTTTATAAGGTTAATGATTTGATGCTTCAAAAGCGCTTGGGGTTTGTTTCTCGTTCGCCGCGTTGGGCAATCGCGCATAAATTTCCAGCAGAAAAAGCGATAGCGCTTTTGAAAGATATTGACATTCAAGTTGGTCGCACGGGAGCTTTGACACCTGTTGCACGTCTTACACCTATTACTGTTGGTGGAGTCGTGGTGACCAATGCTAGTTTGCATAATGAGGATTATATTAAGGGAATTGGTCATAAAGGAGAGCCTATTCGTGAAGGACGTGACATCCGTGTAGGCGATAGCGTGATTGTACAACGTGCTGGTGATGTGATCCCTCAAGTTATTGATGTTATTATTGAAAAACGCCCGAAAGATGCTTCTGTCTTTATTTTTCCTCATTTGTGTCCAGCTTGTGGGAGTCATGCTGTTCGTGAAGTGGGAGAAGCCGTGCGTCGCTGTACAGGGGGGCTTATTTGTCCTGCACAGGCGATTGAGCGTATTCGTCATTTTGTTGCGCGTAATGCTTTTGATATTGAGGGCTTAGGTAAAAAACAGGTAGAGTTTTTTTTCTATGCTCAAGATGAAGCGCTTTGTATTCATACACCAGCCGATATTTTTACTTTAGAACGTCGCCAAGAAAAATCTTTGATACGTTTAGAAAATATAGAAGGTTTTGGTACTGTTTCAGTTCGCAAATTGTATGATGCCATTAATGCACGTCGCGAAATTCCTTTAAGCCGTTTTTTGTTTGCATTGGGGATTCGTCATGTTGGAGAGGTGAATGCACGCCGCCTTGCACGTACTTATAAAAATTATACAGCTTTTGAAACTGCGGCTATGGGAGCACTTATGCCATGTGATAAGGCAAATGAAAAAGGCAATGAAGCTTGGATGGAGCTTACCAATATCGAAGGAATTGGACCACAGGTAGGGAGCGCAATTGTTGATTTTTATCAAGAAGCGCATAATCGTGAGGTTTTGTCTGTTTTACTTGAAGAAGTAACTCCTCTTGATGAAGAGCCTATCACGACAGCTTCTTCCCCAATAGCGGAGAAGACAATTGTTTTTACAGGAACTTTGGCGCATATGTCACGCGATGAAGCAAAAGCATTGGCAGAGCGATTAGGGGCCAAAACATCTGGTTCACTTTCTAAAAAAACAGATCTTCTTGTTGCAGGACCTGGAGCGGGCTCCAAATTGGCTAAAGCTGAAGAATTAGGTGTTGAGGTTATCGATGAAGAGACTTGGCTACAGTTGATTGAGGAACATGATGTTTAGAGGGCGTTTTCTAGAAGATGCGTATGCTGTTTGTATGGTTATCTCTCTTACATTTTGGGGGGCTGGAATCAAAAAGGGGATAATAGGGGTTGTTTTTTTTGCAAAAATAGAGCGCCATATATTTTGATATTTATTAAGTGATTAAAAAACGTTGAATTTAAATATTAAACTTAAACTCTTATGATTAAGAATATACAAGGTTATTATTAGTAAAAGATATACGGTATCACTGTGAATCAAGGTAAAAATTGTAACTAAATATGCAGAATTTTTGAATTTAAACAGTGTAATGAGCTGGTTATAATAGGCGTTTTAGAAATGAGACGCGGAGGATTACAAAATATAATGAAAATTTCTATACAGCAGAATAAGGCTATAACTCATGTGAAGATGGTAGAGGATAGTTGATAAGCATTATCTGTTATAAGTATATCCCGTTCTGTTTCAGTTTGGGAAGAGCTTTTATCCTATCGGTAAAAAAACTTGAAGTATTTTATAGAAGCATTTTTTGTGATTGCTGATGGTAAATATGCATTTCCCTCTTTAAAAGAGAAGGGTGTGGTGTTTTTATAAGAAGCGTTAGAAGATATTTGTGTTGCCTCATTTAAAGGGGTAGTGTTGCCTCTTTTGCCCATTTTTTATCTTCTTCATTTAAGTAAGGTGCATTCATCTGATAAACGCGCGCATGGTAATCATTGAGCCATTGCCGTTCTTCTTGTGTCAAAAGCTCTGGGAGAATGAGTTTTCGATCAATAGGGCAAAGTGTAAGCGTCTCAAACGAAAGCATTTCTATATCCCCGCCATCAATTTTTTGTGCTGGCTTTACAATTATCAAATTTTCAAGACGGATACCAAAAGCACCTTCGCGATAATATCCTGGTTCGTTTGAAAGAATCATACCGGAGATGAGTTCTTGGCATCCTTTGCGGGAAATATTTTGTGGTCCTTCATGAACAGAAAGATAAGACCCGACACCATGACCGGTGCCATGAGCATAATCAAAACCAGCCTTCCACAATGCAATGCGCGCTAGAATATCAATGTCTTGTCCGCGGGTTCCTTTTGGAAAGTAAGCAGTTGAAAGAGCAATCATACCTTTGAGGACAAGCGTGAAACAGCGTTTTTCTTCTTCTCCAATATTCCCAATTGCTACTGTACGTGTGATATCTGTCGTTCCATCACGATATTGTCCGCCTGAATCAACAAGATAAAGTTCACCCGCATTGAGTTGTTTATTTGTTTGTGTTGTTACACGATAATGAATAATGGCGCCATTTTCTCCTGCTGCTGAAATTGTATCAAAAGAAAGATCTTTAAGTTCTTCTCCCATTTCTTTTGCTGTATTTATGCGAAATTCTTCTAATTTTTGCGCAGCAGAAATTTCACTTATTGACCCTGGTATTTGTTTATCTAACCAGGAAAAAAAACGGGTTAGGGCAACACCATCGCGTAGATGCGCTTTGCGTGCGCCATTGAGTTCTGTGTCATTTTTAATGGCACGTGGTAGAGCGGCAGGATCGGTAAGTGTGATGAAAGAGCTATTTTTTTCTTCAATAACAGTTCGTAATTTTTCGCATGTTAGCTGTGGATCTAAGGCAAACACTGTCCCTTTTTGAACATACTCTTTGATCTTTGGAATAAGCTGTTCTGGTTCATATAATTTTGCATAACGTTCCAGATATTGTTTCTGTTCTACACCAAGTTTTTTGCTGTTAATGAATAAGGCTGGTGTTTCTTGGATGGGAATGAAAGCAAAACAAAGGGAAAAAGGTGTGTTGGAAACATCGTTGCCACGTATATTGAATGTCCATGCAATGGAGGAAGGGTCTGTAAAAATAAAAGCATTTGCATGAGTTTTCTGTATATCTTTGTAAATCAAAGCGAGTTTTTCATCCGTATTGCACCCAGCATATTTGAGAGGGTGAATTGATAGGGCAGCTTGTGGCAATGATGGCTGATCATGCCAAAGCAGATCAATGGGATTGGAGTGAATTGCTACAAGTTTTCCACCTGCTTTCATTTCTGATGCGTTTCTCAATGCATCGGTGGCAGTGATGGTGTGGAGCCATGGATCAAAGCCAATAGAAAGTTTTTGAGCATTTTTTTCAAGCCATTGTGAGGGAGGGCAAGTTATGAGATCTTCATAATCAAAAATATTAGGATCAGTTTGTTGGCGAACTTGGAGCTTATATCGTCCGTCTGTAAATATGATGGCTTTGTTTTTTAAAATCAGTGCAATCCCAGCTGATCCAGTAAAGCCGGTTAGCCAGCTAAGGCGTTGAGCATGGGGAGGGACATACTCTCCTTGATGTTCATCGCACCGCGGAACAAGAAAACCATCGAGACCAAGGCGGTCAAACTCTTTACGCAGAGAGGCAATGCGTTCTAGAGCATGGGCTGGATTTGTTGTCGCCTCAAAAGATTGATACATAATGACGTCCTTTTCTTTTACTTTATTTCAGATGTATCGTAACCCATCCTTGACGGTGGTATGTTTCAATGTGTTTCAGCCCTTGTTTTACATAAGCCTTTAAAACATCTGCATGTTGTTCTTCAAGAACTCCAGAGAGTATCAGTGATCCACCTTTTTGGAGTGCCTTTACCATTTCTTGTGCAAGTGCGATAAGAGGATTGGCAAGGATATTGGCAACAATAAGATCAAAGGGAGCACGTGAAGCAATTTCATCATGGGCAAAATCTGTTGCTGTGACAGCTGTGATATATTTTTTTACGCCATTGAGCTGGATATTGTGTTGTGTAACTTGAATAGCGATTGGATCAATATCAGATGCAAGTATAGCAATAGGTTTGAGCATTGCGATGCCGATGGCGAGTACCCCACTGCCGGTACCAAGATCAAGTGCATTTTGGGGATTTTCATGTTCCATCACTTTGGCAATCATTTCTAAACAACCAGCTGTTGTTCCATGATGTCCGGTGCCAAAAGCTTGATTTGCTTCAATTTCAATAGGAAGAACATTGGCTGGAATGGCGTTTCGGTTGTGACTTCCATGAAGAAAAAAAGGACCGGCTTGCACAGGTTTTAGTCCTTCTAGGCTTTTTTGTACCCAATCAATGTTGGGTAAAATTTCACTGTTAATTTTATTAGGATCTATAGAAAGGATTTGGGCAAAACGTTTCGAAATATGCTCGTAGTTTTCTTGGTCTACATAGAGTGAAAGTTCATATACAGCATTTTGTTCATTTATCTCTGTAAGAGCAAGAGGATAACCTTCTTCGTCAAAGGCTGTGTCTATAAGGGTATAGAACCGTTCTGCTTCATTTTTAGAAGCAGTATAATAGAGGCGAATTTGTTGCGACATGCTGTTCTTTCTTTTGATCGGCTTTTTTTAGTTTAAGATGAGTTTTTTTAACCGTTCAATGGCGATTTCATCTTTTAATTCGCTATCGCTTTCTTTCGTGTCATAACGGATAACGCCAGCTAATTTTCCACCTTTTTTGAGTAAAAAAATTGCTGCTGTATGGTTATATGTATAGTTTCCATCTGTTCCAGGGACTTTTTCAGCAACGATGTTAAAGGAATTGACCATTTTATGAACTTTATCAGGATCTCCACTGATACCCATGATTTTATTGTTAAAATTACTGAGATATTCATGGAGCACTTCTGGTGTATCACGTTCAGGGTCAACAGTAACAAACCATATGCCTAATTTATCGGCATTGGGTCCAAGGGCTGTAAGCCATCGATCAAGATTCATCAATGTCGTAGGGCAGATTTCAGGACACATAGTGAAACCGAAAAAAACTATTGAAGGCTTGCTTCGAATATCAGCCTCAGTGATATTTTTTCCATTAGAATCAGTGAGTGTAAAATTATCACCTAAAGGCTTATTTGTCAGCGCATCATAAATAAAAATACCTGCAAGAAATATGATTGTCAGCCCCAAGATGCGTATTACATTTTTCATAGTTTGACTCTCTTAGATAGATCAAGAAATTGTAACATCGGCAGGTTTGTTTTGCAATCTCTGTTTCATGGTTGATTTTATTGGCTTGATTGGTATGTCTTTCCATATCTATTGATGAAACATTGGTGAGGGATGCATGAATATTGAGAACGATCTTCGATTTCATGAAAGTGAGCCTCGTATCCATACGACAGCACGGCTGCATGGTTGTAAATTAGGGCGCTATGTGGAAATTAATGAGCGGGTGATTTTACGGGATGTAACCGTTGGAGATTTTTCTTATTTAGAACGTAATAGTGAGGCTATTTATAGCGATATTGGGCGTTTTTGTTCTATTGCATCTCATGTACGGATGAATGCGTTGGAGCATCCTATGGAGCGCGTTTCAACGCATAAAATAACCTATCGTCCAAACGAATATTTTCGTTATATGGCTCTTGATCGTTCTTTTCGCGAAAGGCGTTGTGCAAAACGTGTTATTATTGGGCATGATGTGTGGATTGGATATGGCGCGGTTATTATGCCTGGGGTGACAGTTGGACATGGAGCAATTATTGGTGCTAACGCTGTTATAACGAAAGATGTTATGCCTTATGCGGTTGTCGCTGGTGTTCCTGCTAAACGGTTGCGGATGCGTTTTCCCAATCATGTCATAGAATGCCTTTTGGAGATGGCTTGGTGGGATTGGTCGCTTGATAAAATTTACGATGCATTGCCTGATATGCAAAATTTACCCATTGAAGTTTTTGTTCGCAAATGGAAATGATAATCAGAATAAACAAAATGGTCTCTTGCAAAAACTGATCGTGGTTTGCTTTTAGTTAAGCTTTGTTGACAAAATTATCCAGTACACGCTTTTCTCCGGCTTTTTCAAACATTATTGTCAATTTATGATCGTCTATTGCTGTAATATGACCATAACCAAATTTTATGTGAAAAATCCGATCATTGATGGAAAAATCTGATGATGCATGAGAGATTGATTGAGCGATAATTTTCCCTTCAATCGTCTTGTTTTTTTGTGCATGCTTTTGTCTTGCTGTTGCATAGCCAGTATAACAGGAATCGTGATTTTGAAAGGAAGATTTTCCATAACCACCATAAGATGTTTCCATTGCTATGGCTTCTATATGTTCTGCTGGTAATTCATCTAGAAAGCGGGAGGGAAGAGTAGATTGCCAAAGTCCATGAATTCTACGATTAGATACAAACCATATATGCAGGTGTTTTTTTGCTCTTGTGAGTCCAACATAAGCAAGACGCCGTTCTTCTTCTAATCCTGAACGTCCACCTTCATCTAATGAGCGCTGATGGGGAAAAAGTCCTTCTTCCCAGCCAGGAAGAAAAACTGTTTCAAATTCAAGTCCTTTGGCTGAATGAAGTGTCATGATGTTGACTGCATCGGTATTTTCATTGTTTTCAGCATCCATAACGAGTGCAACATGTTCCAAAAAACTTTGAAGATTTTCAAATTGTTCCATGGAACGGATCATTTCTTTAAGATTTTCTAGTCGTGTAGGAGCCTCTGGTGAGCGATCTTCTAACCACATGGTTGTATAACCAGAATCATCAAGGATAATCTCGGCAAGTTCTTTATGAGGAGTATCTTGAAGCATATTTTGCCAGCGGCGGAAGTTTTCAATAAGGCTTCGTAACGCACTGCGTGCCTTAGGCTTTAACTCATCTGTTTCAATGATGTCAGCGGCTGCAGAAAAGAGAGGAACAGCACGTGCTCGCGCACTCTCATAAAGAATGCGCAGGGTTGCATCGCCTATGCCGCGTTTCGGTGTATTAATAACACGCTCAAAAGCTAAATCATCAGCAGGTTGGACAACAACGCGTAAATAAGCCATAGCATCACGTATTTCCATTCGTTCATAAAAACGAGGACCACCAATGACGCGGTAGTTAAGACCAAGCGTTACAAAGCGATCTTCAAATTCACGCATTTGGAATGATGCACGCACCAATATAGCCATATGATTTAATGCATGACCTGTTTGGTGTGCTTGTTCAATTTCTTCTCCGATGGCACGGGCCTCTTCTTGCGAATCCCATGCTGAATGAATTTTTACTTTTTCTTCCTCACTCTTTATTTGTGCAGAAAAAAGGACTTTGCCCAGTCTTTCTTCATTATGAGCAATGAGATGGGAGGCGGTTTTAAGAATATGGGATGTTGAGCGATAATTACGTTCTAGACGAATAATTTTGGCAGAAGGAAAATCTTTTTCAAAACGTAATATATTCTCGACTTTTGCACCACGCCATCCATAAATGGATTGATCATCATCGCCAACACAACAAAGATTAATATGTTGACCTTGGGGATGTTGTGCCAAAAGGCGAAGCCAAAGATATTGTGCTGTATTTGTATCTTGGTATTCATCGACAAGAATATAGCGAAATTGAGAATGGTATTCGCGAAGAATATCTGGATTATGTTGGAAGATAGAGATAGAATGAAGCAGAAGATCACCAAAATCACAAGCATTAAGATCTTTTAATCGATTTTGATAACTGTGATAAAGTTTGCGTCCCATGCCGTTGCCAAAGGAATGAGCATCACTTTTTGAGATATGTTCTGGTGAAAGTCCTTGATTTTTCCAAGAATCAATCATCATGGCAAGGTTTCGTGCGGGCCAACGCTTATCGTCTAGTCCCTCAGCTTGAATAAGCTGTTTTAAAAGTCGAAGAACATCATCGCTATCGAGAATTGTAAAGTTTCTTTTTAAACCAACAAGCTCTGCGTGACGGCGTAAAATTTTAGCACCAGTGGAGTGAAAAGTTCCAAGCCAAGGCATACCTTCAACAACTCCTCCAATAAGTTCACCAATACGTATTTTCATTTCACGTGCTGCTTTGTTGGTGAAAGTAACAGCAAGTATTTGCTGAGGAGAGGCAAGCCCAGAGCGTAAAATATGAGAAATACGGGTTGTTAAAACGCGCGTTTTTCCTGTACCAGCACCTGCAAGAACTAAAAGAGGTCCCTCAGTATTCATAACAGCTTGTTGCTGTTCTGGATTGAGTTGTTTTAAATAGTCTGTGTTATATGATTTTTGTTCTTTTAGAGTATGGGAGGAAAAACCAGAGCTCTTTTTATCATGGTCTGGAGGGGAATCTTCTTCAAAGAAAGGTATGTTGTGATCAGAAAAATTACTCATTATATCTCTTTTGTAGTCTTTTTTTCATTGAAGTTCTAGATTAAAAAAACTTCTCTAAAAAAAGTCACAACAGCTTCAGTTGAATAAACAAAAAGAGAACGTAAAAAATAAGCATAAACATTAAAGGCGTTGGGTGAGAACGCTTTGAAGGGCATAAACGCGTAAAGAAGCCGAAAGATTGACTTGTTGTGGTCTTTTGCTATCAATATCAGTGATAATAAAGGCTAAAGATTGTCCTTTTTTGCGGGCTATATCTTTTAGAATATCTAAAAATGGCGGTTCTAAAGAGACGCTTGTTGCGTGCCCATCAACGCGAACAGATATTTTTCGTGGAATGACTTTTGACCAATCGATAGAATTATTTTCGTGCATTTTTCCACCTTTATTCGTCGTTTCGTAAACGATTTTGATCAAGAAATTTTTGCGTTTTTAAAGATTTTTGTTGCTCAAAAAATTTTTCAGTTTTTGTTCGTCCAAAACGATAACGATTTTGCTCAGCACGAAGAGATTTTTCTATACGTTTTTTTTGTTTTCGAAATCGGCGAAGATTAATCAATTCAGTCATGAGAAAATTTATTTTTTCCGAAAAGAATCTAAAGAGACAACATCAGCACTTTGTTTTGTATCGCTATTTGAAGATTCTTTATTTGTACTGAAATTTTGTTCTTTTGTAAGCGTATTTTCTTTTTTTTGTGTGTTTGATAAGGTAATGGGCGTAGTTGAGGTATTTTCTGAATTTTCACTTTCTCCAGAGGTAAGATTTGAGGGCAGATCAAATGCTGCTTCAAATGCTGCTACAGGATCATAAAAGACCTGAATAGAAGTAAAAGGAATCACGAGCTTTTCGGTTATTTCCCTGAAGGAGAGGGTTACTTCGAAAGCTGTTTCTGAAACACTGAGATCTCTAAACTGATGTTGTAAGACGATTGTCATTTGCTCAGGATAGCGATTTTTTAGCCGAGGAGAAATTTTAACACCTGGGGTATTCGTCAAAAAAGTTATAAAAAAATGATGATTTCCCGGAAGACCTGCTTTGCTAACTTCCGATAAAACTTTACGGATAACTCCACGAAGCGCATCCTGAACGAGAATATCGTAACGGATTTGATCTTTAACCATCGAAGTTTATTCCTTTTATTTCACGTAGCAGAATGGAGCGTATTGATAATGGGGCGTATTGATATTGTGTGATAGAATATATTTTAAAATTAGCAGTATTTTGTCTACGATGCACCTCAATAAATCGAATAAAAACGAAACTCTATGGTAAATAATGTCTGATAATGTCTGAAAGATCAATCAATAACATTTAAAAAAATGAAGGCTTCTGTTGCCAGGTGCCTCCGAACCCCGCTTAAACCTGCGACGGTTTAAGACTTAAATTGAAACATTCGCACTGCATTAAGCAGCGAGACGTGCTTCCGCATAGTTGTCATTTGCAACTACTCATTTAGTCCGATAACGGTGGTACTATGCCGAGTAAAAGAGCAATCTTTACGCCCTTGTCGATCCTATTTCGCCCCCACCAAAATATAACTTTGGTCTCTTATATTTTGGTGGAGGCGCCGGGTACCGCCCCCGGGTCCAATGAGTTTATTTCATTGTCCATTTATTACCATAGCTGGTAAACCAGCTCCTTAAATATAGATGAAGAACAGTCTTAGGAAAAGGGGGGGTTGTTAATATTTTTAATCCTCTAATTATTTATGGAGCTATATGATGCGGCTGTAAAGTATAGGCCGCTCATTTTTGGAGAGGAGATGATGCAAAATGACCAATAATCTAGCAGATATTAAACTATATGATTCAAACCCCGATGAAGCAGCAGTAGAACGGCTTAGCCGTCGTTTAGCTTTGGTGATGAAAAAGCAGGATGCAGCGCTTGTTGCTACATCGGATCCAAAAGAGTTAGAACGCGTTGAAAAATGGGTTCAAGATGTATTAGGCGCGGATGAGCAGAGGGCTAAAATGGCTGTGTCAAAAGTTGCAGAAATGATGTCTGGAGATCGCAGAAAAAGTCGTATGACTTTCTATTATTTGGTAGCCAAACAATTAAACGCACTTGATAAAATTTAAACAATTTTAAAATTCAATTTTGCTCAATAAAAAAAGCCCAAAATTCTTTGGGCTTTTTTGTTTAGCATCGAAGGTTTAATCGGTTTCGTTTTCTTGAAGATATCCTCCTTTGCTCATATCCGGTATAAAGAGGGTGGCAATGAATGCAATGAGCATTACGCCGATTACGTAAAAATAAAACAGTGATTCATGTCCTATATTTTTTAATCCAAGTGCTACGTATTCGGCAGAACCACCAAATAATGCATTGCCAATAGCATGAGAGAGACCAACTCCCAGTGCTCGTACTGAAGAGGGAAACATTGCTGATTTTACGACACCAGAGATGGATGTATACATGCTCATAATACAGAGTATTCCAATAATGGCTGATAGCGCAATCCATGGATTATGTGCGTGACCGATTATAAGAAGTCCAGGAATTGTAAAGAGAGTAGAGAGTGCACTCCAAAGGATAAGTAAAGTTCTTGTCCCAATTTTATCAGCTAGGATACCAAATATGGGTTGGAGTAATATGAAAATAAAGAGTGCCGCGGTCATTACAGTTGTAGCGGTATGTTTATCAAAACCGGTAGTTGTGATCAGATATTTCTGCATATAAGTCGTACAAGTGTAAAATGTGAGAGATCCTCCAGAGGCGAAGAGAACAATCACAAAAAATGCTTTTGTGTGTTTGCTTAGAAGCTCTTTAAGACTCCCAGTGTGTTTTTGAGAGCGGCTTTCTTTGGTGGTTGTTTCATGAAGTGAACGACGTAGATAAAGTACGACGAATGCTCCCAATCCACCAATAGCAAATGGAATACGCCAGCCCCATGTTCTTAATTGGTCTTCCGTTAGATAAAGTGCCAGAATAAATATAATAAAACTGGCTAAAAGTTGACCAGTAATAAGCGTACCAGATTGGAAAGAAGCGAAGAGACCGCGGTGTTTTTTAAGGGAAACTTCGCTTATATAAGTTGCAGCTGTACCATATTCACCACCTGCTGAAAGTCCCTGCATCATACGGATTAGGAGAAGAAGAATTGCTGCAGTTCTCCCTAAAGTTTCATAAGTGGGAAGTATGGCAATGAGAAAAGAGCCCCCACACATCATAAGAATAGATATGAGCATCGAGTTTTTTCGTCCATAACGATCAGCAATAAAGCCAAAAAGCCAACTTCCAATTGGGCGCATAAGAAAACCAATAAAGAAGATTCCTGCAGTTTTAAAAAATTGGGTAACAACATCGCCATCTGAAGGGAAAAATTGTGGTGCAAAGTAAATAGAAGCAAATGAGTAAACGTAAAAATCATACCACTCTACTAGATTCCCTGATGCGCTAGATATGATAGCGAAGATACGTTTTCTTGTATCATGTTGTACTAAAGTTGTTTCATTTTTCATGAAGTGCTCCCCTTTTAAATTTATAGTTGATATTTTCTAACCATAATTGTTTATGATTTCCAGAAAAATTCAATTGTATAAATGATTATTTTTATGAAAAATATTTAAAATAAAATACTTTTGCAATTTTAAATTATTTATTATATAGTATAAATAGTTTTATTAATTAATATAAATAATAAAAATCGTTTTAATAAATTTATAATTAAATATAATATTATTCTTTATAAGAATTAAGTAAGTTTTTATTATATTTAAATACCTTTAAGTTCATGAAAATTTGTTAAATGTAAATTACATCAATAGATTTATACATTTTTTGTAATTTAAATATTTTGTAAAATGCTGTTTTATTCTTTTATTAAATAATTTTATTCATAGCATTAACTCTGTTTCTGAGTTGCAAGAGGTATCGTTATGAGGACGAGATATAAAAGGGTAGAAATGAAAAAATCTTATGGTATTTGGGTTTCTCAATTGAGATACAAAATGATAAACAACCATTACAAATCAATACGTTATGGAAGTAATATCTGTATGTCATAGAAAATATTCGATGACTTTCCATTATTGAGAGTAAGATAATGAAATGGGTTTCATAAATAAAAATTAAGTTTTTGTGTAAATAATGATAAAAAAAAGCCCATTTTCTTGGGCTTTTTTTCCGAAAAATAAGTTTAATGAAGTTTATCGTCTTTATCGAGATATCCTCCTTTATCTATATCGGGCATAAGGAGAATAGAGATGAGTGCAATGACCATCATACCAACTATGTAAAAAAAGAAAACAGATTCGTATCCCATATTTTTTAATCCAAGCGCTACATATTCAGCAGAACCGCCAAATAGTGCATTCCCAATGGCAAAAGCAAATCCAACACCAATTGCGCGGATTGAGGCTGGGAACAATTCTGCTTTTATGATACCAGCAATGGACGTATAAAAACTCATAACACAGAGTATTCCAATGATGATTAAGAGTGCTGCCCATGCATTATGGGCATTCCCAATCATTTTAAGTACAGGAATGGTGCAGATAATGGATAAGGTACTCCAACTAATGAGTGAAGCTCTTGCTCCAATTTTATCGGCTATGAAACCTAAAAGGGGTTGGAGTAGCACAAAAATAAAGAGGGCGGCAGTCATTATCGTTGTTGCGGTTTGTTTATCAAAACCTGTGGTTGTGATCAGATATTTTTGCATATAAGTGGTGTATGTATAAAATGTGAGTGATCCACCAGCTGTAAAGCCAACAACCAAAAAGAAAGCTTTTTTATGATTGCGAAAAAGTTCTCTAAGACTACCAGCATGTTGTTCAGAGCGGCTTTTGTGGGTTGTTGTTTCATGGAGCAAACTACGCAGATAAATTGCAACAATTGCTCCAAAGCCACCAATGACAAAAGGAATACGCCATCCCCACGCTTTTAACTGATCTTCAGTAAGGTAAAGGGATAAAATAAATATTATAAAACTTGCGAGAAGTTGACCTGTGATCGTTGTTGCATATTGAAAAGAAGCAAAGAGACCACGACGATTTTTTGGTGCAACTTCGCTCATATAAGTTGCTGCTGTACCATATTCACCGCCAACGGAAAGTCCTTGAAACATGCGGACTAAAAGGAGGAGAAATGCTGCTGTTATTCCCAAGGTTTTATAAGTGGGAAGTATGGCAATGAGAAAAGAGCCCCCACACATCATAAAAACAGAAATAAGCATCGAGTTTTTTCGTCCATAACGATCCGCAATGAATCCAAAGAGCCATGCTCCAATTGGACGCATAAGAAAGCCAATAAAAAAGATTCCTGCAGTTTTTAACAGTTGTGTAACGATATCTTCATCTTCAGGAAAAAATTGTGATGCAAAATAAACCGATGCAAAGGAGTAAGCATAAAAGTCGTACCATTCTACTAGATTCCCTGATGCACTGGATATGATAGCGAAGATACGTTTCCTTGTATCATGTGGATCTAAAGTTGTTTGATTATTCATGAAGTATTCCCCTTTTAGATCGATAACTTTTCTTCTCTTTAAGGTTGTTTACAGTTTAAGCCATAAAAATTCAATTATATTGCGATGTTTCTTAAAAAAAAGGGGGGGGGAAACAGCTTATTTTTATGATGTTTGCAGTTTTTTTTGTCATAGAACAAAACGGTGCTCATATTTATAGGAAGGTATGTTTTGATTTTTATTGTATCTTTAACGGTATCATTGATTATTCAGATCAGAAAGGGGTGTTGAGAGAGGATTGATTGGTGATAATAGATGCGGTTTAATTTCCATTATTAGACAAATAAGGAAACGATGTTTTGCTTATTTTTGATAAAGAAAAGAGGATCTTAATTAAAACAGATCTGATGTTTTTAAAGCTAAGTATACTGGATTTATTGGGATCATGAAAAATATACGGTCATGACATGGGATAATTTATTCATCATGGTTCATATCAAAGAAGAGGACATTGCTCCTTTATGATACGAGAGATGTTTATGCTATGAAAGGCGTGTCTATAATAAGTTGTAAATATTGATTTTACAGTATTATCATAATCAAGAAGCCCGAAAAATCGGGATTCTTGATTTAGTTTAGAAAATTTAATGGATACTATCACCTTGAAGATAACCCTCTTTCCGGGCATCGGGCATTAAGAGAACAGAAATGAATGCAATAATCATCATGCCGGTTATATAAAAATAGAAGACAGATTCATATCCAAGATCTTTTAATCCAAGCGCGACATATTCAGCAGAACCGCCAAACAGTGCGTTGGCAATAGCATAAGAGAGCCCAACTCCTATTGCTCGTACTGAAGCGGGAAACATTTCTGATTTTACAATGCCAGAGATGGACGTGTAAAAGCTCATAATGCAGAGCATTCCAATAATGACTGATAAAGCAATCCATGTATTATCAGTACTACCAATCACATTAAGTCCAGGAATGGTAAAGATAATGGATAAGACACTCCAAATAAGGAGTGAAGTTCTTGTTCCAATTTTATCAGCCATAAAACCAAATGCAGGTTGAAGTAACATGAAAACAAAGAGTGCAGCAGTCATCACAGTTGTGGCTGTATGTTTATCAAAGCCGGTGGTTGTAATCAGATATTTCTGCATGTAAGTCGTATAGGTGTAGAATGTGAGCGATCCTCCAGCGGTAAAGCCGATAACTAGAAAAAAAGCTTTTCGGTGGTTGCTTAGAAGTCCTCTAATACTACCAGCTTGTGCACTAGAACGACTTTCTTTGGTCGTTGTCTCATGGAGCGTGCGGCGTAGATAAATCGCAACAATTGCTCCTAGTCCACCAATGGCAAATGGAATACGCCAACCCCATGCTTTTAGCTGATCTTCAGTGAGATAAAGCGCTAAAATGAATATAACAAGACTGGCTAGAAGCTGACCACCAATCAGTGTGGTGTATTGGAAAGAGCTAAAAAATCCTCGGCGATTTTTGAGGGCGATTTCGCTCATATAAGTTGCTGTTGTACCATATTCACCACCGACAGAAAGCCCCTGAAGCATTCTGAGTAAAAGTAAAAGAATTCCTGCTGCTACTCCAATGGTTTCATAGGTAGGAAGTAGGGCGATTAAGAACGAACCACCACACATCATAAAAACAGAGATAAGCATTGAGCGTTTGCGTCCGTAACGATCGGCAATGAAGCCAAAAAGCCATCCGCCGATTGGGCGCATAAGAAAACCAATAGCAAAGACACCAGCAGCCATTAAAAGTTGCGTAACGACATTGCCTTCTGAGGGAAAAAATTGTGATGCAAAGTAAATGGATGTAAAGGAATAAACATAAAAGTCATACCATTCTACTAGATTACCTGATGCACTGGACACGATAGCCCAGATACGTTTTCTTGTATCATGTGGTGCTAAAGTTGGTTCATTCTCCATAAATTTATCCCTTTTATGATCATACCTAACTTGTTTCTTTTAAAATTTATTTACGATTTGATTCATCAAAATGCAATCGTATAATAATGATTTCCTATAAAAGATGTTTGGGAGGAGGATTTTTTTGAATTGTATTTTTATAAATTTTGAAGTTTCTATTTCCTGTAACGTTAAGAATCAACCATAATATTTATATGAAAATCTATCTTGATCTTTTATCGCATGTTTTAAATAACGGCATTGATCGTACAGATCGAACCGGTGTGGGGACACGATCAATTTTTGGGTATCAAATGCGGTTTGATTTGCAGGCTGGCTTTCCTCTGTTAACAACGAAGAAATTGCATTTGCGCTCGATCATTTATGAGCTTTTGTGGTTTTTGAGAGGTGATACAAATATTGCATGGTTGAAGGAACATGGTGTGTCAATTTGGGATGAGTGGGCTGATGAGAAAGGGAACCTTGGTCCTATTTATGGTTATCAGTGGCGCTCTTGGCCTGCTCCCGATGGACGGCATATTGATCAAATCAGTCATCTTTTGACGATGATTAAAGAAACGCCTGATTCTCGTCGCTTAATTGTATCTGCTTGGAACCCCGCACTGATAGAGGAGATGGCTTTGCCTCCTTGTCATTGTTTTTTTCAATTTTATGTTGCTGATGGGAAGCTATCCTGTCAGCTTTATCAGCGTTCAGCAGATATTTTCTTAGGTGTTCCGTTTAATATTGCTTCGTATGCGTTGTTGACGATGATGATTGCCCAAGTAAGTGGACTTAAAGCAGGAGACTTTATTCATACTCTGGGTGACGCTCATCTTTATTCTAACCATTTTGAACAGGCAAGATACCAGTTGTCTCGTATACCAAATGCTTTGCCGTTGATGCTTATAAATTCAGCGGTAACAGATCTTTTTTCTTTTAAATTTGAGGATTTTGAATTGCTTAATTATGAAGCGCAGCCACATATTAAGGCACCGGTAGCAGTATGACTTTTCCAGTTTGTTTAATTGCAGCTGTTGCAGAAAATGGTGTTATAGGTCGTGAAGGTGCGATGCCTTGGCATTTATCCACGGATTTGCAACGCTTTAAAGCTTTGACTTTTGGTAACCCCATTATTATGGGGCGAAAAACATGGGATTCTCTTGGGCGTCCTTTACTAGGGCGTACAAATATTGTTATTACCCGTAATTGTGTATTCACGGCTGAAGGCGCTGTTATTGCTCATTCTTTGTCGCAAGCCTGTTCGATTGCAAAAAGTGTGGCTTCTCAAAATGGTGCAGATGCAGTTTTTATTATTGGGGGTGGTGAAATTTTTCAACAAGGGTTGCATATGGCTGATAAAATATTCCTTACAGAAGTTTTAGCTTCTATAGAAGGTGATAGTTTTTTTCCTGTTTTTGATAAAGAAAAATGGACTATTGTAGAAACACAAGATATTCCAAAAGGAGAAAAAGATAGTCATCCGACACGTTTTGTGGTTTATGAACGAAAATAATCATAAGTGAAAAGAACCTGTCAGTTGTATTGTAATGAGATAAGATAATCCCTATAAGATCCAATTGAATGGTTGGTATTTGAATGAATGGTAGTCAGTTAAAGAGGTGATAATGCCCTGGACAAATCAAAATGGTGGTGGCCCGTGGAGTGGCGATAAAAACAAGAACAGTGGTGACAAAAAAACATCGACTAAGAATCTTTTTGGTTCTGGTGGCAATAATGGGGGCGGAAATGGTCCCAATTTTGATGATATTTTGCGTAAAGGGAAGGATCAGTTTAAACAATTTAGTAGAGGGGGAATTGTTGTTTTGTTCCTTCTGCTTGCTGTGTGTTTTTTGCTCTATCAATCACTTTATATCGTCCAACAAAATGAGCAAGCAGTGGAATTGCGTTTTGGTGTGCCTAAGGCGGGAATTATCGGGGATGGATTGCATTTTCACTTTTGGCCAATTGAGACCTATATGAAAGTGCCTTTAACTGAAAAAACAATTGCAATTGGTGGACAGACTGGACAGAGACAACAAAGTGAAGGTTTGATGCTGTCTAGTGATCAAAATATTGTTAATGTCAATTTTTCTGTTTACTATCGCATTTCACATCCAGGACAATTTTTATTCAATGTGAATGATCAAGAAGGGACAGTTCGTCAGGTTGCTGAAAGTGCAATGCGCGAGGTTATTGGTTCCAGACCTGTTGATGATGTTTTACGCGATAAAAAAGAGGAAGTTGCTAACGATGTGCGAAAGATTACCCAGTTGACTGTCGATAAATATCAACTCGGTGTCGAAATAAGCCGTGTATCGATTAGTGAAGCTGCTCCTCCGACAAAGGTTGCTGCTGCGTTTAATTCTGTTCAGCAGGCAGAGCAGGAACGTGGACGAATGATTGAAGAAGGAAATCGTGTGCGTTTTACGAAGATTGGTTTAGCAAATGGTGAAGCTTCACGTACACGGGAAATCGCAAAAGGTGAAAAAGCACAAATGGTTGAAGAGGCACGCGGGCGTGCTGAACGTTTTCAGGCTATAGCCCGTGAGGCGGCAATATCACCAGAGGCTGCGCGTTATCGTCTTTATATGGAAACGATGGGGCGTATTTTCTCTTCACCAAATAAATTGGTTCTTGATCAAATTAATTCTCCAGCGGTGCCTTATCTTCCTTTGAACGAATTGCTGGGTAACAATTTATCAGAAAAAGCAAAAGCGAAATCAGCACGTTCGACATCGCTCTTGGATGCTCATATTTCTGGAGGACGCTAATAATGCAGCAGTCTCGTTTTTTGTTTATTTTTAGTACCATAATGTTTCTTTTGATCATTTTGTGGATGTCACTTTTTATTGTCTATCCTCGTCAACAAGTGGCAATTAAGCGTTTTGGTCAAATCGTTAAGGTCGAGTCTAATCCTGGAATTTATTCGAAAATGCCCTTTGTGGATAAGATGATTGTGGTGGATAATCGCTTGTTGCGTTATGATGTTCCTACGCAATCGGTACAAGTTCGTGGGGGTGCTTATTACGAAGTGGATGCGTTCTTTATTTATCGTATTACGGATCCTAAATTGTTTTTACAGCGTATTGCTTCAGGGCGTCCGCAAATTGCGGCACGTGAAAATCTTGCACCACGGTTTATTGACGCTTTGCGTGCTGTTTATGGTAAGCGAGAATTTAAAGCTGCCTTATCGGATGAACGAGGCGCAATGATGGCTGAGGTGCAACGGCAATTTTCTATAGATGCAGGTTCGCTGGGTATTACGATTGTTGATGTGCGTATTCGAAAAACCGATTTAACGGATGCTGTTTCAGAAGATGTTTATCGACAAATGGCTGCTGAACGGGAGGCTGTTGCGGAAAATATCCGGGCTCGTGGTCAACAAGAACGAGATCGTATTGTGGCAGAAGCAAATCGTGAATATGAGGAAATTGTGGCAGCCGCAAAGCGTGATGCTGAAATTACTCGCGGTGAAGGACAAGCCGAAAGTATTCGCATTTTATTAAATGCGCGGGAAGCTAATCC
This sequence comes from Bartonella sp. MR90HLJMH, assembly GCF_042194115.1. Classification (NCBI taxonomy): domain Bacteria; kingdom Pseudomonadati; phylum Pseudomonadota; class Alphaproteobacteria; order Hyphomicrobiales; family Bartonellaceae; genus Bartonella; species Bartonella sp. MR90HLJMH. The sequence goes on from NZ_JBHIMM010000007.1 coordinate 91,866, forward strand.
ATCTTTTTACGATTTTTGGTTAGCGATGGAACAGTATAAGAATTTAGAAAGAGTTTCGATGGTCATTTCACCAAATGAGGATTTCTTTTTTTATTTTCAAAATCCCCTGCAAGTAAAGAAAAAGCTTTCATCAACAATGAGTCCTAGTTTGAGCAAAACTGATTCAAAGTCTGGTGGAGAATAGATGTATACTATTTCATATGAGAAGTATGCTCTATAGCTGCTTTTTTATGATGCATGTAAGAGAGTGTTAAGCCATACTGATTTTGCATAATAAGTTGAGTAAGGCTCTTTGCAGCTTTGGTTAAAGGCATGTCATGGATAGAAGTATCGTGAGTAGAAATACGTTTTTGAAGTCTTTTATCACAAGAGTTGTTTTGTGTGTGATTTTGTTTTTATCAGGATCAGTGAATTTGTCTTGGGGCGCAGAGACAAACAAGACATTGCTTTCTGTTCCTGATTTAGCTTCTGAGCTTTTGGAGACGGTTGTGAATATTTCTACGGCACAGACTGTTGAAGGAACCGAACAGGATGAAAATACTTCGGTACCCGTTATTCCCAAAGATTCATTGCTGGAGGAATATTTTAATGATTTTTTTACACCCAAAGATGGTCAAAAAAATAGTCAATTTCAAAAGGTGCGTTCTTTGGGGTCTGGTTTTGTGATTGATGCGCAAAAAGGGATTATTGTTACAAATTATCATGTTATTGTTGATGCTGATGATATTGAAGTTAATTTTACAGATGGTACAAAACTCAAGGCGAAGCTTCTTGGCAAGGATAGCAAAACTGATTTGGCACTACTTCAAGTGGATGCGGGACGTAAAAAATTAAAAGCTGTGCGTTTTGGTGACTCAGAAAAAGCACGTATTGGTGACTGGGTTATGGCTATTGGTAATCCTTATGGTTTTGGTGGAAGTGTAACGGTTGGTATTATTTCTGCACGTAACCGTGATCTTAATGCTGGTCCCTATGATAATTTTATTCAAACAGATGCAGCAATTAATCGGGGCAATTCTGGTGGTCCGTTATTTGATAGAAATGGTGAAGTCATTGGCATTAATACAGCAATTGTTTCACCTTCTGGAGGATCTATCGGTATTGGGTTTGCTATTCCATCAGATATGGCCCTTTCTGTTATTAGTCAATTGCGTGATTTTGGAGAAATAAGGCGTGGTTGGTTAGCTATTCGTATTCAGCCGGTGACTGAGGATATTGCAAAAAGTTTAAAATTGGACAATGCGGTAGGAGCATTGGTGGCTGGTAAAATAGAACAGACGGAAGAAAATAATGTAGATAATAGCCAGTTACAAACTGGAGATGTTATTCTTTTCTTTGGCAATGCAAAAATTAAGCATGCACGTGATTTGCCGCGTTTAGTGGCGGAAAGTCCGGAAGGAAAAGTGGTAGATGTTACCGTTTTACGGGATGGACAAGAAAAAACAGTAAAAGTTAAGCTTGGACGTTTGATTGAAACAGATGCAAATGAAGATATAGAAGAAGAAGTTGATGATAAAAAAGATAATGATCTGTCGAAAAGCGTGACAATGCAATTTATGGGAATGACGCTATCTGAATTGACAGAGGATTTGCGTCATCGTTATTCAATTTCAGATAAACTTCGAGGACTAGTGGTAACATCTGTTGCACAAAATAGCGCAGCGGATAAAAAGCGTATTCGCGTTGGTGAAGTCATTATTGATATCAATCAGAGTGCTATCACAACAATCGATGAAGCTAAAAAACGGATTCATAAATTACGTGAAGCCGGACGCAAAAATGCTCTATTCATCGTAGCGCGTCCAGATGGAGAGTTACGGTTCGTAACGCTTCTAATGGATTGATACCCCAATAGATTGAGGCTTAAAAATTAATTTTTTGTTTTTTATCAGCCTTGGTATATGGGCTATTTTGTAGCTCAGCCATGTGATGTTCAATATTTTTCAAGCTCATTTCACGACAAAGAGCATGGATTGTATAACATAAAATCCGTTGGGCAGTTCTATTTTTGCATTAAATAAAAGTATAAGTTGGTACCATAATAGATTTGCTAGTTCCCAATATTGCAACAGCCTAGGCTTTGAAATGCTGCATAAGAGATCACTGTCTTGTGTTTAAGTCAATTTTTATCTCTGCTTTTGATGCACAAGTGAATGGTATTGATATGGCACTTTATGAGAAGGATAAAAATGAGAAAATCTTATGATATTGGGAGCTCTTATTCAGATTGCAAAACGCTCAACTATTATAAATAAAGGGTGCAATTATTATTATAAAGAATGTTTTATCTAGTGAGACTTTTAGCACTTTGTGATTGTACTTTGTGTGCTATAGAGAACGTTTTTTTTCACTTCAGTTTGAAAAAAGTTATCCTAGAGAAAAATTATATTAGACTAAATTAGTTATATATATTTATACCTTTCTTGGTGATGGATGAAAAAATAGTTATAAAAAAGAGAGCGTGAAGAAGACAATTTCTGAATCTCTTATTATAAACCGGAGTAGCATGTTGTTTTTATAGGAAAAAAATAAAGCTGTCTGATTGTATAGGTTAAGCTCAGTATTATTTTCATAAATGATGACAAAGAATATGTTTATTTTTAATGGACTAACGGACAGAATGATTATGGATGTAGTTTATTATTGAATTATGATAGCAAAAATGCTTGGAAATTTCTTTGGTGTTGTTATTAAGTCCATTTTTTCTTTTTTTATAAGTTTCATAGGGGCTTTGGGGGGGCTGTGTGTTGCAATAAGTTATTGATTGGGAGAAATTGCTATTCATGACACAGAGAACAGTTACATTAATAGCGGGGCCTACTGCAAGTGGTAAGTCAGCGCTTGCTTTACAAATGGCTCAAGAAAAAAATGCTCTCATCGTTAATACTGATTCAATGCAGGTTTATGATGTTTTAAATATTTTAACAGCACGGCCTACGGAGGCTGATATTGCGATTGTTCCACACTATCTCTATGGCTATGTGAGTCCTACTTTGAATTATTCAGTAGGGCAATGGTTGTGTGATGTCGAGAAGCTATTGGCAACTTTTTCTTTAAGATCGGTTATTTTTGTTGGTGGAACAGGGCTTTATTTTCGTGCTCTTTTAGAAGGGCTTTCGGAAATACCTCATATTCCAGATGCTGTACGGCAGAAATGGCGACTTCGGCTTGATAAAGAGGGAGCTGAAAGCCTTTACCGCCAATTGTTGCAAGTTGATGCTGTTCTTGCTGAGAAAATTTCTTCGCAAGATGGTCAACGTATTGTTCGTGCTTTAGAAGTTTATGAGGCAACTGGTAAGAAGCTCAGTTGGTGGCAGAAGAAAAAAACGCTTCCTCTGATTTCGTCAGATTGTGCAGAAAAAATTCTTCTTATGCCACCACGTCCTCTGCTTTATGAACGTATTCATAAACGTTTGGATTCTATGATTGAAAGAGGAGCTTTAGAAGAGGCGATGATCATGAAGAATCTTAAGCTTTTCCCTTCATTACCAGCAATGAAGGCTATTGGTATACCTGAATTTATAGCTTATTTGGATGGATATAGAAGCTTTGAGAATGCTCTTGAAGCGGTGAAAATACAAACGAGGAGATATGCAAAAAGACAAATGACATGGTTTCGTAATCAATTTGATGAAGAATGGATGCTTACTTTTTGATAAAAGAGCTAGAGCTTTGTAAAGAAACTTTCGAAAGATAAAAGATAATTCGTGAAAAAGAATTTTTTAGAAAATAGAATTTTTTATTGACGAATGGTATCAATGGAATTAGAAATCTTTCTACAAGGAAATTTTTATATATTTTATACGTTGGAATAATGGGGGTGATCATACAGTGTGTGTTGTGTAATGGGCTCCTTTGGGGTCTTTTTTTATGGGCTCCGTTAGGGGCTTTTTTATTGTCCTATCAAGTAGGTGAGTGGGAAAAATGAGAAATGATCCAAGAAAGCAAGAGAGTGCAGATGGAAAAATAATGTCGGGGGCTGAAATAGTGGTTCAGGCTCTTATAGATCAAGGGGTTAAACATATTTTTGGTTACCCTGGTGGGGCTGTTCTGCCTATTTTTGATGTTCTCTATCACCAAGATACACTCCAGCATATTTTGGTGCGCCATGAACAAGCTGCAGGGCATGCTGCTGAAGGTTATGCACGCAGTACTGGAAAGGTAGGTGTTATGCTTGTGACTTCTGGTCCAGGCGCAACGAATGCTGTTACACCTTTGCAAGATGCTCTTATGGATTCTATACCTCTTGTTTGTTTTTCTGGTCAGGTAGCGACAACGATCATTGGAACAAATGGCTTTCAAGAAGCTGATACGGTTGGAATTACAAAGCCCTGTACGAAGCGTAATTGGCTGGTTAAAAACGTCAATGATCTTGCGGCTATTATTCATGAAGCTTTTTCTCTTGCTCAATCAGGTCGTCCTGGACCGGTTTTGATTGATATTCCTAAGGATGTTCAATTTGCTTCAGGAATTTATAGAGCGCCTCAAGTGCCGACATTTATGCATTCTTATTCAAAATCGAAAGGGAATGCGCAGGCTATTGAAGAGGCTGTTTCTCTCTTAGTAGAAGCAAAGCGTCCTGTTATTTATTCTGGTGGTGGTGTTATTTCATCGGGGATGGAAGCTGTAAAGCTTTTGCGCGATTTAGTTCAACTGGGTGATTTTCCGATTACATCAACACTCATGGGGCTTGGTGCTTATCCCGCTTCTGGCAAAAATTGGCTTGGAATGCTTGGGATGCATGGAACCTATGAAGCTAATATGGCCATGCATGATTGTGATGTCATGTTGGCTGTTGGAGCACGATTTGATGATCGTATCACAGGGCGATTGGATGCATTTGCACCTCATGCGCGTATTATTCATATTGATATTGATCCTTCTTCTATTAATAAGATCGTAAAAGCAGAAGTTCCACTTATTGGTGATGTGGCTTGTGTTTTAGGAGATATGACGCAACTCTTAAAGATACAGCAACCAGCGTTTAACAGTGAAGTCCGTGAGGCGTGGTGGACGCAAATTAATCGCTGGAGATCACGCAATTCATTGGCATATATGGAAAAAGAAGATGTTATCATGCCACAATATGCTCTTGAACGGCTTTATGCACTGACCAAAGATGCTCGTGCTTATATCACAACGGATGTCGGACAGCATCAGATGTGGGCAGCACAGTATTATCATTTTGATGAACCAAAACATTGGATGACTTCTGGTGGTCTTGGAACGATGGGGTATGGTCTTCCGGCGGCTATAGGTGTTCAAATAGCCCATCCTGATGCGCTTGTTGTGTGTATTTCTGGTGATGCTTCCATTCAGATGAATATTCAAGAACTTGCAACAGCTATTCAGCATGGCACACCTGTAAAAATTTTCATTTTAAATAATCAGTATATGGGGATGGTTCGCCAGTGGCAGCAATTGCTGCATGGTAATCGTCTTTCTCATTCTTATACGGAATCTATGCCTGACTTTGTGAAATTGGCACAAGCTTATGGAGCCGTGGGAATTCATTGTTCAAAACCCGATGAACTTGATGATAAAATTCAGCAGATGATTGACAGTGATAAGCCTGTTCTTTTTGATTGTCGTGTTTATCATTTAGAAAATTGTTTTCCTATGATCCCATCAGGATGTGCCCATAATGAGATGTTATTACCCGATGAGGCAAGCGAGGAAGCTGTTGCAAATGCTGTTTCTTCCGAGGGAAAGATTCTTGTATAAAATTAATATGTTAACAAAATAGTGAAAGATGGTGATGATGAAGTCTTTGAATTCTTTGAAGTCTTCATCTCTGTCTCTTCTTTGTGGAGAGTTCCTATTATCCTTAGAGCTCATTTTATGATTTTCATTCTTTGTTTAAAGACATGGGGTGTATTATTATTTGTACGCGATGTTTGTTTTTTTAATTCATATGTTCACATTAATAGCTATTTCGTTGCATTTTTTAGATAATACATTGAATTATCTGTTATAAATTAATTATGTTGTCTCATATATGAAAGATTCCATCGTGCAAGAAAAAAAGCCACCGTGCTTGAAGGGTGCGACCATGCAAACCGTCATGCCTATGAAAACAATAGAAAAGTTTGTCACTATGTTTTGGTTTCGCATTATGAAATTGCTCCAAATCGCTCTTTCAAGGGATTGATAGGAAAATCCCCCTAGCGGCTTGAAAGGAAGGGCAAAAATAACGAAGATCAAATGCAGCCATAGAAAATCAATTATCCACCATAGCTTATAATCAGGTAGTAATCTCACCTGATTATGCGGGGGAGATCTATATATATGAGATGTGTAGTCAATATATATAAACCGGAATAATACTCAACATCGTATCATTATCAGGACATTAACATTGAAAATTAAATATTCTTTCTTTTATTTGTTCTACATATTTATGATTCCATAAATCTACAGACACAAACACTCTTTGAATCCACCGCATTGGATTTTCATAACTATCAAATGATCCAAAAAATTTATCTCTAGAGTGTAGAGCCATTTTGTTATCAATGTATAATAATCTTCTTGGTTGTACATCAATTCCAAAAGATACAGCCTTCATAGCTTCATAAAAATGATTTAAAGCTTCCTTAGCTTTTTTTGACTGTGGCTCTAACATGCCCGGATAAAAAACAGCGCTGATATCTGGGAATTCACCGTCCCCTTGAACTAGGGGCACTTTACTTGTAGAGGTTACCCCATTTTTCTCCTCTATAAGGAATATTAATTATATATAAATTATCGCTTAAGCTACTCAAATCCTTCTCAATTAAAAGTTTTAAAGCTAGACGTGCACCAGATATTCTCGTTAACGGGCCATCAACATCATTGCGAACACCAGATAAAAATATCCCTTTAGGAGATAAATTTAAACCCTTTATAAATTTTAGTGCAGCATTTTCTATATGAAAATCTAACTCAACTTCAGATCCTAATCCTGTATAATCTTTTTTATTATCTTCTAAAGGAACTAGGTTATTTACTATATATTCGCCTTCAAACTTAATTGAATAAGGCTCTCCGATCAATAAAGAAAACATCATAATTAAATTTTTGCTAATATAGCCACTTTTACAAGACGCATCTAAATTATAAGGATTAGGTGACGTATTAATTGGTCTATCAATTGGAAGGTTTTCAAAGATTAAATGGTCTCGGGGTAATAGACACCTTTTGATTCATAAGAATTGTCAATATTCTATGTGATAGCAGCGAAAATGCTATTTTTTAGTTCAACCGAATATTCAATACACCCGTATGGATCATAAATAACGTGGTCTAAAGTCTACCAAAGTTTATCTCTTTCGACATTGCTTAATTCAAAAGCATTTTCATTTATCATTATAATTTCTTCCCCAATTATATTTCCCTATTTTTTTATTAAGAAAAGTGAAAAAACAATAATTAAAATTAAAATCAGCCATGTTAGCAAATAAGTGTCTGTAAAATCTTGGATTAATCCAAATAATGGTGGAGCAGTAATAATTGCGATTTGATTTACAGACATTGCTAAACCCAGAGAAAAGCCAACGCTTTCTTTCGGCGAAGAGTCTACAATATAAGCAACCCAAGGGCCATACCATCCTATTCCAAAAAAACCTAACCAAGCAGATAAAATAGTTAAATAAATTATGGATCCACTCATGCCTAAAATTAATATTAAAAATCCAAAAATTACTGCAATCATGCAAAACAAGACAGGAAAAAATCGTCCTTTTCTACAATGATCACTCCACGCTGCTAAAATAATTCTTCCTAAGGCACCAGAAGCCTGTAAAACAAAAAACAAATAAGCACTTTTATCTAGAGACAGGTGATAGATTCTATAAAAATAGATCGTTATAAAAATGGTTAAAACATATTGAACGATCACAAGTGAAACGCCTGAAAAAATAATATTCTTCATATGCGGTGCAGCCAACATCGCAAGACGAGATCTTATATTTGCATAGAACGAAACTCTTGCCTTGCTTTTTGGAACGATAGCTACAACTTTTGCTGGTGAGTGATAAAAAATAATAAATATACATCCACCTAAAAAAGAAACTATGGCACCGACCAAAAACGCACCTTGTATGCCATAAACAAGCGCACTAGCAGGAAGAACTATCCCAGCTAATGCCCCACCTAATGGTAGTCCCGCCTGCCTTATTCCCATTGCAAATCCGCGCTGCGATTGTGGAAACCATGAAGAAACAGATTTAGCGCCACCGGGTTGAGCAGAACTATAAAATCCCCCTACAATGAGCAAACAAACCAAAAGGGAAATATAGTTATCTGCGATTGCTCCCAACAAAAGAGCGACAGAAACGCCGACCGCGCCAACTCCAACAATATAGCGCTCGTTAAATTTGTCTAGTAATTCACCAGCTACAAGTAACCCAATAATAGGTAGGAACTGTGCTGCTGAAGACAGCAAACCTATCTGAGAGTCACTGAGCGAGAAATTTTTCTTAAAAAATTCAGCTAAAGGACCAATCCCTTGAACAAAGAAGCAGGCTGATGCTTGAGCGATAGTGGCAACAAGCAATACAATCCATCTATAATAATTTTTTTCTATAAATTTATTATTGCTCACTATACTCTCCCTCCAATTAAAGTGTATTCCAATAAAGTGGACTTTTTTCTAATAATGATTGCAACAATAAATCAGGTATTTTATGCTGATTACATAAAAATCTGTCAATACGATTGGTATTAATATGAAAGCTAAGGAATATGCTTAATTTAAGGAAATAAGCTATTATGTGTCGTGCAAATTTGATAGGCTAGCGATATAAGATAAATTTTACAAACATTGGTTCAGCTGGCATTAAACGCTCTTCATAAAAGATGCTATATTTTGGCAAGCTTTTTCAATATAATTCTCAAAGCTTTCTTCAGTCACATAGCCCAGATGCGGCGTGCAAAGAACTCTATCTGATTGCAATAATTTGCTCTCATATACCGGCTCGCTGTCATAAACATCCAGTGCAAAGTAAGTTGAATTTTCCAAACTTAGTATTTTTTCTATCGCCCCTTTTTCAACCAAAGCTGAACGCGCTGTGTTGACAAAAATAGCATGAGGTTTCATGCTCAATAGATCATCTAATTGAATGATTTCTCTGGTTTTATCGCTTAAGCGTAAATGTACGGATATAATGTCAGGACGTGTAAAAAATTCATCTTTTGAATGCGTAAAATGATAACCTAAATTTTTTGCTTCTTGCGTTGAACGCTCGCTCCCATAAACCAAAATGGACATGCCAAAAGCTTGAGCATATTGAGCAACCATTTTACCAATACGCCCAAACCCGAATATTCCAAGAGTAGCCCCTTTCATTTGGTTGCCAAATGTTGTTTGCCATCGTCCTTTTTTCATATCAGACACAGATTTACAGAGTTTTCTACGCGCAGACATAATTAAGAGCCACGCAAATTCAGCAGCAGAAGTTGGATCTCCACCACCGTCTAATATTTCAATTCCTAAGTCTCTACAAGCTTCTATATCAATATGTGAACCTATAGGGCCTGTTTGGCAGATTAATTTTAAATTTGGCAGTTTCAGTAGAAGATTTCTATCAACTATAGTTCGCTCTCTGATTAAGATAAGAATATCTATCTCTTTGAGCTTATCTTCTAAATCACATTCTTTAGCTAAATTATTTATAACAAGCACTTCATGCGATTTCATTAATTTTGTAATAGACTGTAATGTTAGGGTGGCTTTTTGATAGTCATCTGGAATTAATATTTTCAATTTAAATCTCCCGTTTCATTCATCAATATTTGAGCTCATTATTTCATTTCTAAAACAACCAAAAAGCAATCTCATAGCTGATATTTTGACATAACGCCAAGCCTATTAACAAATTACCCCCCTTGATTTCATTGTTATTTCTAGCAATAAGAATAGCATTAATCAGTTAGTTTTTATAAACTTTAAAACATTGCGACAAAAAGAAAAAGTTTGACTCAGTAGATGGAGAATTGCGCTTTTCTCATATTCTAGAGGACGGATCTGAAGTGCTACGCTGGACTGAAACCCATGTCCCAATTTTCTTATAATAGACTACCAAGAAGGCCATACTTACGAACCAGATTTTATTGTCGAAACAGAAAAAGCTACATATTTGTGCGAGATAAAGCGCGCTTCATATAAGCGTGATGTCTCTCTTTATTCGTTGAGATATAACTTATTTGTAGCATGAAGAGTAAATTTATTAAAATCATGATAAGAGGGAGATAGGAACTTTATAGGTGTATCATCATAGGATTAAGTAGTTTTGTTGAGAGCTATTTCTGCCAAAAGGTTTTTGATATATGTAATTATTATTTCGTAATAGTGGATGTACTTTATTTTTATGTGCAAGAAAGCTGAGTGATTGTGTAAAATAGTATTCATAAAATTACATTATTCTTATCCTGTTAAGGACATTTTTTCTAGAGAGGGTTTTGCAACTGCAATGCTCTTTTTCTCATTCTAAATTTTGGTTAGAAAAAGCGTATATAGGTATTATTTTAAATTTAAGATATGTATATTCCATTGTTGCTGTTACTGTTGTAGAAAATGATATTTTATTTGATAAGTATAAGGTGTTACCAAGAAGATCGATGTATAGATAAAATTTAGATTTTTACTATATCTTGAAAAAGCAATGGGTAAATAATTGATAATTGTGCTACGAAAGTTGTTAGATGGGCGTGTGTCAGCAATTCTTAATAAAAAAGTTTTTCTTGATAGTCGTTTTTTTTCAAAATACTGCTCTTTTTATGCAAATCTTATGTTGGTAAGCTATGCAGTTTTCACGGGAACAGGATAGTGCATTGAAGGCTGTTGCTGCGTGGTTGAAGGAAGGGCGTTCTCCACTTTTTCGCCTTTTTGGCTATGCGGGGACGGGTAAGACAACGCTTGCGCGCTATTTTGCAGAAACAGTTGATGGTTCTGTCCAGTTTGCTGCTTTTACAGGGAAGGCGGCACAGGTTTTACGCTCTAAAGGTGCAAGCAATGCTTGTACAATTCATTCGTTGATTTATTGTCCGCGTGGGGAAGAAGAAGTTTCCGATGAAATTACGGGAAAGAAGTCTATTGCTCCAACATTTACATTAAATCGAAGGAGTGCAGCTGCACAAGCTAAGCTCATTATTGTCGATGAATGTTCGATGGTAGATGAAAAATTGGCGCGTGATTTAATGAGCTTTCGGACGCCAATTCTTGTTCTGGGTGATCCAGGTCAATTGCCTCCTATATCAGGTGGAGGATTTTTTTCCAATGGAGAACCAGATTTTCTTCTCTCAGAAATTCATCGGCAAGCGCGGGATAATCCGATTATTCGTTTAGCTATGGATGTGCGTGAAGGACGCGATATTGCTTATGGTGACTATGGAGAAGCGCGCGTTGTTACACGTAAAGAGGTCAATCAACAATTGGTTTTGGATGCTGATCAGGTATTGGTAGGGGTTAATCGTACGCGCTACCTTTATAATCAGCGTTTGCGTGTGTTAAAAGGATTTACAGCAGATTATCCGCAAGCAGGAGATAAGCTGGTGTGTTTGCGAAATGATCCTACTAAAGGTTTGTTGAATGGCTCTTTATGGAAGGTGATGACTTCACAGAAGGAAACAGTTAAACCAAGTATTAATCTTCTTGTGAAACCAGAAGAAAGTGAGCGTGGGGTAGCAAAGATTAAACTGTTAAAAGCAGCGTTTGAAAACCCTGATCAAGAAATTTCATGGCAATTAAAAAAGCGATATGATGATTTTGATTATGGGTATGCATTAACGGTTCATAAAGCGCAAGGTTCTCAATGGAATAACGTCGTTTTGTTTGATGAAAGTTTTGCATTTCGTGATATGTATGCGCGCTGGCTTTATACGGGAATTACGCGCGCAGCAGAACGTTTAATGATTGTTCGATAGAAAAAATATGTATATCATCTAAGTTTCAGATGGAAAATGCCTTTTTTCTATCTTGTTACACATTATAGAAAAATGGAAATGGGCATGGCGGTAAAACTTTCGGTTAATCTTAATGCTGTTGCTGTTTTGCGTAATCGACGTAATCTTCCGTGGCCAAGTATCACGAATATGGGGCATATAGCGCTTGCTGCTGGAGCGGCAGGTTTGACGGTTCATCCACGCCCCGATGAAAGGCATATTCGTTTTGCGGATTTGCCAGATATATATTGTTTAATCAAGAATACTTTTCCTACAGCTGAGTTTAATATTGAAGGTTATCCAAGTGATCAATTTTTGGATATCGCTGAAAAGTATGCTGATCAGATTACTCTTGTTCCTGATGATCCAGATCAGTCAACATCTGATCATGGTTGGAATTTTGCTCATGATGCAGAATTTTTAACACCTATTATTCAGCATTTGAAAAAAAGAAAGATTCGTGTATCACTTTTTGCTAATCCTACTATCGATGGTCTTGATACTGCTAAAGCAATAGGGGCTGATCGTGTGGAGTTTTACACGGGACCTTACGGTGGTGCATTTCAGGATAAGATAAAACAGGATCAAGAGCTCAATAAACTTGTTTTAGCAGCAAGAAGAGCAAAAGAGTTGCAGTTAGGTATGAACGCAGGGCATGATCTGACGCTTATGAATCTTCCTGCTCTTGTCAAAAACATTCCTTGGCTTGATGAAGTTTCTATTGGTCATGGGCTCATTGCCGATGCATTAGAGTATGGAATGCATGATACTGTTCAGCGTTTTATCCGGTTATTATCGTAATCTTTTTCTCTCTATAAAATTGAAAGAGAAATTTTTATAAAGCTTTGCCAATTTATCTTTAAAAAATAATATATGTTTAGATAAATAGCACTATTAGCGTGCATTATAAATATTCTATTGTTGCTCTGTTTATTGGTTGCTTTCTATCTTTTGTTTTGAGTGTATGCGGTGTTTTTTATTTGTACTATCTATTAGGGAGAAGAAATAGGGTTTGGAAAGTGTTTTCCTTATAAAGAAGTGCGTAGGATTTTAATGGATCAATACACAAATTTTCTTGATGTTTGAGCTCATTTTACGGGTTATCTGTAAATAGTATAACGTAAAATCTTCATGAATGATATGAAGTCTATTGCTATCATCATTTTATTGGCTAATTCAATGTTGTGGCAGTTTTGGGCATATTGGGCATATAAGGGTTTTGATGATTTCATCATGAATAGATTTAAAATCAGAAAATGCTTTTTATGAATAGGCTTAATGCAATAAGAGCTGTCAAATAGAATGATGATATCGACTTGTAGCTTTATGAAGTAAAGAGAGTGGTGTGTAATAAATCTTAGGCGATTATAGGGGATTCTTGAAAAGGGCTCGAGCACATTAAAAGTTTTTTTATAAGGCGCCATAAATGAATAACATAATGGCAGTATGGGGGTGTTCTTTTTCGCGTGAGAAGCGCGGATATTAAAGAACGTAAAAAGTAAAAACGTCCTCTCTATTATTCTAAAGATATTGTTGTATATGCTTTTGAAGATTGTATTAAAACAACACTTGTTATTTTGTAATTTTTCTTGCTATCCGTATTGATTTGGTTCATGTTAACAATTGTATATTGTATCTTAATTTTTAGAATATAGGGTTTTGTTGCACGATAGAAGAGTAAAATATTAGCAAATATATTTTCTTTAGAAATCTTGTTTTGTGTAATTATTGTTTTTGTGGAATAGCAGTTGAAGTTGATTTGGGGATCCGTATATGTTTTGGGAATGTTTGGGGACTACAGTTTTTTTATGCAATATGTAAACTTTAAAAATTATTCAATTGCTATGTTCTTATAAGCGGTGTTTTTTGTCTTTATAAGTGTGTGATGCACTGAAGATAATGTTTCTTATTTAATAAAAATAATCTGAAATCCAGTTTAAATAGAAAAAGAAGGAAGTTTTTTTATGCGTGTTTATTATGATCGTGATGCGGATGTTAATCTTATTAAAGGGAAAAAAGTAGCCATTGTTGGTTATGGTTCTCAAGGGCGTGCGCACGCTTTAAATTTGAAAGATTCCGGTGTTAAAAATGTGCAAATAGCTTTACGTTCAGGGTCGGAAACAGTTAAGAAGGCTATGGCCGATGGTTTTGAAGTGGTGAGTGTTGCGGAAGCTGCAAAATGGGCAGATCTCATCATGATGGCAACACCAGATGAATTGCAAGCTGATATTTATAAAGAGCATATTCATGATCATTTACGTGATGGGGCGGTGATTGCTTTTGCGCATGGTTTGAGCATTCATTTCGGCTTAATTGAACCTAAAAAAACAGTTGATGTTGTGATGATTGCTCCTAAAGGTCCAGGTCATACAGTGCGCAATGAATACCAACGTGGTCGTGGTGTTCCTTGCTTAATAGCGGTGGCACAAGATGCTTCAGGACATGCTCATAATGTAGCATTGTCTTATGCATGTGGTCTTGGTGGTGGACGTGCTGGGGTAATTGAAACAACATTTAAAGAAGAGTGCGAAACTGATCTTTTTGGTGAACAAGCGGTTCTTTGTGGAGGTCTTGTTGAACTGATTCGGGCAGGTTATGAAACATTAACACAAGCAGGTTATGCACCGGAAATGGCTTATTTCGAGTGTTTACATGAAGTTAAACTGATTGTTGATCTCATGTATGAAGGGGGCATTGCAAATATGAATTATTCGATTTCCAATACGGCTGAATGGGGCGAATATATGTCTGGTCCACGCGTGATTACTGATGAAACAAAAGCAGAAATGAAGCGTATTTTGAAGGATATTCAGACGGGTAAATTTACGTCAAATTGGATTCAAGAGTATAAAGCTGGTGCAGCTCATTTTAAAGGCATGCGGCGTTTAAATGATAATCATCCTATTGAAGAAGTTGGTAAAAAACTTCGTTCTATGATGCCTTGGATAAAGTCTAACGCTTTGGTTGATAAAGAGCGTAATTGAAGCTTCTAAAGAGATATTTTGTTAATAGCTTTTATAATTTTATAGATAAATATCAAAAAAGGGTAACTTTAGTTACCCTTTTTTATATGTTTTTTGCAACATAAGCTTTATTTTTTAATTTTTTGCATAATTCTTTCTTCCAAAAAGAAAGTATACAATTCCTAAAAATATGAACCACGCTGGAGTGTATTTTAAAGCTATGGCAGTATCAGCTTCTAATGATAATAAATAAATAATGAATGCAAAGAAAACAAGAAGCGCCCAACACATAATAACACCTCCTGGCATTTTATAAGGAGAGACAGTATGCTGGAGAGGACGATTACGACGATAGACGATATAGCTGATCAAAATGATAGACCATACAAATATAAACAAAATTGCGGCAATCGTCGTAACAATTGTAAAAGCAGCTATGAGGGTTTGAGATAACGATACAATTGCATAACCAAATAAGATGCATAAACATGAAAAGAATAATGCGTTGGCTGGAACGTGGTTACGAGAAAGTTTTCCTAGAAATTTAGGAGCACCTTTTTGTGTTGCTAGCCCATATATCATACGGCTGGTAGAAAAAATTCCACTATTTGCTGAAGATGCGGCAGCTGTGAGGACAACAAAGTTCATCAAACCAGCAGCAGTTGGAATACCAATAAGTGCATACATTGTTACAAATGGGCTTTTTTCTGGACTGATTTGATTCCACGGTGTCACAGACATAATCACAAGAAGAGAGAATATATAAAAGAATACAATGCGGATTGGTATTGAATTAACAGCCTGTGGTAAAGCTTTTTGAGGCTCTTGTACTTCAGCAGCAGCTGTTCCAGCGAGTTCAATGCCAACAAAAGCAAAAATAACAATTTGGAATCCAGCAAAAAAGCCTGTAATTCCTCGCGGAAAAATATTTCCACCATTCCATATATGGCTAAGAGAAGCAACCGTGCCGTTTGGAGAGACAAAACCGGTAAAGATCATATAAAATCCTACAACAATTAAGACTAGAATTGCTACGATTTTGATAAAACCAAACCAAAACTCAAGTTCGCCAAATAGTTTTACGGCGACGAGGTTAAGAATTAAAAAGGACATAAGACCAATTATAACAGGAATCCACGAATTGAGTTCAGGCCACCAAAAGTGTGTATAAGTGACAATAGCAATAATTTCAGCAGTTCCGGTGACAATCCAACATAACCAATATGTCCAGCCGATAAAGAATCCGGCACACGGACCTAGAAGATCGGTTGAGAAGTCAATAAAAGATCGATATTGTGTATTAGAAAGCAATAACTCTCCCATAGCACGCATGACAAAGTATAGAGCACAACCAATAATTGCATAAACGAGTAGAATTGAGGGTCCTGCTACACTGATTGTTTTTCCTGATCCCATGAAGAGACCTGTTCCAATAGCACCACCGAGGGCTATAAGTTGTATGTGTCGATTATGTAGTCCACGTTGCAATTTCTTCTTAGGTTTTTTTTCTAAATTTTGTTTGTTCATTTTTGGGAAGTTCCCCTTAGTTATTTTTAAATAAAAATTATCCTAAAAAAGGTAATGCCTTCTATCGGAACACGCTATGGTTAAGGAGTAAAGGAATTTTTTTCTATGACTATATGTCAATAAAGAAAAAACATTATAAATTAATGGAATAATTATTTTATACATAAGAACTAAAATATAAATTATATTATATTTTTTATGTTTTATACATAAATTATAAACATTATATATTATTTATTATTTATAATAAATAATATTATTTATTATAAATAATAATTTATTATTTATATATATTTTATTTGCAATTATTTTGTAATAAATCATTGTATTAAATAGCTTTCATTTAAAATTATTTATTAATAAATATTTTCCTTTACAGAAAAATATAAATAAAATTATAAATTTATTAAATTTAAATATTTGTATATAAATATAATAATATTCAAATTGTTAAAATATTATTTAAATATTAAAAATATATTTTAAATTTAAATTTAAATATTTATATTTAAAATTTATTATAAATAGAAAAATATTTTCATAGAATCTTTTTTTATTGTAGATAGCTATTAAGATATATTCTGTTTAGAGCTGTATTTTTAATTTTGCTAAAAAATTGAATATAACTTTTTGGGGGTGGTTTTAGATAAAAGCTCATGTTTTATTAATAAACAATATCAGTGAAGTTTATAGAGAATTCTTCACAGAAGAGCGCGTTTCTTATCCTATAATGCAGTAAAATACTGTTGTTTAGAGTAGTGATATAAAGCATATAAAATTTTACATATTAAGTATTTTTAGAATGTGTGGTGAGTATTCAGGGTAGGGCTAGCCCATAGAGCCTTATGTAGGTGAATCATATAAGTGGTCAGCAGGCATCTCTCTTAACAAAGTCGGATTGTTTACAAACCAAGACTTGCGAGGAATCCTCGTCTTTTGAGGTATGAGGAGGAGGTTAAGTAGAAAAAGGGTAACTTTAGTTACCCCTTTTTGAGATGTTTTGTATAGATTTTATTTGTTCTTTGGAGAGATTTTTTTTCTTATAAATATAAAATACATTATACCTAAGAAAATAAACCAAAAGATACTGTATTTTAAAGCTGTTAGGGTATCATGTTCTAATGTCAATAAATAGAGCATGAAAGCAAAAAAGACTAACACGATCCCGCACATAATGACACCTCCCGGCATTTTGTAGACGGATTCAGCATGTAGATGAGGGTGATTGCGACGATACACAATATAGCTAATCAAAATGACGGACCATACGAATAAAAATGCAATCGCTGAAATGCTCGTCACAATTGTAAAAGCACTTATGATGCTTGGAGATGATGATGCGATTGTGTATCCTACTAAAATACATAGGCAGGAAAAGAACAGAGCATTGGCTGGAACATGGTATTTGGAAAGCTTCCCTAAAATTGGAGGAGCACCTTTTTGTGTTGCAAGCCCGTATATCATGCGGCTAGTCGAAAAAATACCACTATTTGCTGAAGAGGCAGCCGAGGTGAGAACAACAAAATTGACCAAACCAGCAGCTATTGGAATGCCTGCAAGCCAAAACATGGAGACAAAGGGACTTTTTTCTGGAACAATTTGATTCCAAGGAGTAACGGACATAATCACAGTGAGAGAAAGGATGTAAAAGAGTACAATACGCACCGGTATTGCATTAATTGCTTTAGGGAGAACTTTTTTAGGTTCTTTAACTTCAGCTGCCGTTGTTCCAGCAATTTCTATACCAACAAAAGAAAAAATGGCAATTTGAAATCCAGCAAAAAAACCTGTAATTCCTCGCGGGAAGATATTTCCATCGTTCCATACATGGTTAAGAGAGGCAACAGTACCATTCGGAGAGGTAAAGCCTGTGGCGATCATATAAAATCCAACAATAACTAATGCCAAAATTGCTACGACTTTGATAAGACCAAACCAGAATTCAAGTTCACCGAACAATTTTACGGCAAGGAGGTTAAGGATTAAAAAGAAACCAATGCAAGCAAAAACAACAATCCATGGATTAAGTGTTGGCCACCAGAAATGCATATAGTTAATGATAGCAATAATATCTGCAGCTCCAGTTACAACCCAGCTTAACCAATAGTTCCAGCCCACAAAGAAAGCGATTCCTGGTCCTAGCATATCGGTTGAAAAATCAATAAGGGACCGGTATTGTGAATTAGAAAGCAATAATTCTCCCATAGCACGCATTACAAAATATAGGGCACATCCAATAATAGCATAAACGAGTATGATGGAAGGGCCTGCTACACTAATTGTTTTTCCTGATCCCATGAAGAGACCTGTTCCAATAGCTCCACCGAGGGCTATAAGTTGTACGTGACGGTTATCTAGGCCACGTTGTAGTTTCATATGAGGACCATCTTTTAAATTTTGTTTACAGTTCATTTTTTGGGGGTTCCCTTTAATTATTTTGAGATTAAATTACACTAAAAAATGCATCATTCTGTATCGAAGCATGATATAAATGAGGTGTAAAGGAAAAAAACGTTTTTTATGATTTTGTGTGGATAAAGACAAGAATATGGTTTTGAAAAAAGAGGATGTTTTCCTCTTAAATAACGTAACAGATATTTGAATAGGAAGTTTTTTTATTGTTATTATTCACAATGGTGAGAATTTTAATTTTGCTCAAATAGCGCTCAAGAGTTCTCATCTTAGTTTAAGAAACAGTTTTTAATGATAGAAAATTAAAATGATTTTTAAAATCACTTTTTGTTTGTATGATGCTATCATAAATCAAAAAGTTACTTTTGTTTCATAAACGAAAAGAGGAATATCATAGCTTATTTCTTCTAAAGTAATTAATAAGGATTTTGTTTAGATATTGATAACATTTTATAAAACGTTGCGAGAAATTCACATCGTTTACACAAAAATCCTTGAGACTATGATAAAGAAATGCAGCGTAATTCAGTTATACAAAGAAAAAACTGGGGATTGTATAAGCTCTGTTAGAGGTTGAGCTATTCATCGTGAGAGACAGAATCAGAAAAAGATTGCTTTATTAGCTTTGCAATTTGTTATCAAAAGATAAAACTATCCAAAGAAAATGAAAAAAGAAAACAGAGATAAAACTGTTCCTGTCGCTATATTAATCGCACCTTTTATTCGCTGCTTTTTTAAAGCGGAGCTGGCAAATGATATAAAAATGGTCATCAAGGTAAACCATGCAAAGATGTTGAAGGAATGTATGGTTACAAGTTCAAAGCCTTTTTTAATGCCACCACCAGAAGATAAAAATTTCGGGAAGGCCGCTATATAGAATATTGATACTTTGGGGTTTAGTATTTGTGTCAGAAAGCCGTCTCTGTAGCTGGTTAAAAGCTTTGTTTCACTCGTAGCATGCTTTTCATTCGTTGAACTTCTTTCTTTTGAATTTAAGTTGTGTATTCCAGATTTAATTGATTTAAAGCCCATGTATAATAAATAGCTGCCATCCATGAGTTTTACTAAAAAAAACAGCGTTTTGTTGTTGAGAATGAGCGCTGATACACCTAGTATGGAAAATGCCCCCCATGCACATATGTTGCTGTACACAATCCTAAAACGTTTACAAATGCGTTCTTTCTTCCTAATCTCGTTGCATTATCGATGATAAGGGCCATATTCGGCCCCGGTGAGATGACTAAAAAAAATGAAACAATGAAAAAGGTCAGTATTTGATGATTCATTTTACTTTTAGCTCTGAAATTAATTGATTTTCGAGATACAATTCTATTCTGTCAAACTGAGAAAGTTTTCCGACACCCTGTGGAGTGCCTGTGTATATGAGATCACCACGTCTTAGCTGAATGTAGTGACTTAAAAATGAGATTATCTTCTCAAAGCTAAAGATCATATTTTTCGTATTGCCAACTTGTCTTGTTTCGCCATTCAACTTCATTGCAAAGGTTATTGGGTTGTTTATTTTTTCCTTGTTTATGAAGTCAGAGACGTATGCAGCGCCTTTAAATCCTTTCGATAAAAGCCAAGGAAGCCTTTTTCCTTTCAGTTTTGTTTGCAAATCCCGCGCTGTGAGATCAAGACCTATTGCTACGGCATCATAGCATTTTTCTGCTTCTTCCTCTGTGACCATGAAAGCGTCCTTTGAGATTTTGAGCACAATTTCAGTTTCAAAATGGATTTCTTTGGAAAAATCAGGGAGATAAATTTCATTGCCTAAGATGAGTGAACTGTTTGGCTTGCTAAAGATAACGGGTTCATTTTCAACAGTATTGCCTAGTTCATGAACATGTTCAACATAATTGAGTCCAACACAGTAAATGTCATTTATCATAGGAGCCCTCCAAATTTTTTATTTTTTCTTTGTATAGGCAAGAGAGAACTTTGCAAACAACATTTTTTCTTATCTCGTGTTGTGCGTTTTCTGAACAAGAGGCATTGTGTGGGTTGATAACTAACCACGATGACAGCCCTTAGCATTGTCTCTCTTTTGAAGAGTGCCTAATCTTACAGTTTTTGAGAGATAAGAAACACTGCTTTCATTTTGGTTGCTAATCGCGTGAAATTCCTTTAATACTTTAAAGGTGTTTTTGGTTGTCTAGGCAGCGATCAGTAGGGTCTGAAAGCCCTAAAGTTTGATCATAAAAATGAGCCCACTCTGTGGGTGTATCGGAATTCTGGGAGATTTTGCTATGTCCAAGTGCGATGAGCACTAAAAGCAAAAAAGCTGATTCAAACTCAGTACTTTCAGGCTTCCGGAATACTAATGCGAGGGCGCTTACACCTGCACAAGTCCCCTTGCTTTCCTTTGCGGTATGTTCTGATATATGAATTGGCAAGCGTCGTAAAACACAAGATGATGCTGTCGAACTCGATGTTTCAGATCTCGCTCTACCAGCTACCAACTGATGCTCAAAAACTTTGAGAAAAAGCAAATAAAGCCTTAGCACATGCAATGACCGTGGTGTTTGCTACTTACCAATCAATCCAAGTGATTGCGGATGAGCAAAAGGAATGTGATTTATCCGAATTTGATCTGATCATTTGTGATGAAGTACACCGTACGACTGGGGTTGTGTTGGGAACAGACAAACGTGAATCTGAATTTATCAAGGTTCACGATAACAGCATCATTCGGGGTAAAAAACGTCTGTACATGACAGCAATCCCCAAGGCCTTTACGGATAATGCCAAAAAGCAAGCCAATGAGATCAATGCCGTTCTGGCTTCTATGGATGATGAAGAACTCTATGGAAAAGAGCTTTATATCTATACATTCTCTCAAAAGCCGTTAAGAATGAACTTTTATCTCCTTATAAGATTATTATTTTGTGTGTTGATGAAGAGGAAGTAAGTCAATCCATTCAACATCTGATAACAGATGAGAATTATGGACTTATTCTTGACGATAAAACCAAGATCATAGGCTGTTATCAAGCCCTTGCTAAAATAGATCTGAAGGTTGACTTGAGTGATAACCCAAATCTCATGCGTCGGGCTTTGGCTTTTTGTAAAGATATCAATAGGTCTAAACGTATCCGTGATACATTCAATTCTAAAGAAATACAGAAAGAATTATATGATCTTCATAAGGTCCATAAAGAGACTTCGCCTTTTGACTGTAAATTTGCTCATATTGATGGAACACAAAGTGCCAAAGAACGTAATAAAGCCCTTGATTGGCTTAAGGAAGATGCGGGGGAGAATGTTTGTCCGTGTTTGCTCACCAATGTAAGATATCTCTCTGAAGGAGTAGATGTCCCTGTTTTTGATGCGGTTATGTTTTTACATCCCCATAAAGTCATGTAGATGTCATACAGGCGGTGGGGCGTATCATGCGTCGTGCAAGGAGAAAAAAGAGAGGCTATATCATTTTACCCGTTGGGGTACCTGCCAGTGTTTTTGCTCGTGAGATGCGTCCGTTTGGTTCTCTGATACATCCTTTAATTCGAGGACGTCCGCGTTTTGTACGATTTTTTCTCTTTGCCATATTTTATCAGTCAGAATGGGATAGCATCATTAAGAGATGCACTATGATCAGCAGCACCTGAAACGATAGCATAATTTGGGGTAGTAATGGATGAAGGAGTAGGGGATGCCGATTGATCTTTCTTTGCATCAAGTAAATATAATTCGCCTTTAAATTGTGGCAAGATAATCTCTGTTGAGTAACGGCCATACCCATTTTTATCTTGCCATTTGCGTGTCTGTAATTTGCCTTCTACGTAAACCTTTGAACCTTTGTTTAGATATTGAAGTGCAATTTTTGCCAAATGTGGATTAAAAATCACAACTGAATACCATTCTGTTTTTTCTACTTTTTGATTGGTCTTTTTATCTACATAGCTCTCAGAAGTCGCTATACTAAAATTGACTATTTCTGTACCAGAATTCATTGTTTTGCTTTTGGGATTAGCACCTAAATAGCCAATTAACATCACTTTATTTAGCATGTTTTCACTTACTTTTTTAATAATTTTTTCAATTATTTCAAAATGATATTATTATTTTTTAACATATAAAATTATGTTTTTTTATCTTTTGATAAACATAAAGCCACATCACGCAAATGACATGGCTTTCTTTTTGCTGTTTAAAAGCATAGTGTCACAAATGCTAGCATTGACCACAAACCTGAGCATTATCAGAAATATAGGCATCATTATAAATCCATGCATTACCACCAACCCAGCAATTCCCTTCGTGACTTAAATTGCCCTCATGCTCTATAAAACCACCAAGTCATCCGCTTTTACATTACCAAAGTCTCTTAATGCACGTATGCGATAAATGGTTCGAACTCGATCACTTAAAAGATCTTTCACTGTTTTCATTTCATTTGTTAATTCATATTTTTTTTGCAAGAGCGTGCTTTTGAAAGGAGGGGGTATCATTTGCAACAGTAGCAATAATGGAGGTCATTTGATTTTTAACTATAGCGTTCATACTAGTAATCCTTAACGTAATGGAGTTTTCAATTGACACCCTATAAGGGCACTGGGCGTTGAAAACACGGCGTTAAGTCCGTCGCTATGCTTTCCCCTAAAAAGGGTCTTGTATGACATAACCACACCCGACAAAATCATTATATGTCCTCACAAGCACAAAAGATAGTCAGTATTTTAAAGGCATGGGAGAGGCTGTTTCGTAACCTATCCGCTTAACTCTAAGTATTTTTACACACTTGATACTTTCTTAATAGCATGACTTTGCAATTTTTTCTTTTTTATACTTACCTAATTGAATATAAATCGCTTTTTCTAGCTTGCTATCTATAAGGTCATAAGAATGAATTCTTTGTAAAAAATTATAAAATCGGAAATTTTACTATGGCTTTTTAACTGAGCACTGTAGTGCGTAAATGGACATGTTTATTAAATTGCGTGTGCTTAACATAAGAAACAATACACAGACTAAAAAGAGTACTAAAGAGCAATATCTAAGTACCAGTATCCAATGGAAAAGAAAGCTTATGCTCCAAGTACTTAGAAATGATGGGTAAAGAGACCGTTTCTTTATAACTACTTGGGAAAATTAAAACGACAAGCGCTAAACTTATTAGCTTTAAGAGTCTGTGCATATACTGGTGTAAATCACGTGTTAGTTTCACCCAACCTGTTGTATTTCCGCATTTGTATTTTGGGTTGCTCTGCAATTCAGAAGGAATATTGGAATTGCATAAAATTGCAAAAACAGTTGTGACTATTACCAAAGAAACAGATGCGAATGTCAAAATACTCTGAATAAAGTAAAGATTTTTTTAATTCCTAAAAAACATAAAAATATAAAAGTTATAATGCCAAACAAGGCTCTTAGCTGCTTATCTGTAAACATATTGATTTCCTGCGGTTTTCGATAATTTTTTGATCTCTCTGTTGATCTCGTCTATAAGAGGTTCGTAATTGAGAATGTTTTTTAGAATAGCACCACCGTAAACTCATGCTTTTACTTGTGCTTTGGTACTAAAATCCGCATTCTTAGGTGTTTTGTAATACTGATCAGCATCAAATTTTTCACACTCTCTTGTACCGTCTTCATATTCGTAGAGCTTGTAAAAATACTCCTCTGCCCCATCCTCCATGGTGTATATCCCACTGCTGTTGTAACAAACCTCTTTCGCATGGGCTGTTTACGTTTTTTTAAGAATAGATGTTTTAAAATGAACATGCTTTAATCCTAATTTTACAAATTTGTCTATTTGCCTCAAATTTGACCGTACAGAGCGTTTTATATTATAAATTTTTTATCATAAAATCTTAAATCGCTGTGTACGGTGCCTTTATGTCGATTTAAATGCACATCTAATCACAAAACGATCAGCACTTTTCACTAGTTTGCTAACCTGCAATGTTTTTCACTGTTCCTCCAAGACCATTTAAAATCCCTTCAAGCTTTTGCTTTTCAACCAACGTGAGTGGTCTTGAATCCTCTTTCATTGCCTTTTCTTTCAGCCTTTTTTCACGGGTGTTCAAAACAGCTTTGCGTACAAGATTGGCTTTCGCCAAAAGACTGTTTTCCAAGTGATCTTGTAGCGCATGTCCTTTTGCATACACCGTCTTAATCATTTCTTCTTTTGAGGCATTGCCTTTATCTGTTGTTACCTTCATTTTTGTAAGCCATTGCTGAAAACGCAAATAGCGCATACCATCGCCTTCAAAACGAGAGGATTCAAAATTGACAGTGCTACTTGTTATATTGCTGTCTACACGAGAAATTGTCCAGCCTGTCTAGGTATCTAGATCAAGGCAGAGAATGGTTTGTGCATTGATGATCATATTCCCCCATTAAGGCTGTTGCGTATTTATATGTGCGCTATGACAGAGCGTGTTGTGATTGCCTGTCTTGAAAAAATGTTTGTGAGAAAATACTTGAAACTACTTTTTGGCTAAATTTTTTACTGCCATTCGAGGAAAATAATCTTGGAAGCAGTTAATCTTCGAATTTATTCTTCTTGTTTTTGAGTTACATCTTTTTGTGTACGTATTAATTTCAGCTTCTTTATTATCTTTTTTCTGAGCTTTTGCATTGTTTTACAAGAGTCATGAAGAGTAGGAGCCACCCCAAAATTAGCAATAAAATAGATAACAACTGCTTCTACTAAACTCAGATCTATCTCCGTTTCATACCTCACTTCCTTTTCTTCATATTATCTTACTCCTGTTAAGAGCGTGAATGGTGCTGCTGGTGTTGGAGAAATCTTAGGATTGATGATGAGGCATTTGTTAGATGCAAATGACCTCGAAAAAGAGCTTAAGCATTACAAATCAGTTACAACAGAAGTTAAGCGAATTTTACCAAGCCCTGTTGTGAAAGCTACTTAACGTTAAAAACATGACTCATTTCCTCATCCTTAAGGATGAGGAAATAGAGATTGACTGCCTCTCCACCCTAAAAGACGAGGAGGAGGTCAAAGTGCTAAAAAGGTACTTCAAAAAGCAGCAATGATTCGTATTTTAGCATCATCGCGGTGCCGTCTGATAGCGTTATAATGGAGTTGCGAAAGGTGGTTTAGAAGGTGGTTTAATTTTTGTTGATTTTTAATAAATCATTGGAAAATAAGGGGAATTAAGACAGTCTGGTGCGGACGGCGGGACTTGAACCCGCAAGGTCTTTGACCGGCAGATTTTAAGTCTGCTATGTTTACCGTTTTCATCACGTCCGCGATGAGAGTTCTCTCATAAGCTATATCTTTTATTGAATCAAGAATTAATGACAAAAGAAACATTTTTCATTTTTTTAGTAAAATTTTGACTGACAATAGTTTTCTTTATCGCTAGAAAAAGCTTTTATAATGTAAATAAAGCATGAAATGATTAGTGTTATGAGTCAATTTATTCAAGACGTCACAAAAGCTATGGTGGGATTGCATCACGTGTTTGCTGAAACACCACTTCAAAGAAATGATTTTCTTAGTCAAAAGTATGATGCAGAAATTTATTTAAAGCGTGAAGATTTAACACCGGTGCGGTCTTATAAGATTCGTGGTGCTTTCAATTTTGTTTCAGAAATGCTGAGCAGTCTATCACCAGATTCTGCATTTGTTTGTGCTTCAGCAGGGAATCACGCGCAAGGGGTTTCTTTTGTTTGTCGTTATTTTAAACGTAAAGGCGTGATTTTTATGCCTATGACAACGCCACAACAAAAAATTGAGAAAACACGTATTTTTGGTAAAGAATTCATTGATATTCGTTTGATTGGTGAAACATTTGATCAATGTTATGAAGCTGCGCAATCCTTTGTCGTAGAGAGCGGTGGTGTAATGGCTCCACCTTTTGATGATATTCGCATTATTACAGGGCAGGCAACAGTGCTTTGTGAAGCTGCTTTACAATGGAAAAAACTCAATGGAGAAAGTGAGCCAGATTTGATGATTGTGCCGGTAGGGGGTGGTGGTTTGGCAAGTGGGGTGAGCAAGTTTTTACATGAATATGGTTGGAAAACAAAGCTTCGTTTTGTTGAGCCGCAAAGAGCTGCAAGTTTGCTTGCTTGTTTGGAGAGTGGAAAACGCGTCAAGCTTGAAAATATTGACACTTTTGTAGATGGTGCTGCTGTGGCTGAAATTGGTGCGCTGAACTATACAATTCTAAAGAAATTTTCTCCTGATTCTGTCATTACGGTTCCTGAAAATCGTGTTTGTTCTACGATGGTTGAAATGCTTAATGTTGAAGGTGTGGTCCTTGAACCGGCTGGTGCTTTATCGATTGATGCGCTTAACAGTATTCCTCCTCAAGAGTTAAAGGGGAAAAAAATTCTTCTCGTTATTTCAGGAGGTAATTTTGATTTTGAGCGTTTGCCAGAAATTAGAGAGCGTTCTTTACGTTTCCAAGGGTTGAGAAAATATTTTATTTTTAGTTTTCCGCAACACCCTGGTGCATTGCGTCATTTTCTTTCCACATTATCACCAGATGATGATATCGTACGTTTTGAATATCTTAAAAAATCAGCGAGAAACTTTGGTTCTGTATTGGTTGCGATTGAAACAAAAAAATACGGTAATTTTTGCCTTTTAGAGGAAAAATTTCAAGCGTTAGGTTGGCGTTATCGTGATATTACTGATGATCAAACGTTATTTGATTTCGTTATTTGAGGAACTGAAATTTTACTAAAACAAGAAGTACAATGATGAAACCTATTTTTTATTTGGTGCTGAGTCTATTTTTCTTTTTGATTGTTAATCAACAGAGTTTAGCATCTCAGCCTACAATAATACAAAAAGCTGAACTTTCAAGAGTTGTTGTTGATGTCAATAATGCTATAAAAAATAGGGATTTTACACCTATTTCTCGTTATATGCCTGAGCGACTTTATAAAGAGATGGCACATCGATTGAATACAACAGAGAGTGCTTTACGTAGTGATTTTCTTCAACAGTTGCATAGGAAATTTGAGGATTTGCCTTCTGGTGCTTATTATTTAGATAAAGAAAATATAGAGTATTTACAAACTGATAACGGTACTTTGTATGCTTTAATTCCAACAGTTCTTGAGATGAAGGATCGCATCATTCGATATAAAACTTTGGCGATTTTTGATAAAACTCAATGGTATTTAATTTATGGCGGTCAAAAAACTTTACAAAACCCAGTTTTTCTCGAGATTTATCCTGATTTTATCAAGGTACATTTACCGATGGACACAATCATCAAAAAGTAAACGATCTAAATATTGTTTTTTTATTCATGATAAATGTATTTCGTAAAGTTCTTGCTTTTTTATCATAATCCAAGGATAATGGGGATGAAGGCATTTAGGCTGGTTTGTTGGCTTTTTGTAAAGTGAAGTTTATACGCCTTTATCTTGATTTCAAGGTGCTCATGAGTTGCGCAAGCTGCTTTTTAAGCGTTGCTTCATTTAAAATGTCAGGGATTTCTCTTGCGCGGATTCTTGAGTGGAAAGTTCAGCTGGTTACTTGTTTTGAGTTCTTCGGCTGAGGAAAGATTGTATTTTGCCTATAAACGAAGAAAATGTTTTTACAAAGTTAGGTTTGCCTACTCTTTTGATTAAAAATTTACTCATTGCTGGGATGAGTAAACCTAAACCTATACAAGAACAAGCTATTCCAGTGATGTTGAAAGGACACGATATTTTAGGTGTTGCTCAGACAGGTTCTGGAAAAACCTTGGCGTTTGGTTTACCTATTTTAAGTCAGATTTTGGCTTTGGGTAATAAACGCTGTCCTAAAACTGCACGCGCTTTGATTTTAGCTCCAACGCGTGAACTTGCTGTCCAGATTGATGAAACGATTCGCACTGCGGCGAAGGGAGCTCATCTTTCAACATGTCTTATTTTTGGGGGCGTGTCACGTTTAAAACAAATTAAACGTATGGAAGCAGGTGTGGATGTTTTGATAGCGACTCCAGGGCGTTTGAGAGATCTTGTTCGTGAAAAGTGTGTTGATCTTTCCCAATCTCGTTTTTTGATTTTGGATGAAGCAGATCGTATGTTGGATATGGGGTTTATTCATGATGTCAAGCAAATTGCAAAGCTTTTGCATCAAGAGCGTCAGACAGCACTCTTTTCTGCAACAATGCCGAGGGAAATTGCTGTGCTTGCAAAATGTTTACTCAATGATCCTGTTAAAATTGAAGTTGTTCCTCAAGGTACTACGGCTGTAGAGATTTGCCAAAAATTATATTGTGTTCCTACGAATGAAAAAAAGAATGTTTTAAGTAAACTTTTGACAAATCCAGCTTTTAATTCGGTTATTGTTTTTACCCGAACTAAACATGGGGCTGATTCTGTTACACGTAGTTTGGCAAAGATAGGATATTCAGTCGCAACGATTCATGGGAATAAATCACAAGGTGCTCGCCAGTCTGCTTTAAAAGCTTTTCGTGAAAGATCTGTGCAGATCCTTGTGGCAACAGATATTGCTGCACGCGGTATTGATATACCAGGGATAAGCCACGTTATTAATTATGACTTACCAGATGAAGCTGAAAGTTATGTACATCGTATCGGTCGTACAGGACGTAATGGTGCATCTGGTGAAGCACTTACACTTTTTGATGAGAAGATAGAAAGGGAACGGTTGCGTGCTATAGAGCGCTTGATTCGTATGAAATTGGTGGCTGAGTCAGTTCCAGAGCAATTTGCAGCGTTTCCAGAAAAGCCAATTGTGCCAGAAAGTAGAGAAAAAGAAAACGATAAGGAACGCCGTTTTAAAAAATCTAAACGTCAAAAACAGTTTTTAGGTCGAAAAGATGATGCCGCACAGTTGCAGCGGAAGAATTCTTCATCTCCAAATGAGAGGCATAAAAAAGCAAAAGCGGTGCCAAAGCGTGCAAAGCCTTTTCGTTTTCGAAAATCAGTTAAGAAGGCTGCCTAGATAAAGTCTTGAGAAAAGATTATGTACTGGAGATTTTTTACTTTTGTTGATTTGTTCTCAATTGAAAAGAGGTATAAAATATTCTTGCCAAAATAAGAAGGTCTTTTAGAGGTTTTCATTTCTAAAAAATGAAAACCTCTAAGTGTTTGGATTATTTAAAAATCTTTTAAAAAGAAATTATTACTGTAGAGGCGATTATTTATTTTCTTTATTTCCATTTTTTAAAATGGGAATGAAAATAGATTTTATTTATATAAAATTATTTTTTAAAAGATGTGTTTTATCTTTAATGATAACTTTTAATTTTAAAAATTTATTTCTAATAATAACTCATTGTTTTATATATTGATAATTCATTATATCGTAAAATTTTTTTCATTTTGAAGCTATTTATGTGGATCAATCAAAAGTATTCATTTGCACGTTATATGTGAAATTATCGTATAGATAAACATTTGAGAAATAAATAAAATGATTCTTATAAACTCTTTCAAAGGCAAGGGGTATTGCTAAGATTGAGAGTTGGAAAATAGTATGATGGTATGGCTTTTATTATAAATAAAGATGGGATGATTAATCGATTTCATTTTATATCATTTACGGGAGTCATTGTGAAATGGGCTTGGGGGGAATTTAAGAGATATCTCTTTAGAAAAGCGTGTGACTGCATAATGAAATAGCAAGAATGTCATGATTTCTGAAGGCTTTCTCAGGATTCTTAACAATTTAGCTTGTTATCTTGGTTTTTATTGTAAAACACTATTATTTGGGGGGATATAAAGCCTATAAGACTTTATGTATTAAATGTTTTATGACAGTGGGATGAAATATCCAAGGCAAGGTTGTTTGTAAAGCGTTGAAGTGGTTAGCAGGAGGAACAACCTGTTAGATAAGACGCCGGAATGTTTACAGACTTGTTTGATGTTTTTTGCTTTTAAGATGGGGAGGCGGTTATGTGGGATGTATGGAGATAATATATGCCCTGATTGTTGTTTCTTCCATTTTTCAAAATGATTGCTTCATGAGCAGTTTTTTAAGTTTAATTGCTTTATGGAGTACAAATCATTTTTTCCTTGGACAAAAATTATATGAGATCTTTTTCATTGCTGATGGAGCTTAATAATTCCTTCTCGTGAAAGAAGCCCTATTTTATAATGTGCAAATAATTGCAGAGCTCTCTGATAGAGGCGCGGTAGTTTGAAAAAAGTAATCTTATTTGTGCTATTTTAAAATGAATCAATGGTTCTTTGCGTTCATTGAAAAAAATACATCCCGTAGGATATTGTGTTTCTACTTTATAGTAAAAACCTTATTCTCTCACTTTTATTAACGAATTCCTCACTTAAAAAAACATATGGAAAACCAATAAGTTATTTGTGATAGAAAAGAATGTGGCTCCCCGGGCCGGATTCGAACCAGCGACCAACCGGTTAACAGCCGGTTGCTCTACCGCTGAGCTACCGGGGAATGGTGCCCAATCATTTAGTTGAAAAGGCTATAGCAAAGCAATACTGATTTGCAAAGGATAAAATTACTTTTTTTAAAAAAATATGATAAATTGTGTAATAAGAGGAAAAAAGGCGAGAGAAAATTTCTACACCTTGACGGATGCGTTGCCTTCCCTTATTGAAACCTTTATGTTTGTTGACGAGGCCTCGTGGCGGAATGGTTACGCAGAGGACTGCAAATCCTTGTATCCCGGTTCGATTCCGGGCGAGGCCTCCAGCCGATTTTAAACGAAACGGCTTTTAGGGGAGATGAGGTATAGGAAAATAGATTATTTCCCTCTATAGTTGTTCCTCTATAGTTGTGAAGACACTTTTTTATGAGAGATCATACAGTTAAAATCTAATTGTTGACTGGAGCATCCTTTTTCGTAACGCTCATAGTTTGAGAGATCTTCGTCCATCATTGTCGCTGTTTTGTTTGTTTTTTGTAGGTTAGGAGAAAATATTCGTTATGGTTGCAGATTTTGCTGAGCTTCGTCGCAAAATGGTTGACAATCAAATTCGTACAGTTGATGTAACGGATTTATCAGTTCTTGAAGCGTTTTTAACGGTATCTCGTGAAGATTTTGTATCGGAAGATATGAAAGTATTAAGTTATCTTGATACCGACATTGTTCTATGTCCAGTACAAGATGGGGTTCCTGCACGCTATTTGATGAAACCTGCATCTCTAGCGAAATTACTACAGCTTGCCGCTGTAAAATCATCAGATGTTGTTTTAGATATTGGTGCAAATAGTGGTTATTGTGCAGCGTTGCTTGCAAAACTTGCAGGGTCTGTGATTGCGTTGGAAAGTAATAAATCTCTTTTTGAACGTGCTCTTGAAGCTTTAGAACGTAATCAATGTGATAATGTGGTTGTCGTTCATGGTCCATTAGAGCAAGGATATGCCGTTGAGGGACCTTACGATGTGATTTTCATTGAGGGATCTGTTGATTTTATTCCACAAGGTATCTTTGATCAAATGAAAGACTGTGGACGTCTTGTTGTGGTTGAAGGGTATGGAAATGCTGCTGTTGCACAAATCTATATAAAAGAAGATGGAATCATTTCTGCACGTCGTGCTTTTAACCTCGCTGTAAAGCCTATTCCTTGTTTTTTAAAAACACCTGGTTTTGTGTTTTAGTGCTTGTTTGTTTTGTGAATAAAAGATAATTTTGTAATTTATTTGGGGTTTGTTATTGTGTGTATTGTGTTTAGAGTAAACAAGAAGTTTCAGGTGTGTTTATTACTGGTGTTGAGTATTTTACTATCAGATACTGTTTATGCTGAGACATTGATGGATGCCTTTTCTAAGGCTTATAAGCATAATGCTAAGTTGAATAGTGAACGTGCAGCTGTGCGTATATCCAGTGATGATGTTGTCATTGCGCGATCAGGGTTATTGCCTCAAGTTGAGGGGGTTGGGAGCTATGGTCGGAATAAGTCTTTTACAGGTCCTTATGTCACTTCTGGATCTATAGGCGTGAGATTAAATCAAAGATTATTTGATGGTTTTATCACGCAAAATATCTTTTCTTCAGCTCAAGTTAAGTTGCAGGCTCAGCGTGAATATCTTCGTAATGTTGAACAAAATACGTTTCTGGAGACAGTGACCGCTTATGCTAATGTCTATCACGCACGTCGTGTTGCCGATCTTCGGAGAGAAAATTTGGCAGCTCTTGAAGAACAAGTTCGTTCCAATAAAGCAAAATTTGATGTGGGTGAAGGAGGGCATGTTGATCTTGCTCAAGCTCAAGCTGCACGTTCCGTGGCTGTTTCAGAGCTGAGTCTTGCTCGTGCTGATGTAAAAGCAGCAGAGGCAGTGTATCGACAAGTTATTGGTTCTGATCCTGAAAAGTTGAAACGCCCACCCGTAGCCAAAGATTTTCCCGTCAACCTTGATATGGCTTACCAAATGAGCGTTGTGATGCATCCAGCAATCCTTTATGCTAAATATTTAGTCGATGCGAGTGTTTACAATGTAAAGGCGAAAGAAGGAGCATTGCTCCCTAAAGTTGATTTTTCTGCAACAGCATCTTATAATCGAATCTACAGCGGTGCTGGAGAGGATGGAGTTTCTAAATCAATAGGATTGTCAGTAAGTGTCCCAATCTTTGAAGGAGGTCGTACGTCTGCGCAAATTCGTCAATCAAGGGAACAGCTTGGACAGGCGCAGCTTCAACTCGATTTGGTGCATAGTAATACTAGGCAAGTACTTACTTCTGCTTGGTTTCAGTTGGAGGGCGCGCGCTCATCTGTTATTGCTTACCGTGAAAGTGTTCGTGCTGCTGAAATTGCTCTGAAAGGCCGTGTTCAAGAAAATCGCGTAGGGCAAGCAACGACGCTGGATGTTTTAAATTCTCGTACTCAATTGATTAATGCTCAGATTGCGCTTGCAATGGCGGAGCGTAATGCTGTTGTGGCAAGCTATAGTGTTCAATCTTCTATTGGTAGATTGACTGCAAATTATTTAGGTTTAAAAACAATTAAATAATATATCCGATAATGCATAAAAGTATCTCTTTAATCTTAAATTATTTTAGTTTTTAAAAGATTAGTAAATCAATAGTTGAATATGTTTAAAAATAGAATGGTGAGATGTTATTTTTATAAGTGCAGAAAATTGTGTGTAGCGCCCTCTTTATGACAAGCATATTTGAAAATATCGCGGGAGGCATGTTGATCTTATGATTCTTTTGCATACACTGAAAGTATGATTCTATTTGTTGTTGCGTCTTTGAGAGGTTGTAAAGTATGGTACAGAGTTCAAGCGTGTTACGTGAGCCAAGTATGGATGAAATTTTAACATCTATTCGTGAAATAATCGAAGAAAATGCGGTTCAATCTGATCACTTTTTAAATGAAGATGTTGCAGTGAATGCTTCGGAAGGTCGTTCAGAATCTGCATCAGAGGGTATTTATGATACAACCTTATCGGTTGATGATGCTATGAAAGCTTTAGCTGATCGTATTGGTCTTTCTTCTGAAAATCAAGGGGGGAAGATAACGCAAGAGAAAGAGGATATAGAGGCAGAAAATAATACAGTTGGTATGGATATGCAAAAGATGAAGCTTTCTTCTGAAGAACGGAATTCTGTTTATAAAGCAAAAGAATATGAAGATGAGATAAGGAAATCACAGTCAGAAGCTAGAGGGGATGGTCATGTGGAATTGTCTGCATATTGTATTTCTTCTGCAGAAAAGATTGCAAAGGATGTGTTGCGTCCGGCTATAGCAGAATGGTTACAGTCTAAATTGCCTATTTTGCTGGAAGATATTTTGCGTGAAGAGATTGTGAAAGCGATTAAAAAATTATCTTAATTGTTTTTATGTTTTTCATTTTATGAGAATTTTGTTTGCGATTTTGCGAGCTCTCTAGTGAATAGCTGAAAATCACGGGTTTTTGATCGGGATTTGATCATATATTGTGTTTTTCAGTGGCGTTATGGATGGATGGAATGTTAGAAAAAAACTATGATGCTGCCTCTATAGAGCAACGGGTTGCAAAGAGATGGGAGACTCGTGGGGCCTTTAAAGTGGGAGCTGGTTCTAAAAGCGGTGCAGAACCTTTTTGCGTTATGCTTCCACCTCCTAATGTTACGGGCTCACTTCATATGGGGCACGCGCTCAATACGACAATTCAAGATATAATAGTTAGATTTCAGCGGATGCGTGGCAGAAATGTCTTGTGGCAGCCTGGTATGGATCATGCTGGGATTGCTACACAAATGGTTGTAGAGCGTCAACTTGCAGAACGCCAAGAGCCAACGCGTCAAGAAATGGGGAGAGAAAAGTTTATTGAGCGTATTTGGGAGTGGCGTTATGAAACTGGAGGCGTTATTGCAAACCAGTTGCGTCGCCTTGGGGTTTCATGTGATTGGTCGCGTGAGCGGTTTACAATGGATGAGGGGTTGTCGCAGGCAGTTCGTGAAGTCTTTGTCACGCTTTATAAGCAAGGGTTGATATATAGGGATAAGCGCCTCGTCAATTGGGATCCTAAATTGTTGACAGCTATTTCAGATCTTGAAGTTGAGCAAAAAGAAGTTCAAGGACATTTGTGGCACTTTAGATATCCACTTGAGGGTAAAATTTTTGATCCAAATGATGCGACAACTTTTATAACAGTGGCGACAACACGACCAGAAACAATGCTTGGTGATACAGGAATTGCCGTTAATCCTGAAGATGAGCGTTATAAAAATCTTATCGGTAAAAATGCTCTTTTGCCACTTGTTGGTCGTAGGTTATTAATTGTTGGTGATACGCATGCTGATCCTGAAGCTGGAAGTGGTGCTGTAAAAATCACACCAGCTCATGACTTTAATGATTTTGAAGTAGGACAGCGTAATCATTTACGCTTGATCAATATTTTTACCCAAAAAGCCGAGATTTTTCTCCGTGAAAATGAAGCATTTTTTGATGGTTTGATTTTATCAGATGAATTAAAAATGTTAGTAGAAAATCTCGATAAATCTGATCGTTTTTTTGCGCGCCAGAAGATTGTTTCTTTGATGGAAGAACAGGGATATTTAGCCTCTGTGGACGATCATACCCATATGGTTCCTCATGGAGATCGCAGTGGTGTCCCTATTGAGCCGTTTTTGACAGATCAATGGTATGTTCATGCTGCTAAATTAGCAAAGCCAGCGATAGAGGCTGTTCAACAAGGCAAAACGCAGTTCGTTCCCGATAGCTGGAAAAAGACTTACTTCAATTGGATGGAAAATATTCAACCTTGGTGCATTTCTCGCCAATTGTGGTGGGGACATCAGATTCCTGCTTGGTATGGTCCTGATGGAACGGTTTTTGTTGAAAAAAGTGAAAAAGAGGCTTTAGATTCAGCTTTTGCTCATTATGGTGAGGTTGTTGAATTAATCCGTGATCCGGATGTTTTAGATACTTGGTTTTCATCAGCTCTTTGGCCTTTTTCAACATTAGGATGGCCAAATAAAACGACTGAATTATCTACTTTTTACCCAACATCTTTATCCGTGACAGGATTTGATATTATTTTTTTCTGGGTTGCTCGTATGATGATGATGGGACTTCACTTTATGGGTGACGTTCCTTTTCCAACGGTCTATGTGCACGCTCTTGTTCGGGATCAAAAGGGTGCAAAGATGTCAAAATCAAAGGGAAATATTATTGATCCCTTAGAGCTTATTGATCAATATAGTGCTGATGCACTTCGGTTTACTTTAGCTATTATGGCAGCACAAGGTCGTGATGTAAAACTTGACGCTTCCCGTATTGCTGGTTATCGTAATTTTGCTACGAAATTGTGGAATGCTACCCGATTTGCACAGATGAATGGTGTGAAGCATGATCCAACTTTTAAGCCAGAACAAGCAAAATTGGCGCTTAATCGTTGGATTTTAACAGAATTATCCAAAACGATTTCAGCAGTGACGGCTGGTATTGAACACTATAAATTTAATGAGTCAGCTGCCACACTTTATCGTTTCATTTGGAATACATTATGTGATTGGTATTTGGAGCTTCTCAAACCTATTTTTCAGGGGGGAAATGAAGATGCTAAAAATGAGGCTCAAGCTTGTACTGCTTGGGTTTTAGATGAAGTTTATAAACTTCTTCATCCTTTTATGCCTCATATGACGGAAGAGTTGTGGTCTCTTACAGAAACGCAAGCCATCAAGCGTGAGGATATGCTCGCATTGACAAAATGGCCAGAGGAAACATTGATAGATGAAGAAGCTGCTGATGATATTAATTGGCTTATTGATGTCGTTACAGGGATTCGGTCAGTACGTTTTGAAATGAATATTCCAGTGGCTACACAAGCACCTCTTGTTGTTGTTGAAGGAGGGGAAGTAACGCGAGAGCGTGTGAGGCGTTATGATGCACTTCTTAAAAAATTAGCGCGTATTGAAGTTATTGATTTCTCTGATAAAGTTCCGGAAGTATCGGCACAAATGATTTTGGGAGAGGCTGTTTTTTGTTTACCATTAGGACAGTTGATTGATTTGGAGGCTGAACGTGTTCGTTTGAGGAAGGATGTCAGTAAAATTGAACAAGATATTGAAAAAATATCGCTTAAGTTAAACAATCCCAAATTTATAGCAAATGCAAAAGCAGAAATTGTTGAGCGTGAACGGAACAGGGTTGTAGAACTGCGTGCAGCGCAGAAGAAAATATTTGTTGCTTTAGAGCGGTTGGATTGATTTCAGCTTTTTATTTTTTGATGGATGATTTCATACTATTAGGGCTGGTGTAGATCTTCTTTAAAGAAACTTTTTCTTTTGTTAGTTTTTCATGAACGATCATAAAATCTCTACTGAAATCCATTGTTTTATGTTTATCATTAAAGAAACATCTTTTAAGGTACCCGAGCCTATTTCACGACGGAAATCATGAATGGTATAACGGTAAATTCATTGAGCTCCCCTTCTTTACGCTTGTGAAGTAACAAGCGCTGGCACCATCCCATCCAATCCGGACAAGGACTTGGCACTTAAGACCGTTCATAAGAGGCATTTTTAGTTCTTTCTTATACAGAGTTTTTATCCACATAGCTCTCTCTGCTTGTAATGTGCAAGCGGATGGGTTTGATTGATTCAACATGGAACAGGTTTTGAATGAGAGAATCTTACGATATTCTAGGGACTCATTCAACATACAAAAAAGGTAAATTATCATTATAAATCAATATGTTGTTTTATTACTGTAAAACATCATCATTTAGAGTAGCAATATAAGGCATGTAAAATTACACATGTGGTATTTTTGTTTTATGTAGTGGTGAGTATTCTGAGGTAGGGCTTGTGTGTAAAGTATGAATTAACCCCATGTGAAATGATGTCAGGTGGAATCTGTTAAACAAAAAGCTGTATTGTTTATAGATTGACGGTGGCAAAAAACTTCATCTTTAAGCTGGTAAGGCAGTTGTGAAGTTATAAGTTAACGATCATCATTATATTTATTTATCTTTCGTATTGTTTTTTATGCTTAAACGCTTACCATTCATTATGTATTCTCTTCGTTCTCAAGTTGCTGTTTAATGCACGTTATTTTATTGAGCGACTTTTATTCATACGTATACAATTTTAAAATCAATAAATCCTAGAATGTTAAAGGAGGTGTTACAAAATATAGAATGATGATTTATATTTAAAAATCAATTTGTTATATATAAAAATGGATACTTAATTTTATCGAACATTTTGGATGGTTTTAATTTATTGATCTTTTCTTTTAAAATTTTTACTTTAAAATCGCGTGTGCTTCTTACTAAGAAAAAGGCTTTAAATATCTACAAAGAAATTTGTAACAGATATAATCATTAAAATTGAGATAGGGGGGGAAATGGTTAATAGGTTTCAGATATGGAAAAAAGCCACTATTGTTGTGATTTTAGGGGGATTTTTTTCGACTGTTTATGCAATAGATGTTAATAGCTTGCAAGAAGCGAATGATGGTTCGTTTTATTTTTTTAAACGTGGTATGTCTGCTTATAAAGATGGACATATAAATCAGGCTATTGCAGCATTACGTCGTGCGGCTAAGAGAGGCCATATTGGTGCGAATTGGAAACTTGGCTCTATCTATGCAAACGGTGATGGTGTCCCTAAAAATGATTATAAGGCATATCATTTTTTGGCATATATTGTTGAAAAAGGTACTGATCTTGGTTCAGAGGATGAAAGTTATGTTTCTGATGCATTGGTTAAACTTGCGGGATATATAAAAAAAGGTATTCCTCAATCACCTGTGAAACCTGATCCTTCTTATGCTGCTCATCTTTATATGCAGGCTGCGGTGAACTATGGAAATCCTAAAGCTCAGTATCATTTAGGAAAAATATTTTTAAAGGGAGAGGGAAGGGAGAAGAATCTTATACAAGCAGCACGATGGTTTCAACTTTCAGCAAAAAAAGGAAATCCTTCCGCCCAAGCAATGCTTGGAAATATGCTGCTTCAAG
Source organism: Bartonella sp. MR90HLJMH (assembly GCF_042194115.1). NCBI lineage: Bacteria > Pseudomonadati > Pseudomonadota > Alphaproteobacteria > Hyphomicrobiales > Bartonellaceae > Bartonella > Bartonella sp. MR90HLJMH. Next base: position 131,004 of record NZ_JBHIMM010000007.1, read on the forward strand.
AAGGAAAAATTGTCCGTGGGGCAGCATTGTTAACTGCTGCCTATGAAAAAGCTAATGTAAAAGACAGAAATTGGATTCGCCCTTTGCAAGAACAGGCTTTTGCTCTTTGTAATGAATTTGAGAGACGTACAGCAATTTCACTGGTTGCTGATATTTTAAAAAATAACAGTTTTTAAACATCTGATTGTAATATTTTTACATTCTCTCATCCGTTATTAAACTCTACTGTCTTGTGTCTAAGTTTACAGTAGAGATAGCTTTTTGTGATAATATAACGGCTAATGACTTAAGATTTTAGACAAAAATTCTTGCGTTCTTGGTGTTCTCGCTTGTGGATCAGAAAAGAACTCTTTAGATGAACAGTCTTCAAGAATTGTTCCTTGATCTATGAAAATAACACGCTCCGAGACTTTTTGTGCAAATCCCATTTCATGGGTTACACAAATCATCGTCATACCTTCTTCTGCTAAGCTAATCATGACATCGAGCACTTCACCTACCATTTCAGGATCTAGAGCAGATGTTGGTTCATCAAAAAGCATGACAAGTGGATCCATAGTTAAGGCACGTGCAATAGCAACACGTTGTTGTTGCCCTCCAGAAAGTTGACCAGGATATTTATCTTTGTGTTCAATCAGCCCAACGCGTTCAAGATACAACAATCCACGTTCAAGTGCTTCTTTTTTGCTTCGTTTTAGGACTTTAATTTGCGCAATTGTCAAATTTTCTGTGACAGATAAATGGGGGAAAAGCTCGAAGTGTTGAAATACCATTCCCACTTGACTTCGCAATTTAGGCAGATTCGTTTTTTTTGAATGAACTGGTACTCCGTTAATCCAAATTTCACCTTTTTGAAAAGGAACGAGAGCGTTAATAGTTTTAATGAGTGTTGATTTTCCTGATCCTGATGGACCACAAACGACAACGACCTCTCCTTTATTAATGTTGGTTGTACAGTTTTTAAGGACTTTAATTTCGCCATACCAATTAGAAACATTTTTTATTTCGATCATATGAGTAGACATTTTTTTTCCTATTAGCGAATAATGGATACTTTTTTTTGTAAATACAAAACTATTTGTGACAGTGTAAAACAGATAACAAAATAGAAAACAGCTGCTAAGATATAAGCTTCTTGCTTTACACCAAAATTATTAGCAGCAATATCAAAACCATTTAAAAGACTGTTGCCACTGATTGCATAAACAAGGGTTGTATCCTGAAAAAGGATAATAACTTGTGTTAAAAAAACTGGTAGCATGTCTCTAAAGGCTTGAGGAAGAATGACAATGTACATACTTTGCCAATATGTCATTCCGAGAGCTTGTCCCGCATATTTTTGTCCTTGCGAAACTGAGTTTATGCCAGCACGCATAATTTCTGCAAAATAAGCCGTTTCAAATGCGGTAAAGGTAATGAGTGCTGATTTATTTGCACCGATGGATGTACCGGTTAAAAAAGGCAAAAGCACGAAAAACCATAAGATAACCATCACAAGTGGTATTGAACGCATAGCTGTTATGTAAACGATTGCAAACCAAGAAAGAAGTTTTATGGAAGAAAGGCGCATCATTGCTAAAAGGGTGCCGAAAACAAACCCCAATACCGTTGCAAAAAGAGTTAGAAAAACGCTAAAGAGCAAACCTGATAAAATGTAAGAACGAAATACATCAAAGGTAAAAAAGGAAAAATCAAAGTCGGAAAAATTGAAAGGAAAATAAAGTCCAAACTGAGAGCTTATGAAATTCATCATTTTCAATTTCCCTTTGTTTGAAAATTAGGAATTTTGAGTATTTGTTCAATGACTGTCATCACAATGAATACGAATAAGGCTATTAGAATATAAAGAATCGTAACAAGCAAATAATTTTCGTAAACATGGCTTACCTCTTCAATTGCTTGGTATTGAAATTGCATGAGCTCATTTATTGAAACGGCGAATGCTATAGACGAATTTTTCACAATGCCCATTGCTTCTGAAGTAAGAGGCGGCATAATTGTACGTATAGCACGTGGTAGTATAATATAGCGATAACTTTGATAAGTTGTAAACCCCATTGCCATAGCAGCATAACGTTGTCCAGAAGGAATCGCTTCAATGCCTGAACGAACCTGTTCTGCAATGCGTGCAGATGTAAAGAATCCCAATGCGCATGTTATTAAGAAAATAGGGGAAAATTTCATCGCTGGTGGATAAATCTTAGGAACAACAAAATACCACAAAAATACTTGTACAAGGAGGGGAATATTACGCATAATCTCTACCCAAATAGCACCGATAGTGCGAAATATATAATTGATTATCGATGTTTTGGGTAAAGTGCGCATTGTTCCTATAATAACACCACACAATACAGCTAAGATAAGTGAAGTGATAGACAATATAACCGTATTTTTTAAGCCATCGAGAAGTGTATCTAAATAGGTATGGCTCACGCCGGGAGCTCCTAGGCATCCTGTTACCAGTGTTTGGGTAAGGTCATCTCTACAAAGGAAAGAAAAGTCCATTAATTGATATTCCCTCAAATTAGTCATTCACAAATAGGACAATAAATTAAGCGCATCTACATAGGCCAAATTTATTAAAAAGTGAATTAAAATATAAACCACACTCAATTTTTAAAGAGTGTGGTTTTTCTTTATTAAATTTTATAAATCTTTTTCTGTGTAGCTTTCTCGAGGCTTACTATTTGGGTGATCCCAAGCATATCTTGTTTGTTTTGACAAGGGAAGGTTCATAACAGTGTTAGCAGGTGGAATCGGTTTCATAAACCACTTATTATAAAGCTTTTCAAGTGATTCATCTTTAATCTGACGTACGATACTATCGTTGATTGTTTGTTCAAATTTTTTGTCATTTAATCTGAGCATACAGGCGATAGGTTCGACTGAAAGTACAGTATCAAGAATGACATAATCAGATGGATTCTTTGATTTAGCAATATGTCCAGCAAGAATTGAAGCATCCATAACAAAAGCATCTGCCTTACCAGATTCTAATAATAAAAAACTATCTCCGTGATCTTTCCCCTTTAAAACTTTAAACTGAATGTTTTTTGCACGTTTGTTTTTACGAATAAGTTGAACAGATGTTGTACCGGTGGTCGTTGCGACTGTTTTTCCATTTAAATCGTCAAGAGATTTAATGTTAGAGTTTTTCTTTACAGCAATCCGAACCTCTTCAATGTATGTCGTATAAGCAAATGCTGCTTCTTTACTGCGGGCAATATCATTTGTTGTTGAGCCGCACTCAAAATCATAGGTTTTATTTTTTAAGAGAGGAATTCTATTTTGAGAAGTGATAGGAAGATAATGAATTTTAATTGGTTTACCAATTTTTTTTGAGATATCATCAATGATACGTTCTGCCATTTCTGTATGAAAACCTACATATTTATTATTACCAAGGGCGTAGGCTAAACCAGATGATTCACGGACACCTAAAGTAATTTCCCCTGTTCGTTTTATTTTTTCAAGAGTATCATGTTCAGCATGCGCGACGCTTGTGAAACCAATGGCCGTTGCTGCAATAAACATTAATAATGATTTCTTCATTTATGTCCTCCATTCATTTATCTTTACTTTAGCTGTTTAAGATATACTGTTTACATGGTGTAGCATAGTTATTATTTTTGAGTGGAATTTTTTTGTTGTTTCATAATGGGGGGTGTACTTTCTTAATTGATATTAAGGTGAATCCAAACAGGAACGTGGTCGGATGGTTTTTGATATCCCCTTACTTCTGTTTGACTATGAGCGCAAATAAGCTGATCAACAGCTTCTGGTGATAATAATAAATGATCAATGCGAATCCCATTATTTTTAGGCCAAGCACCCGCCTGAAAATCCCAAAAACTGAAGGAGGGAGTATCGGTGACATTCCGGATAGCATCGTAAAGACCTAAATTAAGAATACGTTGAAATACTTTTCTTGTTTCTTGAAGAAATAAGGCATCTTGATACCATTCTTGAGGTTTTTTTGCATCTAATGGAGCGGGGATGACATTATAATCACCCGCTAGAATAAGGGGTTCTTCATACGCAAGCAATGATTTTGCATGTGTATATAATCTTTCCATCCATTCTATTTTATAGGAATATTTTTCACTCTCAATAGGATTCCCATTTGGTAAATAGAGAGATGCAACACGAACAACACCTTTGTTTGTTGAATAAACAGCTTCAATGTAACGTGTCTGCTCATCATTATCGTTGCCTGGTAATCGACGGATCACTTCATCTGGTGTTCTTTTAGAGAGAATCGCAACACCATTAAAACTTTTTTGTCCGTGTGTTTCTATATGGTAACCTAAAATTTCAATTGCATCGCGTGGAAAATTTTCATCAATACTTTTAATTTCCTGTAAACAGACTATGTCCGGCTGACTCTGCTGCAGCCATTGACATAATGTTTCATGTCGTGCTTTTATTCCAGCAATATTCCACGTTGCTATTTTCATGGCGCTCATCATTAGATATCAAGTATGCAATTCAATTTAATTTACTGCATTCATGTTTTATTACAGTCACATTGCTGCTTTTTTTATTTATAGGGATATTACTATGGTAAATTGATTTATCAAGAGTAGCGGTAAAAGCAAATTTAAAGTTTTAAAATTTAATTTATTTTCATTTTTAAAAACTTTCTGCTGTTTAGTTCTTGACGAATGTAAGTGTTCTCGCTATTAGAGGTGGACATAACCGATGTGGATGTGATCAGGTGTTTTGGATATGAACCGAAAGATTATTCACAGGTGTTAAGAAGATTAAAAGCAAATGCTAGTGCAAAAGGCTATTGCCTTCTCTGCTTGTGGTCGGGTGAACTGTTTTTTGCAGGTATGCCCGATTTTGTGTGTAGAATTAGATATCTGTTCCGATTCTATTGGAGTGGATAGAAATGAAATAGAAAAGCCCGATTGGGTGAGACGAATGTAGATCGAAAAGAGGAAGGTTGCATGCCTACCGTAAACCAGTTGATTCGCAAACCGCGTGTAGCGCCAGTTAAACGTAATAAGGTTCCTGCTTTGCAGTCGAATCCGCAGAAGCGTGGTGTTTGTACGCGTGTTTATACAACAACACCGAAGAAACCTAATTCTGCTCTTCGTAAAGTTGCTAAGATTCGCTTGACGAATGGATTTGAGGTGATTGGTTATATTCCTGGAGAGGGACATAATCTTCAAGAGCACTCTGTTGTGATGATTCGTGGTGGTCGTGTGAAAGATTTGCCAGGAGTTCGTTATCACATTATTCGTGGTTTGCTTGATACGCAGGGTGTCAAGAATCGTAAACAGCGTCGTTCAAAGTATGGCGCAAAGCGTCCAAAATAATATTGAGAGACAAAGCCAATGTCCCGTCGTCATAGAGCAGAAAAGCGTGAAATTAATCCAGATCCTAAGTTTGGTGATTTGGTTATTATGAAATTTATGAATGCCATTATGTTTGATGGTAAAAAATCAGTTGCAGAGCGTATTGTTTATGGTGCGCTCGATTCTGTAGAAAAAAGAGTAAAAACAGACCCTGTGGCTCTATTTCATCGGGCCTTAGAGAATGTTGCTCCTCATATTGAAGTTCGCTCACGCCGTGTTGGTGGTGCTACTTATCAAGTTCCGATTGATGTTCGTCCTGATCGTCGTCAGGCTCTTGCTATTCGTTGGTTGATTGCTGCGGCACGTGGTCGGAATGAAACGACGATGATTGAGCGTTTATCTGGTGAACTGATGGATGCGGCTAATAATCGCGGTTCTGCCGTGAAAAAGCGTGAAGATGTTCATCGTATGGCTGAGGCTAATCGTGCTTTTTCTCACTATCGCTGGTAGAAGTTTTAAACTAAGGCAAATATAATGGCTCGCGAATATAAAATTGAAGATTATCGTAATTTTGGTATTATGGCGCATATTGATGCTGGTAAGACTACGATGACTGAACGTATTCTGTTCTATACCGGCAAGAATCATAAAATTGGCGAGACCCACGATGGTGCTTCTACGATGGATTGGATGGAGCAGGAGCAGGAGCGCGGTATTACGATTACGTCTGCTGCGACAACGACGTTTTGGGAAGGGCGTGACGGTCGGAAGCGTCGCTTTAATATTATTGATACGCCAGGGCACGTTGATTTTACGATTGAGGTTGAGCGCTCTTTGCGTGTTCTTGATGGTGCAATAGCTTTGTTGGATGCAAATGCTGGTGTGGAGCCTCAGACGGAAACTGTTTGGCGGCAAGCTGAGAAATATCGTGTGCCTCGTATGGTTTTTGTTAATAAAATGGACAAAATAGGAGCTGACTTCTATCGTAGTGTGGAGATGGTTGGTTCTCGGTTGGGTGCTAAAGCGCTTGTTTTGCAGTTGCCGATTGGTGCTGAAAATGACTTTGAAGGCGTTGTTGATCTTGTAGAAATGAAGGCTTTAAAGTGGGATGGTTCTATTGGTGCCTCGGCGGTGATAAGTGAAATTCCCTCTGATTTAAGAGAGAAAGCTGAAGAATATCGCGAGAAATTGATTGAGATGGCTGTGGAGGTTGATGAAGCTGCGACAGAGGCTTATTTAGAAGGTGTTATGCCAACCAATGAACAGCTTGTTTCTCTCATTCGTAGGGGGACAGTAGAAGTTCAGTTTCATCCGGTTCTTTGTGGTACAGCTTTTAAAAACAAGGGAATTCAGCCGCTTTTGGATGCTGTTGTTTCTTATCTTCCTTCTCCAGTTGATGTTCCGGCAATTAGTGGTATTGATGTGAAGACTGAGACTGAGACGACACGCGAATCTTCAGATGATGCTCCACTATCTATGCTTGCTTTTAAAATTATGAATGATCCTTTTGTTGGTTCGTTGACGTTCTGTCGTATTTACTCAGGTAAAGTTCAGAAAGGTATTTCTCTTGAGAATACTGTGAAAAAGAAGAAAGAACGTTTGGGGCGTATGCTTCAAATGCATTCAAATTCTCGTGAGGATATTGAAGAAGCATTTGCTGGTGATATTGTTGCTCTTGCAGGGCTTAAAGAGACGACAACAGGTGATACTCTTTGTGATCCTTTGAAGCCTGTTATTTTGGAGAGGATGGAATTTCCAGAGCCTGTTATTGAGATTGCAATTGAACCGAAAACAAAAGCAGATCAAGAAAAAATGGGTATTGCTCTTAATCGTCTGGCAGCCGAAGATCCTTCATTTCGTGTTAAATCGGATGAGGAATCTGGTCAGACTATTATAGCTGGAATGGGTGAGCTTCATCTTGATATTATTGTTGACCGTATGCGGCGTGAATTTAAGGTTGAAGCAAATGTTGGGCAGCCTCAAGTTGCTTATCGTGAGTCAATTACTAAAATGGCGGAAATTGATTATACGCATAAGAAACAATCGGGTGGTGCCGGTCAGTTTGCTCGTGTGAAAATTGTTTTTGAGCCTCATGATGGTGATGACTTTATTTTTGAGTCGAAGATTGTGGGTGGTGCTGTTCCTAAAGAATATATTCCCGGCGTCCAAAAAGGGATTGAAAGTGTTATGGGGTCAGGTCCTCTTGCAGGCTTTCCTATGCTTGGTGTAAAAGCAACTCTTATTGATGGTGGCTATCACGATGTTGATTCTTCGGTTTTGGCTTTTGAGATTGCTGCTCGTGCAGCTTTTCGTGATGGAGCAAAGAAGGCTGGTGCACAGCTTCTTGAACCGATCATGAAGGTGGAAGTTGTTACACCAGATGATTATGTTGGTGATGTTATTGGTGATCTCAATTCTCGTCGGGGACAGATTTCAGGAACTGAAGCGCGCGGTATTGCAACGGTTGTGAATGCGATGGTTCCTTTGGCAAATATGTTTGGTTATGTGAATACCCTTCGCTCTATGAGTCAGGGGCGTGCACAGTACACAATGCAGTTTGATCATTACGAGCCTGTACCTTCGGCTGTTGCTTTGGAGATTCAAAAGAAATACGCGTAATTTCAGGTTGGTAATTAATTTTTAACTTAGTCCTTGGCTTGGACGGAAAATGGAGAGCTCAGATGGCGAAGAGCAAGTTTGAACGAACAAAACCGCATGTTAATATTGGTACGATTGGTCACGTTGATCATGGGAAGA
>NZ_JBHIMM010000008.1:0-99677 GCF_042194115.1 Bartonella sp. MR90HLJMH
GTTTTGCTATTCGTGAAGGTGGTCGTACTGTTGGTGCCGGTATCGTCTCTAAGATCATTGAATAAATAATGCTTGTTAAAGGGATGTTAAAAGTGTTTTAGTTTTGAGAGTTAGGGGTATAGCTCAGTTGGTAGAGCGGCGGTCTCCAAAACCGCAGGTCGCGGGTTCAAGTCCTGCTGCCCCTGCCAAAGGGGAATAGAATTTTACATATAAGGGAGTGGATTTTGCTGCCTTTTTCGCTTTTTTTGATATAGGGCTTGTTTTTTTGTGTATGAAACGGTATTGAATAAAAAGTGAGGAAATTGCATAAGTCTGAAAGTTGGCTTTTGCATTTCTTTCTGTTTATTTTTTTGTATAAAACACAATAGGGCTAGAGAGAGTATAGTGTGACGATGGCATCTAAAACCAATCCGATTACCTTTTTGAAGCAGGTTTATGCAGAAACAATTAAAGTGAAATGGCCTACACGTCGTGAGACGGTTATTTCTACTGTTATGGTTTTGTTGGTAACTGCGTTGGCTTCAGCTTTCTTTTTTATTGTGGATCAGGTTATGAATTTTGGTGTTTGGCGGGTTATTGATCTTCTGAAATATCTTTTTAGTTGAGAATGTAAGGAAGTGTGACTGTGGCAGCTCGTTGGTATATTGTTCAGGCATATTCAAATTTTGAAAAGAAAGTAGCGGAAGCTATTGATAAGGAAGCAAAGCAAAAAGGACTTGATCATCTTTTTGAAAAGATTTTTGTTCCAACAGAGCGTGTTGTAGAGGTTCGTCGTGGACGTAAAGTTGATGCTGAGCGGAAATTTTTTCCTGGTTATGTTCTTGTTCGTGCTGAGTTAACAGATGAAGTTTATCATCTTATTAAGAATACGCCTAAAGTGACAGGTTTTTTAGGATCGGATGCGCGTCCTGTTCCCATTTCTGATCGAGAGGTTGAGCAAATTCTCAAACAAGTTCAAGAAAGGGTTGAGTCTCCAAAGTCTTCTGTATTGTTTGAGGTTGGAGAGCAGGTTCGTGTTGCTGATGGTCCTTTTGTTTCGTTTAATGGAATTGTTCAAGAGGTTGAAGAAGAGCGCTCTCGTCTTAAGGTTGAAGTGCTTATTTTTGGGCGTCCTACGCCTGTTGATTTGGAATTTGGTCAGGTTGAAAAACTCTGATTAAACTTAGAGTAGTTTTAATTACTTTAAGGAAGGAGTGGGAGGTGATTTATGGCTTTTGTCGGCTTAATGATCCGAACCACGTGACTGCGGCGGGTAATGGGCAAGATAAATTGTCAGTATACCAGTGAAATTAAAGGCAGATTGTTATGGCAAAAAAAAGTATAGGTCAGCTTAAGTTGCAGGTTCCTGCAGGAGCTGCTACTCCATCTCCACCGATTGGTCCAGCTCTTGGGCAACGCGGTATTAATATCATGGAATTTTGTAAGGCGTTTAATGCAGCTACACAAGAAATGGAAAAGGGAGCACCGATTCCAGTTGTTATTACGTATTACCAAGATAAGTCTTTCACATTTTCTCTCAAGACGCCTCCTGTATCATTCTTTTTAAAGAAGGAAGCAAACCTGAAATCTGGTTCAAAAGAGCCTGGTAAAGTGTCTGTAGGAAGCATTTCTCGCGATAAAATTCGTTCGATTGCGGAATCAAAAATGAAAGATCTTAATGCGAATGACATTGAGGCAGCAATGCGTATGGTTGAAGGTTCTGCTCGCTCGATGGGCTTGGAAGTGGTGGGCTAATATTATGGCAAAAGTAGCAAAAAGAATAAAAAATATCCGAAAAGATATTGATTTTAATGAACTTTACGCTTTAAAAGATGCCGTTTCAATGGTTAAGGAGCGTGCGGTTGCTAAGTTTGATGAAACAATCGAAATTTCAATGAACTTGGGTGTTGATCCTCGTCATGCTGATCAAATGGTTCGAGGAGTTGCTCATTTGCCTAATGGAACAGGAAGAAATATTCGTGTTGCCGTTTTTGCTCGTGGGGATAAGGCTGAGGAAGCTAAGGCGGCAGGAGCTGATATTGTAGGGGCTGAAGATTTGTTTGAAAGCATTAATGGAGGGACTATAGACTTCGATCGTTGTATTGCAACACCAGACATGATGCCTCTTGTTGGTCGTCTTGGTAAGATTCTTGGTCCGCGGAGTTTGATGCCGAATCCGAAAGTTGGTACTGTAACACTTGATGTTGCCGGTGCTGTCAAAGCTTCTAAAGGTGGTGCTGTTGAGTTTCGTGTGGAAAAAGCTGGTATTGTGCATGCTGGTATTGGTAAGGCTTCTTTTGGTGTTGAAAAAATCGTAGAAAATATAAAGGCCTTTGCAAGTGCAGTTATTAAAGCCAAACCGCAAGGTGCAAAAGGTGAGTATATTAAGCGCGTTGCTGTTTCTTCGACTATGGGAATTGGTGTTAAAGTTGATCCAGCAACGGTTCGTTCAGAGCTAGTGTAAGCTGATTTATAATTTTATTTTGGGGTATGTGAATATCAAAATTGTATTTAAAATGCTGGTTTTGATCAGCATTTAGCTATCTAAGCTTTATAGGGCTTAGGTTATACCGGAAGAAACTCCGGAATATCCTGTCCGAGATTGTAGGTGATGCTTTTAAGTATCTTAATCAAAAAAAACCTGCATGAGACTGGGGTAAAAACTGAGAGTTAAAAGACTTAAAGGGTTTGAGCCAAGGTTGCCTTTGATCGTTATGCGTGAAAAAGGGGACAGGATCCTCATCGGTGACATGAAGTATTTTATGTTATCAAAGGTAACCAACAGGTTTGTTTTAAGCAAATCTGTTAAATGGAGAGAGACAGTGAATAGAGCGGAGAAACGCGAATTTGTTACATGGCTTAACGAGGCTTTTCGAAAGTCTGGTTCTGTTGTTGTTGCACATTATTCCGGTCTGACAGTTTCACAGATGAATGATCTACGTTCGAAAATGGGTGAAGCTGGCGGTGCCGTTAAAGTCGCCAAAAACCGTCTTGCTAAAATCGCTCTTCAGGGCACGGAATCTGAATCGATAGTGGGTTTGTTTACTGGACAAACACTTATTGCTTATTCAGAAGATCCAATCACAGCACCGAAAGTTGCTGTTGATTTTGCGAAAAGCAATGACAAATTTGTCATCCTTGGCGGTTCAATGGGTGCAACAAGTTTAACTGTAGATGCTGTGAAGTCATTGGCTTCATTGCCTTCATTAAACGAGTTGCGTGCAAAACTTGTGGGTATGATTTCTACCCCTGCGACCCGTATTGCACAGGTTGTTAATGCTCCTGCTGGTCAGGTTGCACGTGTCATTGGAGCATATGCCCAGAAGGATAAGGCGGCTTAAGGCTGTTTGTATTCACGTTTATGGAAGGGCTTTAATGCTTTTCTGTTTTTTTGGATAAGATTTAATAATGGTTCAAATCTTTTAATTGAAGGAATTTAAAAATGGCTGATCTAGAGAAGATCGTAGAAGACCTTTCTAATCTAACCCTTTTGGAAGCCGCTGAGCTTTCTAAGTTACTTGAAGAGAAGTGGGGAGTTTCGGCTGCTGCTCCTGTAGCTGTCGCTGCTGTTGCTGGTGCTGCTGCTCCAGCTGCTGAAGAAAAAACAGAATTTGATGTTATTCTTGTTGAAGGTGGCGCGCAAAAAATTAATGTTATTAAGGAAGTTCGTGCTCTTACTGGACTTGGTCTTAAAGAAGCTAAAGATCTGGTTGAAGGGGCACCTAAGCCTATTAAAGAGGGTGCTTCTAAAGAAGAAGCAGAAAAAATTAAATCTCAACTTGAAGCTGCTGGTGCTAAAGTAGAACTTAAGTAAATTTAATTTTATCGGCGGGCATTTATGTTCGCCGATTTTCTTTCTCTTAATACAAAGAGGAAAAATAATGAGTAAAAAAACCTTTTCCCAACGGTTTCGTAACAATAATGGGATAGGTTTGCACTATCCGTCCCTTCATCATAGAGTCAAAAAGATAAATGGCTTATGTTGATGGGGAAAGTTAAAGATGCTCAATATTGAGTATCAAGTGAACTGGTCTGCATATGCAGGTTAATGATATAAGGCTTTCAAGGTTGGTCTACCTTGAAGAGTAAAGATCAAGGAGCGACGATGGCTCAGACTCACGCAATGATGTCTCAATTCAATGGTCGTAAGCGCGTACGCAAATTTTTTGGTAAGATTCCTGAAGTAGCAGAAATGCCGAATCTTATTGAGGTTCAAAAAGCGTCATACGATCAGTTTCTCATGGTTGAGGAACCGAAAGGTGGACGACCAGATGAAGGTTTGCAAGCTGTTTTTAAATCGGTTTTTCCTATTTCAGATTTTTCCGGTACAGCTATGCTTGAGTTTGTTGGTTATGAATTTGATTTACCGAAATTTGATGTTGAGGAGTGCCGTCAACGTGATTTAACTTATGCTGCCCCATTAAAGGTCATATTACGTTTGATTGTTTTTGATGTTGATGAGGATACTGGCTCCAAAGATATCAAAGACATTAAAGAGCAAGGCGTTTATATGGGCGATATGCCTTTAATGACGACGAATGGTACCTTTATTGTTAATGGTACGGAACGTGTTATTGTTTCGCAGATGCATCGTTCTCCTGGTGTCTTTTTTGACCATGATAAAGGAAAGTCCCATTCATCAGGAAAGCTTCTTTTTGCTGCTCGTGTTATTCCGTATCGTGGTTCTTGGCTTGATATTGAGTTTGATGCTAAGGACATCATTTATGCACGTATTGATCGACGGCGCAAGATTCCTGTTACTAGTCTTTTGATGGCACTGGGTATGGATGCGTCAGATATTTTATCGACGTTTTATGATAAAGTGCCTTATGAGCGTGATGGAGAAGGATGGCGAGTTCCTTATTCTGTTGATCGCTTTAAAGGAATGAAGCTCATTTCTGACCTTATAGATGCAGATAGTGGTGAAGTCGTCGCGGAGGCTGGTAAAAAATTAACAGTTCGTACTGCGAAGTCTTTGGCAGAAAAAGGACTTAAAGCGGTTAAAGTTAGTGAAGATGATTTATTAGGTTGTTATCTAGCCGAAGATATCGTCAATTACGAAACAGGTGAAATTTACCTTGAAGCTGGTGATGAAATTGACGAAAAAGTATTAAAAGTTTTGCTTGATGTTAGTGCTGATCAAATCAATATCCTTGATATTGATCACATGAATATTGGCGCTTATATCCGCAATACTTTAAAGGTGGATAAAAATGAAAGTCGGCAGGATGCGTTATTTGATATTTACCGAGTGATGCGTCCAGGTGAGCCCCCAACAATCGATACAGCAGAAGCAATGTTCCATTCATTGTTTTTTGATCCAGAGCGTTATGATCTTTCAGCCGTTGGGCGTGTTAAGATGAATTTGCGTATGGATCTTGATTGTCCAGATACAGTTCGCATTTTACGCCAAGAGGATATTCTCGCTGTTGTTAAGATGTTGGTTGAATTGCGTGATGGTCGTGGCGAAATTGATGATATTGATAATCTTGGCAACCGTCGCGTTCGTTCCGTTGGGGAGTTAATGGAAAATCAATATCGCATTGGTCTTCTTCGTATGGAGCGTGCGATAAAAGAGCGTATGTCATCGGTTGAAATTGATACAGTTATGCCACAGGATTTGATCAATGCAAAGCCTGCTGCAGCAGCAGTTCGTGAGTTTTTTGGGTCTTCGCAATTGTCGCAGTTTATGGATCAAACTAATCCATTGTCGGAGATTACCCATAAGCGCCGTCTTTCTGCTCTTGGTCCAGGTGGTTTGACTCGTGAACGTGCGGGTTTTGAAGTCCGTGACGTACATCCTACGCATTATGGTCGTATTTGTCCCATTGAAACACCAGAAGGCCCCAATATTGGTCTGATTAACTCCTTAGCAACATTTGCGCGAGTTAACAAATATGGCTTTATTGAAAGCCCATATCGAAAAATTGTTGATGGAAAAGTCACAAAAGAAGTTATTTATCTTTCAGCGATGGAAGAAGCAAAGCATTATGTCGCTCAAGCTAATTCGTCATTAGATAGTGAAGGTCGTTTTACAGAAGAGTTTGTTGTTTGCCGTCATGCTGGTGAAGTTTTAATGGCGCCGCGTGATCATGTTGATTTGATGGATGTTTCACCAAAACAGTTGGTTTCAGTTGCAGCAGCGCTTATTCCTTTTTTGGAAAATGATGATGCGAATCGTGCGCTTATGGGATCGAACATGCAGCGTCAGGCAGTTCCTCTTGTACGTGCTGAAGCGCCATTTGTTGGGACGGGAATGGAAGCCATTGTTGCGCGCGATTCAGGAGCTGCTGTGAGTGCAAAACGTAGTGGTGTTGTTGATCAAGTCGATGCTACCCGTATTGTTATCCGTGCAACAGAAGATTTAGATCCTTCAAAATCAGGCGTTGATATTTACCGCCTACAGAAATTTCAGCGTTCTAATCAGTCCACTTGTATTAATCAGCGTCCTCTTGTACATGTCGGTGATAGGGTAGAGAAAGGTGATATCATTGCAGATGGTCCATCCACGGATCTTGGTGATTTAGCTCTTGGGCGGAATGTTCTCGTAGCCTTTATGCCTTGGAATGGATACAATTATGAAGATTCTATTTTGTTATCCGAGCGCATTGTTGCTGATGATGTTTTTACTTCAATTCATATTGAGGAATTTGAAGTTGCAGCACGCGATACAAAACTTGGGCCTGAGGAAATTACGCGCGACATTCCTAATGTTGCGGAAGAAGCGTTAAGAAATCTTGATGAAGCTGGCATTATTTATATTGGTGCTGAAGTTCAACCAGGTGATATTTTAGTTGGAAAGATTACCCCAAAAGGTGAAAGTCCCATGACGCCGGAAGAAAAGCTTCTGCGTGCAATTTTTGGGGAAAAGGCATCCGATGTTCGTGATACTTCTATGCGTATGCCTCCTGGAACTTTTGGTACTGTTGTTGAAGTTCGCGTTTTTAATCGCCATGGCGTGGAAAAAGATGAACGTGCGATGGCAATTGAGCGTGAAGAAATTGAGCGTTTAGCAAAAGACCGTGATGATGAGCAGTCTATTCTTGATCGCAATGTTTATGCGCGCCTTACTGATATGTTGACAGGTAAAGTTGCTGTAGAAGGTCCGAAAGGCTTTTCGGGCAGCAAAAAGCTTGATAGTACAGTAATGGGGCATTATCCACGATCCCAGTGGTGGCAATTTGCTGTTGAGGATGAAAAGCTTCAAAATGAAATTGAAGCTTTGCGCAAGCAATATGATGAATCAAAAGAAGCATTACAACGTCGCTTTATGGATAAAGTTGAAAAGGTCCAAAGAGGTGATGAAATGCCTCCTGGTGTCATGAAAATGGTGAAGGTTTTTGTGGCTGTGAAGCGCAAAATCCAACCAGGTGATAAGATGGCAGGACGTCACGGGAATAAGGGTGTTGTTTCACGTATTCTTCCCGTAGAAGATATGCCATTTCTTGAAGATGGGACTCATGCTGATATCGTCTTGAATCCGCTTGGTGTGCCTAGTCGTATGAATGTTGGACAAATTCTTGAGACGCATCTTGGTTGGGCATGTGCGGGGATGGGCAAGAAGATTGGTGATTTGTTAGAATTGTATCAAGAGACTGGGGATATATTGCCGTTGCGTCAGCGTATTGAAAATCTTATGCCTGATGATAATCAAAATGAACCAGTCCGTCAGTATGATAATGAAAGCCTTTACAAATTGGCATTACAGATGAAGAAAGGGGTTTCAATTGCAACGCCTGTTTTTGATGGAGCACATGAGTCTGATATTAACATGATGCTGGAGGACGCAGGCTTAGATAGTTCAGGGCAGGTTACGCTTTATGATGGTCGTACTGGAGAGCCTTTTGATCGTCCAGTAACGGTAGGATATATTTACATGTTGAAATTGCATCACCTTGTTGATGATAAGATTCATGCACGTTCTATTGGTCCCTATTCACTTGTTACGCAGCAGCCATTAGGAGGTAAGGCACAGTTTGGTGGTCAGCGTTTTGGTGAAATGGAGGTTTGGGCACTTGAAGCTTATGGTGCTGCATATACTTTGCAGGAGATGCTAACAGTAAAATCAGATGATGTGGCTGGTCGAACGAAAGTCTATGAGGCAATTGTGCGTGGTGATGATACATTTGAGGCGGGTATACCCGAAAGCTTTAATGTGTTGGTAAAAGAAATGCGCTCACTTGCTCTTAATGTGGAGCTTGATGATGCGCGCGAATTTATTGCACAGCGGGCATTGTCTGATACAGCAGAATAATAATTCAAGGAGCGCAGTAGAAAAAGACTGCGCTCTGATTGCTTTAAGAGTTTCAATAACCTTATTAAGGTTATACAGGTCATTTTTAAAAGTAAATGTATTTTAAAGAAGATCTGTTATAAAAAAATGAGATATTACAACAGGTTCTAAGAATCTTTGAAGGAGAACAGCATGAACCACGAGGTCATGAATCTTTTCAATCCTCAAGCGCCAGCGCAGACATTTGACTCTATTCGCATTTCTATTGCGAGTCCTGAGAAAATTTTGTCCTGGTCGTATGGTGAGATTAAGAAGCCTGAGACTATTAATTATAGGACTTTTAAACCAGAGCGTGATGGTCTTTTTTGTGCACGTATATTTGGCCCTATTAAAGACTATGAATGTCTATGTGGCAAATATAAACGCATGAAGTATAAGGGCATTATTTGTGAAAAATGCGGTGTAGAGGTTACTCTTTCGCGCGTACGTCGTGAGCGTATGGGGCATATTGAACTTGCGGCACCTGTTGCGCATATATGGTTTCTTAAATCATTACCAGGTCGTATTTCTACACTTTTAGATTTAACTTTAAAAGATATTGAGCGGGTTCTTTATTTTGAGAATTATATTGTAACCGAACCAGGATTGACATCTCTTAAGCTCCATCAGCTTCTTTCTGAAGAAGAATATATGCTTGCTATTGATGAGTTTGGAGAAGATCAGTTTACAGCTATGATTGGCGCTGAAGCTATTTACGAGCTTTTAGCTGGTATGGAGTTAAATAAAATCGCCAATGATTTGCGTCTCGAATTAGCTGAAACAACTTCAGAGTTAAAGCAGAAAAAACTGATTAAACGACTTAAAATCGTTGAAAATTTTCTTGAATCTGGAAATAAGCCAGAGTGGATGATTATGAAAACAATTCCGGTTATTCCACCGGATTTGCGTCCATTGGTTCCGCTTGATGGTGGGCGTTTTGCGACATCAGATCTGAATGATCTTTATCGGCGGGTTATTAATCGTAATAACCGCTTGAAACGGCTGATTGAATTGCGTGCTCCTGGAATTATCGTGCGCAATGAAAAGCGTATGGTACAAGAAGCTGTTGATGCATTGTTTGATAATGGACGGCGTGGGCGTGTGATTACTGGAGCCAATAAACGTCCTCTCAAGTCCCTATCAGATATGTTGAAGGGTAAGCAAGGACGTTTTCGTCAGAACTTACTTGGGAAGCGTGTTGATTACTCGGGGCGTTCTGTTATCGTGACGGGTCCTGAATTAAAATTGCATCAATGTGGTCTTCCCAAAAAAATGGCTCTTGAATTGTTTAAGCCTTTTATTTATGCGCGGCTTGATGCAAAAGGCTATTCATCAACGGTAAAGCAGGCAAAGAAGCTTGTTGAAAAAGAACATCCAGAAGTTTGGGATATCTTGGATGAGGTTATTCGTGAACACCCTGTTTTACTCAACCGTGCGCCAACATTGCACCGTTTGGGGATTCAGGCTTTTGAACCTATCTTAATTGAAGGCAAAGCTATTCAACTTCATCCACTGGTGTGTACTGCTTTTAATGCGGATTTTGATGGAGATCAGATGGCGGTTCACGTTCCGCTTTCTCTTGAAGCACAGCTTGAAGCTCGTGTTTTGATGATGTCGACCAATAATATTCTTCATCCGGCCAATGGTGCCCCAATTATTGTTCCCTCACAGGATATGGTCCTTGGTCTTTATTATCTTTCAATTGTTTCTGAAAAAGAACCAGGTGAAGGAATGGCTTTTTCTGACATAGGTGAGCTTCATTATGCCTTGGAAAATAAGGTTGTAACGCTTCATACGAAGATTAAAGGCCGTGTTAAGAATATGGGGAAGGATGGAAAAGAAGTTTCTAAACTTTATGATACGACACCTGGTCGTTTGATTATCGGTGAGCTTTTGCCAAGAAATTCGGATATCTCATTTGATATTGTCAATCAAGAAATGACGAAAAAGAATATTTCTAAAATGATTGATCATGTTTATCGGCACTGTGGACAAAAAGAGACGGTTATTTTTTGCGACCGTATTATGCAGCTTGGCTTTTCTTATGCTTGTCGTGCAGGAATTTCATTCGGTAAGGATGATATGGTTATTCCTGATAGTAAGTCGCGTTTAGTTGCAGAGACAGAAGCTTTGGCTAAGGAGTATGAACAGCAATATAATGATGGTTTGATTACACAAGGTGAAAAATACAATAAGGTTGTAGATGCTTGGGGTAAATGTACAGATCGCGTTGCAGATGAAATGATGAAACGTATTCAAGCCGTCGATTTTGATCCTAAAACAGGTCGTCAACGGCCGATGAATTCGATCTATATGATGTCGCATTCTGGGGCACGTGGTTCTGCTAACCAGATGAGACAATTGGCCGGTATGCGTGGATTAATGGCAAAACCATCGGGTGAAATTATTGAAACCCCCATTATTTCAAATTTTAAAGAAGGTCTAACTGTTAATGAATACTTCAATTCCACGCATGGTGCACGTAAAGGACTTGCTGATACTGCGTTAAAGACGGCGAACTCTGGTTATTTAACACGGCGTCTTGTTGATGTTGCACAGGATGCTATTATTTCAGCAGTTGATTGTGGTACCGCAAAAGGGCTTACCATGCAGCCAATTGTTGATGCAGGACAAATTGTTGCCTCCCTTGGGCAAAGGATTCTTGGTCGTACAGCGCTTGTTGATATTCTACATCCTGTCTCTGGAGAGGTTATCCTTGAAGGTGGAGCGATGATTGAGGAAGCTGATGTCGCGAAGATTGAAGAAGCTGGAATTCAATCTGTTCAAATTCGTTCTGCTTTAACATGTGAAACACGTCTTGGTGTTTGTGCAAAATGCTATGGTCGTGATTTGGCGCGTGGAACACCTGTTAATCAGGGAGAAGCCGTTGGTGTTATTGCTGCTCAATCCATTGGTGAACCGGGAACACAGCTTACTATGCGTACTTTCCACTTAGGAGGAACTGCGCAGGTTGTTGATTCATCTTATTTAGAGGCATCTTATGAAGGTAAGGTGGAGATTCGTAATCGTAATGTGGTTCGTAACTCTGAAGGACATTTGGTGGTGATGGGGCGTAATATGGCTATCCTTATCAAGGATGAGTTAGGAAAAGAGCGCGTTGTACATCGTGTTAGCTATGGTGCCCATATTTTTGTTGATGATGGTGATATGGTTAAACGTGGCCAACGTATAGCAGAATGGGATCCTTACACACGTCCAATTTTAACGGAAGTTGAAGGCTATGTGGGTTTTGAAGATATGATTGATGGTTTATCTGTCACTGAAACAGCTGATGAATCTACGGGTATTACGAAGCGTTTGGTGATTGATTGGCGCGCTAATCCACGTGGTGCGGATCTTAAACCAGCCATTATTATCCATGCAGATAAAGAAGGTGAATCCATTGCTAAATTGTATAAGGGAGGTGAAGCGCGTTATATGATGTCAGTGGAAACTATTCTTTCTGTTGAGCTTGGTGCTCATGTTAAGGCTGGTGATGTTATTGCTCGTTTGCCAATGGAAAGTGCCAAGACGAAAGATATTACGGGTGGTTTACCACGTGTGGCTGAGCTTTTTGAAGCGCGTCGTCCAAAGGATCATGCGATTATTGCTGAAGTAAGTGGTACGATTCGATTCGGCCGTGGTTATAAGAATAAACGTCGTATCATTATTGAACCAAATGATGAAACTCTTGAGGCAGTAGAATATTTGATTCCAAAAGGTAAGTTGTTTCACTTCCAAGAAGGTGATCAAATTGAAAAGGGAGATTATATCCTTGATGGTAATCCAGCACCTCATGATATCTTGGCGATTAAGGGGGTTGAAGCTTTGGCATCTTATCTTGTTAATGAGATTCAGGAGGTTTATCGTTTGCAGGGAGTTCTTATTAATGACAAGCACATTGAAGTGATTGTTCGTCAAATGTTGCAAAAAGTTGAAATTACTGAATCTGGAGATTCTGGTTATATTCCAGGTGATAATGTTGATCGTATTGAACTTGATGAAATCAATGATAATTTGATTGCAGAAGGGAAGAAACCTGCCTCTGGTAATCCCATTCTTCTTGGAATTACAAAAGCTTCTCTTCAAACGCCTTCTTTCATTTCGGCGGCATCGTTTCAGGAAACAACACGTGTTCTTACTGAAGCAGCAGTTTCTGGTAAAATTGATACTTTGCAAGGACTTAAAGAGAACGTTATTGTCGGTCGTCTTATTCCAGCAGGTACGGGTGGTACGATTTCTCAAATCCGTCGTATTGCTGCAGTTCGTGATGATTTGATTGTAGATGAGCAGCGTAAGTCTAGTAATAACGAAGTGGCTAAGGCTATGTTGACAAATATGACAACCCAAGCAGTTGCTGAATAATTTAAATATAACATCACATAATAAAAAAACGTCTGAACTTTCTATTCAGACGTTTTTTTATTTCGAAATGCAGAAGTTGCATATTTTCCTGAAAAATATCAAAAATTATAAGGCAATAGTTATTTTAAACATCTTTAGTAGCTTATTGTTTTGTAATTATGTGAAACTCAAAAGCCATATTCAAGGAAAAGAGTTGGTTATCTACAAATCAAATAATGATTGATTTTGAATTTTAGGAAAATTGTTGATTGATATCTTTTATAAAGATTTTAAAGGACTTATAATGAAAGATCGATAGTCTTTTTTATAATCTAAAAAATAATTGATTCTCTACTATACAATACTTGTATGACAAGAATGTATCTTCTTCTAAATTAGAATGCAGGAGAGTAGAGATTAGGGTGCTCACTAAGTATTATAAAAAATAGACATATTTCTTATCACAATGTGATCTATGAAGACAGAATAAAAAAATGCACGAATATTATTCAATTGGAAAATTAACACGTGAGTTTTCAATAACAGCTCGGACTTTGCGTTATTATGAAGAAGAGGGACTTCTTATTCCTTTTCGGCGTGGAAATACACGGCTTTATACACAAACGGATCGTCATAAGTTAAAACAAATTCTGCGTGCTAAAAGAGTTAAATTTTCGTTTTCTGAAATATCTGATATGTTGACAATGGTTGGAAAACCACCTGATGATGAGAAAAAGCTTAAGAAATTAATTGCAGGAATTCATAAAAAACGAGCTGATTTAAAGCAGATGCAGAATGATATTGATGATCTTCTACAGGATTTAGAACGAATTGAGGAGAGTTTTTTTGAGAGCTTAGCGGAGTTGGGGGTTAATCATTGATTATAAAATTTATTTCATCTGCTTTTAGACAATTTTTTTCTATTAAAAGAGATGTGTTATACTATCTCTAAGGGGAATCTTTAACACTACGTGAAATGTGTAAGTTATTTAAAGAAATAGAGTGTTCGAAAAAAGCTGCGAAGGTATTTTCGCAATATATTGTCCTTGATAAGTAAAAAATTATTTTTCATAAAGAAAGTAAAAACAATGGCAGTCTCTCCTATGAGTGTTTTTCAATCTATTTTATCACGAAAGTCAATTCGCGCTTTTACTGATCAGCCAGTTAGTTTGGAAACAATCAAAGAAATCTTAAAACTTGCAGCACGTGCACCATCTGGAACAAATATTCAGCCATGGCAAGTGATTGTGCTTACAGGAAGTGTATTACAGAAAGTAGGGCAAGAGCTTTCACAACTTGTGCTTTCAGGTGTAAAAGGAGAGCGTGAGTATAGTTATTATCCACGTCAGTGGCGTGAGCCTTATATTTCAAGGCGTCGAAAAGTTGGTTTGGATCTTTATCAGAGTCTTGGAATTCAAAAAGGTGATGAAGAAAAAGTACTTCATCAAAAGGCGCGAAATTTTTTATTTTTTGATGCACCTGTAGGACTCTTATTTACAATGGATCATGACATGGAAATGGGGAGTTGGCTTGATTTGGGTATGTTTATGCAGACCATTATGTTAGCTGCACGTGGATTTGGATTAGATACCTGTCCTCAAGCTGCTTTTGCTGATTATCATAAACAGATTCGTACGCTTTTATCTATTCCTTCTGATCGCCATATTATCTGTGGTATGGCACTTGGTTATCGCGATATGAGTGCTCCAGAAAACAATTTTGAGACAGAACGCGAACCGTTAGAAAACTTTGTACGTTTCATTGAAACATACCCATAAAATATTTTATATAATTAAGCATACGTTTTGAAGAACTTGGTGCATTATAAAAAATATTTCCGATAAGAATTTCGCATCCTTATTGAATTTTAATATTGCATATTAACACTTATTTTACTACGTTTGAAACATTAAGAGCGGTGGCTCTAGGGGCATTGTCCGTTTTTTGAAGGTGAGTCTAATGGAAAACACTATAGAGAGAAAGTGTTGGGTGGTAGCAAGACGAGCGACATTCGTGTTTATTGCTGTCATTTTTTTAGTTTATCTCGCAGTTTGATTTTAAACGGGACAAACGTTATGAAAAAGCATATATGCTCAAGCTGTACTATAGTTTTGAGGTGATACGTGTTTCTATCTGTTTTTGAACTTTTTAAAATTGGGATTGGTCCTTCTAGCTCACATACGATGGGACCGATGACAGCTGCTAATATGTTTTTGCAAAAGATAGGAGATTTTTCTCAGTCGTCTGATATTCAAGTTTCTCGTATACGTGTTTATCTTTATGGTTCTTTAGCTTTCACGGGTATTGGTCATGCAACAGATAGGGCTATCATATTAGGACTTTTAGGAGAAAAAGCTTCTACTGTTGATCCTGATAGCATGGGAGGGTTGTTAGAAAAAGTTATACGTGAAAAAAAAGTGCAACCAGAAGGCCATCTCGCTTATCAGTTTGATGTGCAGCGTGATCTTATTTTTGAACGAAAGAAAATTCTCCCAGGACATACAAATGGACTAGCCTTTGAAGGACTTAATACTGATGGGAATGTTCTGTTGCGGCAGATTTATTATTCTATCGGTGGTGGCTTTGTTGTGACTGAGGATGAATTAAGCCATATGAATGATAATATACAACCAGAAACATTAGAGGTGCCATATCCATTTGATTCTGCTGGTGCAATGTTATCAATGGCAGAAAAATCAGGACTTTCAATTGCTGAAATGAAGCGCTTAAATGAAGAAACAAAGATAGAGCGTTCTTCTCTTGATACAGGGCTTGATGAAATTTTTTCAGCGATGACAAATTGCATTGATAGAGGTCTTTCACAAGAAGGTGAGTTGCCTGGTGGATTGCGTGTTCTAAGGCGTGCTAAAAAGCTGCATGAAACGCTTTTGGAAAATCAAAAGAAAAATCGCAATTATCCACTTTGGGCAAATGATTGGCTTTCGGTATATGCTATAGCAGTCAATGAGGAAAATGCAGCAGGTGGTCGTGTTGTTACAGCTCCAACAAATGGGGCAGCTGGAGTTGTCCCAGCAGTTTTGCGTTATTATCTTCAATTTAATGATGATTCAGATCGAGAGGGAATACATAATTTTCTATTAACGGCAGCAGCTATAGGCGGTGTTATCAAACATAATGCCTCTATTTCTGGTGCAGAAGTTGGGTGTCAAGGTGAAGTTGGAACGGCATCTTCAATGGCCGCAGCAGGGTTGACCGCAGCGTTAGGTGGAACGCCAGCTCAAATTGAAAATGCGGCAGAAATTGCGCTTGAACATCATTTGGGAATGACATGTGATCCTGTTGCAGGTCTTGTACAAGTTCCTTGTATTGAGCGTAATGCAATGGGAGCTGTTAAGGCGGTAACGGCTTCTTCTCTTGCATTATATGGTAATGGAGATCATTTTGTTTCTCTTGATGCTTGTATAGAAACAATGCGCCAGACTGGTCATGATATGAGTGAACGCTATAAAGAGACAAGTAAAGGTGGTCTTGCAGTCAATACAATATCTTGTTAGGAGCTGAAACATTTTTCAATCCATAACTGGAATTTTTGGGAGGGGGATCGTATTTCCTGATAAAGCTTATGTTTTTTTGTTACTTATAAATCAAAATTCCACTTTAATGAAACAGCAGCTTGAAATAAATTTGAGATGATTCAGTGTTTTCTTAACGAATAGTAGCTTTGGCATGCAAGTTTGGAGGGGGAGTAGTATCAGTATCTATCTGATTTGTCTCTAAAATGGGAAAAAAGTCTAATTTAGAAAAAATAAAAAAGCGTAAAGTAAAATTAGTGATCAGTCTGCCATTATTTTTTAGCTGGGTTTTATGGCTTTTAAAAGTTTCCATAGCCATATCTTTTAAGTAATGGAAGATTATGCCTGAGTATCCAAGGAAAATTTGTGTTAAATCTGAATAATTATGATGAGGAGAGAGAATTTTAAAGATTTTAATTTTTAGAAGTGAAGATCTTTTGATACCTAGTATGGTAAAAAATACCTTGAAAAGAAATGCTAATTTACAATAATTAAGAGATATATTGGAAATATCTTTTTTATTTATAAATTCTGTACCGTCAAAAAAACTAAAATAAATAATAGCATATACATTAAAAAATATTTATCAAAATTCTCATGAGAATAGAATGCACACGATAGAACATTATCGTGTTACTCATTCATGAGTTTGCTTTAAAGAAATATCTCTCAACGCTCCCAAACTCATTTCGCGATGGCACCTGTGAATGGTATAACAGTAAATCCATTGAGCTATCCCCATCTTTATGCTTAATAAAAAGAGTATGCTGGCACGATTATACACTTTACCAGCCCCCCCTTGTATGGGGACCAAAGCCCTTGGCATTTGAAACGGTTCATTATAGGCATTTTGAGTTTTTTTGGTGCGGTCTCACGCCACACACTAATCTCGCTCGTAATATGCAAGAGAACGGTTTGGATTGATTCAACATAAACAAATTTCAAATGAGAGAATCTTACGATATTCGAGATTTTTATCTAACATGCAAAATAATGAACTATCTTTATAAATCAGTATCTTACATATGAATAGTATAATGTAAGTTTTCCATGAATGGTATAAAACCTATAGAGTATTAGCATCTTTATTTATAGAGGGAGAAAACCAGCACTATCATCCTTTTTTATAGTTTAATGCCAATCTTGCTCGTGATGAGCAAGCGAACGATTTTGACTGATTGAATATAAGAAGGAAAATAAGAGAATTTTACGAAAACCTCTTATTCAATATGCAAAAAATAAATTATAAATTAAAATCTTATGGAAATCGTTATCATGATATTTAATCTGATAATTTCTTTTACGTTTTTTCATCGATAGTATTTGTTGTATTTTCCAATTTTCTTTGTCTGTTGAAAGAAATAAAAGTAAGAGGAGTTAGATTATTTTTTACAGCGTTTATGTTGTAAGGGGGACCGTTATTAAGAGGGACTTCCTTTATTGAACTTTTACAATAATCCCTAAAATGATAAGTTTTCATCCAATGAAGCTATTCATTTTTTCCAAAAAGATATCAAGGATAATTTTTATATTAAATCCAAAAGTGAAAAAATATTGGGTGTTTTTTTATGTCTTTAATAATGGTTTTATTGAAAGCTTGGAGGTATTGGATAGTTGGAAAAGCTGTCAGCACAATTCCATAATAAGAAAAAAGTATGTTTATCAAAGGAGTTTCTAAGGCTGTAGATAATGGTTAATAATAAAATAATTTTTTAGAGATGGTCTGTAGAATTAAATATTTGTTGCTCCTAGACGGATTTTGATAGGCACATTACCAGTTTGGCTAGCAACGCGTAAATGAATGCGTACAGGAGGCATTATGAGACGACGGTTGCGTATTGTTTGGCAAATGAGAAGGTTAACAAGAGATTGTGTATCTAATGCCGTCGAATTATATTTTAAACCAGTAAGTTTTGCGGCAGCATCGTGAAGAGAACGCAATGAAAGGAGGGATGATTGCTTCAATAAAATTTCTTTTTTATGGAATGAAGCAAAAGCATTATCTGTCATAATACTATCCTTAACGCAGAATTCAAAAATTTTTAGTAGGCTACAGTATAGCAGTTAAAATTTGCTTTCTTTAATGTAGAGCAAGCATCAAATGCAGCTTTTTTTGATTGAAACCCTGTAAAGCGCGCTCGGTAATAACGCTGCCCATTTTTTTCAAACAGTTGCATGTGTGAAGATGCGTGCTTTAAAGTAGAAAAAGCTATATTTTTTGCTTTTAAAAGTAAAGTTTTTGCTTGTTCTTCACTAGGAAGAGAACCAATTTGGATAGCCCATCCGGCATTTGTGGACAAAGAGGCTGTTACAATTTTATGAGTCTCAACCGGTATAGTTTTTTGAGGGTTTGGTATTGGTATAATTACCTTATTTACAGCCGTTATTGCGGTATTGGAGTTTTTAGGTTGTTCTGCAAATGCTGTCAACATAGTCGAAATTTCATCATCAAAATTACTTGAATCAGCTTTAATAGTCGGTATAGGAGTATTGGCGCCAGTCGGTAAGTGATAGCGTACAGAAGCCATTAAACGTTCACCACTTTTCATTTGGCTTGCTTTGGGCAAATATTGATTCAATAGGCTAGCCATATGCTCGTCACGTGCAGTAGATGATTTCCCTCCCATAACAACAGCGACAACAGAGCGCCCATCAAGACGCATTGAAGTTGCTAAATTAGAACCTGACATTTGTGTGTATCCTGTTTTAATTCCATCGACACCTTTCATTATTTTAACGAGTTTATTGTGGCTGTTAATTTTATGCCCACGGAAATTAAAACTTTTTGTTTTGAACAATTTATATTGTTTTGGAAAATGTTTACGTAAAGCTAATGACAAAGTCGCTATATCTCGTGCTGTAGAATAATTGTGCACATCCGGAAGTCCTGAAGCATTTGCGAAATGTGTATGTTTCATGCCAAGTTTACGAGCTTTTACAGTCATCATTTGAGCGAATTTTTTTTCACTACCTCCAAGATATTCTGCAATGGCAGCAGCAACATCATTTGCGGATCTTGTAATGAGTGCTTTAGCTGCTGATTCTGCAGAAATTGTTTGGCCTGCTTTAAACCCAATTTTTGTCGGTGGACGCATTGCTGCATAATGTGAAACGGGAATTGGTGTATTTGGTGTCACACGACGCATCTGCATAGCTTCAAAGAGTAAGTACAATGTCATCATCTTTGTTAAAGAAGCAGGATAACGTTTCAGTGTTGCATTGGCTTGAAATAGAGTTTTTCCCGTAGTAGCATCTATAACAATAGCCGCATACTTATCAGGATAGGCTCCTTGAGGTGTAGCTGATGCCCAACAGTAAGAAAAAGCTAACACAACAAAAGAAATTGCTATTGTTTTACAGTAGCGCATAATTTTTTGATAATTAATATACACTTGCAGTATCCTATTTCTCCATTTATCCTGAAAAACTTCTATAAAGCTTCCTTTTCTGTAATTTGTTGATGCAGTTTAGACGAATGGTATTACTAATTTGTTTACAGAAGTTATTTTATGAGTGAGTGATTGAAGTCTAACCATAGAGGGAATCTTTTTCTAATACATACAGGTATTGCAATAGTCATGAAAGAATTTAAAATTAATAAAAAATGTGCTGCATGGAAAACGATAATGGGACAGATCCTCATAATAAACTCTATAGCTCATATTATGCATAATGAAAAGGGCAAGAATTGGGATGAAGTTAGGCATGGTGCGGTTATAATACCTAAGGCTAGAGCAAAACTCGAAAAACCTAAATTATGTCGAGTTTTTTTGCTTAATGATGATTACACACCTATGGATTTTGTTGTTTTCGTTTTGAAGAACTTTTTTAAAAAAAGTTTCGAAGAGGCAACGCGAATAATGTTAAATGTTCATCACAGTGGGATAGGAGAATGTGGAACTTATACTTATGAAGTGGCTGAAATGAAAATATTACAAGTGAGGGAATGTGCACGTCAAAATGAACATCCGTTACAATGTGTAATGGAATGGAAGTGAGGAATTATGCCATCTTTTACACCTAGTCTTGAAGAGGTTTTGCATCGTGCATTAACAATTGCTACTCAAGCACGGCATGAATACGCAACATTAGAGCATCTTCTACTTGCGCTATTAGATGATGCCGATGCAAATTCCGTTATTCAGGCTTGCCAGGTAGATGTAGAGGAATTGCGAGAGCGCTTAACCAATTATCTTCGCTCAGAGTTAGATGAACAGATTAGAGCTGATGAGGATACAAAGCCTACAGCTTTTTTCCAGCGTGTTATCCAACGTGCGGTGATTCATGCACAATCAGCTGGAAAAGATGAAGTGTCGGGGGCAAATGTTCTTGTTGCAATTTTTTCTGAACGTGAAAGCCATGCAGCATATTTTCTTCAAGAAATGGGAATGACACGCTATGATGCTGTACGTTTTATTTCGCATGGTATCACACGTGATGATGGGTTATCCATGTTACTTGAAGGACTTGAAGAGCAATTAGATCAGCAGATTTCGGATAATGGTGAAAGAGGAACAAGTGCTTTAACGAATTATTGTGTTGACCTCAATTGTAAAGCACTTAATGGAAAAATTGATTTATTAATTGGCCGTGAAATAGAAATTTCACGCATGATTCAGATTTTATGTCGAAGGTCAAAAAACAATCCGCTTTTGGTTGGTGATCCTGGAGTGGGGAAAACCGCTATAATTGAGGGATTAGCAAAGCGCATTGTTGATGGGCAAGTGCCTGAAGTTTTATCAAATGCAACAATATTTTCTCTTGATATGGGGGGACTTGTTGCTGGTACACGTTATCGCGGTGATTTTGAAGAACGCTTAAAGCAAGTTATTAAAGAGTTTGAGCTGTATCCAGATGCTATTTTATTTATTGATGAAATTCATACCTTAATTGGAGCAGGAGCGACATTAGGGGGAAATATGGATGCAGCAAATCTTTTAAAACCTGTATTATCTTCTGGAACTATGCGATGTATTGGTTCGACGACTTACAGAGAATATCGCAAATTCTTTGAACAAGATCGTGCTTTAGAGCGTCGTTTTCAGAAGATTGATATTAATGAACCTTCTGTTACAGATGCGATTAAGATTTTGCAGGGGATGAAGCCTTACTTTGAAGATTTTCATCAGATTAAATATACAGATCAGGCGATGAAGGCATCCGTAGAATTATCTTCACGTTATATAATTGACCGTAGGTTACCTGACAAAGCAATTGATATTATTGATGAAAGTGGCGCAGCGCAAAAGCTTTTGCCACAAAAACAACGCAAGAAGAGTATAGGTGTTAAAGAAATTGAGGCTACTGTTGCTACAATTGCAAGAATTCCACCAAAAACAGTTTCTCGGAATGATCAGAAGATATTGAGTAAGCTTGAAAGAGAACTCAAACATGTTGTTTATGGGCAAGATCAGGCAATTTCCGTCTTAGTTTCATCCATAAAATTGGCGCGAGCAGGTTTACGCGAACCGGATAAACCAATAGGAAGTTATTTATTTTCAGGACCAACAGGTGTAGGAAAAACTGAAGTTGCAAAACAGCTTGCATCATCTTTAGGCATTGAATTATTGCGTTTTGATATGTCAGAATATATGGAACGGCATACGGTAGCACGTTTAATCGGAGCTCCTCCAGGTTATATAGGGTTTGATCAAGGAGGTCTTCTTACAGATGCTGTTGATCAGAAGCCTCACGCAGTCCTATTGCTAGATGAGATTGAGAAAGCACATCCAGAGTTATTTAATATTTTATTGCAGGTAATGGATTATGGTAGATTAACAGATCATAATGGTAAGAAAATTGATTTCCGCAATGTTATTTTGATTATGACAACCAATGCTGGTGCTTCAGATATGGCAAAATCAGCTATTGGATTTGGGAAGGTACATCGTGATGGTGAGGATATAGAAGCAATCAATCGGTTATTTACACCAGAGTTTCGTAATCGGTTAGATGCAATTATTCCGTTTGCACCTTTATCTCATTTAATCATCAAGCAGATAGTGCAAAAATTTATTTTTCAGCTTGAAGCACAATTAGCTGATAGGGGAATTTGTTTTGAATTAAGCCCTTCTGCAACTTTATGGCTTTCCAATAAGGGATACGATTCTCAGATGGGAGCACGCCCATTAGGGCGTGTTATACAAGAATATATTAAAAAGCCATTAGCTGATGAAATTTTATTTGGAAAGTTACGCAACGGTGGCATTGTTCGCGTATTGACACAAAAATCAAATGGCAAAAAAGAAAGCTTACAGTTAGAAATTTCATCTTCCGATATATCTGCAAGTTCAAAGAAAAGTAAAATGGAAAATTTTACAAAAAAACGTGTAGGAAAAAAAAGCACAACAACTTAAGAGTGTGTTATAAGGCTGCACGGATTTTCTTTGCATTCTCTTCAAGTATTTCTGTAGGCGTTATTATATTATTATGAGGGGTAAGTTCTATTCCCTCCATACGTGGTATAATATGGAAATGGAGGTGATAAACGGTTTGTTGACTAGCTGCTTCATTAAATTGCATGACAGTTATGCCATCTGCTTGAAAGGCTTTTTTGACGGCATTTGCAATTTTTTGAACAGCTTTAATAACAGGAAATAATGTTTCAGTATCTGCATCAAGTAAGTTTCTAGAGCCTTTTTTAGGAATGACCAGCGTATGACCTGGTGCCTGTGGCATGATATCCATAAATCCAATAACATCATCATCTTCGTAGACACGAACAGAAGGGATTTCATTGCGAATCAATTTAGCAAAAATATTGTTATTATCATAAGCTTGTTTCATACAAATATTTCCTTTTATTGTAAGTTTAAGATTTTAATTAAAAACGAAAAAATACAAATTTTATCAGAGTGTAAGACAAAGAAGTATTTTGACTTTAGTTATATTTAGGATGGTGCACTGTATTATATAAAGGCTTAGATTTCTATGATGGCTTCAACTTCTACAGGAACATCCATAGGAAGAGAGGCAACACCAATAGCAGAACGGGCGTGTTTTCCAATTTCACCAAGAATATTGACGAATAAATTAGAAGCTCCATTGGCAACAAAAGGAATATCGGTAAAATGAGAATCTACAGCCACAAAAACAGTAATTTTTACCACACGTTTTATTTTATTTAAGTCACCCAGAGTTGCCTTGAGTTGAGCGAGAATATTGAGAGCGCAAGCTTCGGATGCTTTTTGGGCTTGTTCGGTATTCACAGTTGCACCAACTTTACCGATGGCTATTGGTTTTCCATTAATAAGAGGGAGTTGTCCAGAAATAAAGAGTTGATTGCCACTTTGTGAAGTGGTGATGTAATTGGCAAGGGGGGAGATTACTTCAGGAAGAGTGATTCCGAATTTCTCTAAGTTTTTTTCAATCATATTGGTCATAATTTAAACTCCATAGCTGCTCTATAATACATTCATTGTATAATCTATTTTTTGATTTAAGGAAATGTGTGGTTAATTGAGAAATTAGCCTTTTTTGCCTTATTGTATGATGTTATGCAACGGGGATAAAGTTTGGAATTTGGGAATGATTAGATCATTATTTATAATAATTTTATATATTGTTTTTTTATGTACAGCGAGAGCTGAAGAGCCTATTTTTATTGTGCCTCATCGAGCAATTTATGATTTTCATCTCGATAGCGTTTCTCATGACATGACAATTTCTGCGATGTCAGGGCGAATGGTTTACGAGCTTACTGGTTCGGCATGCCAAGGCTATAGCACACGTTTTCGTTTTATTAGTCGTGTTCACATTGAAGATATGCCGGTACGTTTAACGGATCAACAGACGACGAGTTATGAAACAGGAGATAGCCGTACATTTCGTTTTAATATTACAGATCAAGAGGGAGAAGAGGTTGCGCATCGTGCTGAGGGGGTCGCGGAGCGTACTCAAGATGGTATTACAGTTACCTTAAAAAAGCCAAAGGAAAAAGAGTATAAGCTTGCAATGGCTGAATTTCCAATGATGCAACTAAAAAATATTATCCGCCATGCAAAAGCAGGGCATCATTTTTACAATGCTACTGTATTTGATGGGACAAATAAAGCAGATAAAGTTATAAAAGAAAGTATCATCATAGGGGAAAAGAAGGCGCTTTTATCTGATAGCAAAACGGAAAAAGTGAGAAAATTGGATGAAGACGAATATTGGCCTGTTACAATTTCTTATTTTGATGATGGAGAAAATAAAGATGGTTTGCCGGTTTATCGTAGCAGTTTTCTCTTAAATGAGAATGGTATCATGCGTGATCTTCATATAGATTATGGAACTTTTTCAGTGCGTGCAAAATTGAACAGTCTCGAATTCTTGGAACTTGGAAAAGATCTTAATCAATGTGAAAATGCAAATATTAAATGATTAAAGAAAATGACTTGAAAAAGAATCAAATATTAGTATGTTTGCGCTATTCCACACGCGGAGTTTGGGTGTTTGCAAATAATTTGTGAGAAAATTCTAGCAAGCATCCGCCGGTAGTAGGTTTTCCTGCTTTTTCCGCGGAGGTTGAACCGGAAAGGATAAGATTTATGGCACTACCCGATTTTACTATGCACCAGCTTTTAGAAGCAGGTGTTCATTTTGGTCACCAGACTCATCGTTGGAATCCCAAAATGACTCCCTATATTTATGGTCAGCGTAATAATATCCATATTATTGACCTTGCTCAGACCGTTCCGCTTTTACACCAAGCGCTTAAACTTGTTTCAGATACTGTTGCGCGTGGTGGTCGTATTCTCTTTGTTGGTACGAAACGGCAAGCATCTGACATTATCGCTGATGCGGCGAATCGTTCTGCCCAGTATTACGTTAATGCACGCTGGCTTGGCGGCATGCTCACAAACTGGAAAACGATTTCCAATTCGATACATCGTTTGCGAAAGCTTGACAAAATTCTTGCTGCTGAGGCGCAAGGTTTTACCAAAAAAGAACGTTTAAATCTTGAACGTGACCGTGAAAAGCTTAATCGTGCGCTTGGTGGTATTAAAGATATGGGATCTGTTCCAGATCTTATATTTGTCATCGATACGAATAAAGAAAATATTGCCCTTCAGGAAGCAAAACGTTTAGGCATTCCTGTTATTGCTATTATTGATACAAATTGCGATCCTGATGATGTAACGCATCCGATACCAGGTAATGATGATGCTTCACGTGCAATTTCTCTTTATTGCGATCTTTTTGCTCGTGCCGCCCTTGATGGTATTGCACGCCAGCAAGGAGCAATGGGTATCGATTTAGGAGCTCAAGTTGATGCGCCTGTGGAGCCTATTTTGGAAGAAAATGCGGTTGCAGAAGTTTCTGAATAATATAAAACGCCTAATTAAGGTACTTTTATTGTCTAAAGAAGAAGTTATAGGCGTGCAGAGGGGTTTTGCACGCTTTCACTATTACAAAATAAAGAGGCAAATATGAGCATTACTGCTGCACAAGTAAAAGAACTTCGAGAACTATCTGGCGCTGGTATGATGGACTGTAAAGCCGCTCTAGCTGAAACCAGTGGTGATATGGAAGCTGCTGTTGATTGGCTTCGTAAAAAAGGAATAGCTAAAGCAGATAAAAAGGCCGGTCGTACAGCGGCTGAAGGATTAATCGGAGTCGTATCAAAAGATTTAAATGCGGTTTTGGTTGAGATTAATTCTGAAACAGATTTTGTTGCACGCAATGCCGGATTCCAAGATATCGTGCGCAATGTAGCAACTGCTGCTTTAGATACGCCAGGTGATGTTGAATCTGTTTCTGTTTCTCTTTATCCAGGTTCTGAGAAGACTGTAGAGCTTACGATTAAAGATGCAATTGGTACAATTGGCGAAAATATGACATTTCGTCGTTCCGCTAAATTGTCTGTTGAGAATGGTGTTGTTGCGACTTATATACACAATAGTGTAGCTGATGGTCTTGGTAAGCTTGGTGTTTTGGTTGCGATTGAAACAACAGGAAATAAAGGGGCTGCTCTTGCTTTTGGTCGGCAGGTTGCGATGCATATTGCAGCAACCAATCCCTTAGCGCTTACAGCACAAGATGTTGATGCTGCTGCTGTTGAACGTGAAAAAGCAATTTTTTCAGATCAAGCACGTCAGTCTGGAAAGCCTGAAAATATCATTGAAAAAATGGTAGAAGGACGTATGCGTAAGTTTTTTGAAGAGGTTGTTTTGCTTTCTCAAGCTTTCGTTATGAATCCTGATATGACTGTTGAGGCAGCTTTAAAGGATGCTGAAAAATCAATTGGCGCACCAGCAAAAATTACAGGCTTTATTCGTTTTGCATTGGGTGAAGGTGTGGAAAAAGAGGAGTCTGATTTTGCTGCAGAGGTTGCTGCTGCTGTAAAAGGCTAGTTATTGCAAACTCTTGATCAGAGATTTAAAATCATATCGTTGGTTGTAGAATCTCTGATGGGAGCAATGTAATTGTTGAGAGGGCGTCACGTGAAAAAAGTGGTGCCCTTCGTGATGTCAAAAGCAAAAAGTCAATGTGCTTTTGGGGAGATTATTAATGGCATTAGCACTTCCGTATAAACGTATTCTTTTAAAGGCTTCTGGTGAAGCTCTTATGGGGGGGCAGAGTTTTGGCATTGATGTTTCTGTTGTAGACCGTATTGCCGCTGATATTGCAGAAGTGCGCACAATGGGGGTAGAAGTTGCGGTTGTTATCGGTGGGGGAAATATTTTTCGTGGCGTTGCTGTTGCTTCGCGTGGTGGGGACCGAGTGACAGGGGATCATATGGGAATGCTTGCAACTGCTATTAACTCTTTAGCATTGCGAACATCTTTGACAAAATTAGGGGTTGAAACTGTTGTACTCTCTGCGATTGCTATGCCACAAATTTGTGAAAGTTTCTCGCAACGTAAAGCAATAGCTTATATGAATCAGGGAAAAGTTGTTATTTTTGCGGGTGGTACAGGAAACCCATTTTTTACCACTGATTCTGCTGCTACTTTACGTGCAGCAGAGATTGGTGCGGATGTCCTTCTTAAAGGAACACAAGTTGATGGTATTTATTCAGCAGATCCAAAGATAGACCCTACGGCTAAGCGTTTTGACCAATTAACACATGTTGAAGTTTTACAATGGGGGTTATCTGTTATGGATTCAACGGCGGTCACTTTAGCACGTGAGAACAATGTACCGATTATTGTGTATTCCATTCATGAAAAAGGCGGTTTGGCTAAGGTCTTGAATGGAACAGGACGCTTTACAATAGTATCGGAATAAGGGTAAGCTTCAAAGGACAATTGAAGGAGACAGAAATATGAATGTTACATCAATTATGGATGATCTGAAACGTCGCATGGATGGTGCTATTGCGGCTTTTAAACATGAATTAGGTGGTTTGCGGACTGGACGTGCATCGGCCAGTTTATTAGAACCGTTGACCGTTGAATCTTATGGTTCTGTTGTGCACATAAATCAGGTTGCTAATATTTCTGTTCCCGAACCTCGGATGCTTTCTGTTTCTGTATGGGATAAAACGATGGTAGGAGCTGTAGAGCGCGCTATTCGCGATTCTGGTCTTGGTTTAAATCCCATAACTGATGGTACGAATTTACGTATTCCTTTGCCTGAGTTGAATGAAGAGCGCCGTAAAGAACTTGTAAAAATTGCACATCACTATGCAGAGCAAGCGCGTGTTGCTACACGTCATGTTCGTCGGGATGGTATGGACAATTTGAAAAAGTTAGAAAAAGATGGTGAAATTGGACAAGATGAAGCCCATAGTTTGTCTGAAAAAGTTCAAAAACTCACAGATGAAACGATTGCTGATATTGATAAAATTTTAGCCGTAAAAGAATCTGAAATTATGCACGTTTAAGACGGTTTTGTCGCTAGAGAAAGATGTTATACTTCCAGCCTGTAAATTGTTTCTATGGATAATAGTAGGAAGTAGAGTGCTCTGTGATAGCAAGGTGTGATGCAGGAAGGTATTTTATCGTTTTATCATCTTGATATGGGAGGGATTGATTTGAAAGGGCAGATGTTTTTATTTTTTAATCTGCATGGTAAATCAAGCTCTTTGCAGGAAGACACTATTGAGCAGCATGGTGAGGGCTTTTAGTTTAGCATGTCTTTGTTAAACTACATAATGAAAGTATTATTAGAAATTATTCAAATATTCTAAGATGAGGGTTGGGGAAAGAATATAACGCAAAAAATAAGCCTAACCTTTCTCTTATTTTCCCATTATAAAACATGTGAGTATAATCGATCAAGCAGATGTTATGTGGCGTAATTCGTTTTTCAATGACGAATAGTTGATAGAGAAGTGTTGTTATACGAAAGCTATATTAGTTAATTCATATGGGAGATAGATAGCTGCTTTTTCATTTTATATTTGAGAAAATATTAAAAAAAATATTTTAGGATTAATCCTGACGGAGATTTTTGAAGTTGGTTTCATTGATTATTGGTCTCAAAAGCGCTATCTTTGTAGACTGAATTATTTATGATAAATTATAAGAGAAATTTATACAAGTATGAAATAAAAATACTGCGTAGGGAAGTTTTTCTTGCGTCAATTTTAGAGCTTGTATTTTCTATTTTTATTGTTTGGATGTTGTTTTGTCTAATTTGGTTTATCGTGTTCTGACAGCTTTTGTGTTTGGCGTTATTGCGTTGTATCTAACATGGTTGGGAGGAATCTTCTTTTTTTTATTTGTATGGTGTATTGGCGGTTTTGTTCTTTATGAGTGGATGAGTATTACTAAAGAGAAATGGTGTATTTTACAAAAAATATTAGCAAGTACCTTTTATTTGATCTTTGGCTTTTTTTTAGTGTTGAGTGTATCTGCTTCATTGATTTTTTGTGTTTTAATCGTTTTGGCTGCGGTGTTGGCTATTATATCTATAAAAAAGAGTGGTTGGGTTTTTTGTGGTTTTTTATATGCATCTTTTCCTGTTGTTGCTTTATGCTTTCTACGGGATCATGAAATGTTGGGGTTCCAAGTTGTTATTTTCTTATTTACGATAGTGTGGGGAACAGATATTGGTGGGTATTTTATCGGACGTGCATTAGGGGGACCTAAATTAGCACCACAATTTTCTCCTAATAAAACATGGTCAGGAGCACTTGGTGGTACATTTGTCGGAGTTTTCGGTGGTATATGGGTTTCTTTTGGATTTTTTGATATAAATTTAGCAAGTTTTTTTGTGCCACTTCTTACACTTGTTTTGTCAATTGTTTCACAATTGAGTGATTTAGGGCAATCATGGCTCAAAAGACGGTTTTCTGTTAAAGATTCTAGTTCTTTATTGCCTGGACATGGTGGTTTTATGGATCGTATAGATGGATTGGTAGGGGCAGCTTTTCTTCTTTATTTAATTGGTTCATTTATGTCTGATATGGATGCACCTTTTAATCTTTTTAGTATGATCTAATTGGGAGAAGGTAGTTTGGGACTTTTAAATTATATCGTCACTATGGGTGATTTTCTTTTAAGAAGTTTGAGTATTCTTTTCATCATTATGATTATCATTTTTGTGCACGAATTTGGGCATTATCTCATTGGTCGGTGGTGTGGTATTAAGGCGTTAGTTTTTTCGCTTGGATTTGGGCCAGAAATAGCGAGTTATACAGATAAGCATGGCACGAAGTGGCGCTTAGCACTTATCCCCGTAGGAGGGTATGTAAAGTTTGTTGGGGATGAGGAAAAAATCGATATGGTATCATCCCAATCATCTCTGATTGTTGATGGTTCATTTGCTAGTGCGCATGCTTGGAAAAAAGCAGCAACTGTTTTTGCCGGTCCTTTTTTCAATGCCCTTTTTACTGTTGTTATTCTAACATTTTTTTTCTTTATCTATGGTCGTGTAGCCATTGAGCCCGTTGTTGGTTCTTTGGTAAAAGATAGCCCTGCTCTTCAGTCCGGTTTGGAGTTAGGTGATCGTTTTGTTGAAATGGATGGACGACGGGTTGAAAGTTTTGAAGATTTGATGAATTATGTAGCTTTTCACGGAAGAGAACCCATAGAGTTTAAAATAGAACGCATGGGGCGATTCTTTACAACGGTGATTACCCCGGAAATCGTTGAGCGAGATGATGGATTTGGTAATCGAACACGAAGTGCTATGATAGGTGTAGGTGTTCCTATTGATTTAAATAATCCTGCACATTTAGATCCAACTTATATAAAACATATTCGCTATGGTTTTGTAACAGCTGTAAGAGAAGCGTCAGATCGTACTGTGTTTATCGTCACTCAAACCGTTCTTTTTATGAGTCGTTTAATAGGAGGAAAAGAGGACCGTTGTCGGCTAAGTGGACCTTCTAAAACCGTTAAAATTGCTTGGAAAGTGAGCGAGACAGGTTTTGTTTCTTTGTTGAATTTGGCAGCTTTTCTTTCAATAAGTGTTGGGCTTATTAACCTTTTTCCGATTCTACCGCTTGATGGTGGGCATCTTTTATTGCATGTCATTGAGGTCATTACTAGGAGGAAAATATCTGCTAAAATTCAGGGAATTATTTTTCGTTTAGGTTTTTCCATTCTTCTCCTTTTTATGATCTTTGTCTTTTTTAATGATTATTTTTGTTGGTTTAGCTAATTAAATTATGGAAAACGCTTTATAAATTGAGTAATAATAGCGAAAACAAATTGAAGGTTGTTTACCATGTCTGCAAAATGTTGTGGCGTCGTACATTATAATGAGTAATTAAGGAATGAAAAGTCTCGCTGTAAAAAGGTTGTTATGGCAGTTAGCTTTTTAAGGCATCATGTCCAAGGAACAAGAGTAAGGTAAAAAAGCCAATGACTACAAATTCAAAGTTTTTAAATGCAGCATCTGTATTGGTGTTAAAGATGGGGATGATTGCCCCAGCAACGGTTTTTATGTCAATTGCTGCGGTTGGAGAAATGCAAGCGTCTGTAGTCCGTTCTATTGAGGTTCGTGGGAATAAGTTTGTAAGTTCTCAGGCGATTCGAGACAATATGGGGATTAAGGCTGGACAAGGGGTTTCCAGTGCTGATGTTGATAATGCTGTGAAGAATCTTTTCGAATTGGGTTTATTTTATGATGTTAAAATAAATCCGGTAGGTGATAAATTGGTTGTATTCGTAAAAGAATATGAGGTTGTCAATCAGATATTGTTTCAGGGAAATAAATCTTTTAAAGACCCAGATCTTAAGCGGTTTATTTCTTTAAAACCGAATGAGCCTTTTAATTCTGCTAAGCTTTCTGCTGATATAAATACAATTCGTGAAGCTTATAAAACTCTTGGTCGTAATAATATCACTGTCAACGTTCAAACGATTAACCTTGGAAAAGGGCGGGTTAATGTAGTATTTAATGTTGTTGAAGGGCAAAAAACAAAGATTGGTGATATCACTTTTAAGGGGAATAGTGTCTTTGGAAGTCGTCGTTTGCGTGATGTGATTTCAACAAAAACTTCAGGAATTTTTTCGAAGTTATTGGGAGGTGATGTTTACAGTGAAGAGCGTCTCGCTGCTGATGAAGAAGCTTTACGTCGCTTTTATTATAATCGTGGTTATGCAGATTTTCGTGTAGTCTCTTCTAAAGCGACTTTTGATGCAGCAAGCAATACATATAAAATTTCTTTCGTTCTTGATGAGGGTGTGCGCTATAAAATTAGTGATATTCAGGTTGAAAGTGATGTTGATGGAATTGACGTTCAATCTGTGAAAAGGGTGCTTAAAACCCAGCCAGGTGATGTTTATAGCGCAGAAGATATTGAACAGTCTGTTGCAATTATTAATAATAAGGTTGCTGATTCGGGATATGCTTTTGCTAAAGTTGAGCCGCGGGGAAATCGTAATTTAGCAAATCATACAATTTCAATTTTATATAATATTGAACAGGGTACACGTGCTTATATTCAGCGTATTGATATACGTGGCAATGAGAAAACGCGTGATTACGTCATTCGCCGTGAGATTGATTTAAACGAAGGGGATGCTTACAATCAAACTTTATTACAGCGGGCAAAACGTCGTCTAGAAAGTTTAGGTTTCTTCAAAGCCGTTAATATTTCAATGGTGCCCACAGATCAATCTGACCAAGTTATTTTGGTAATAGATGTCGTTGAAGCTTCAACAGGAGATCTCTCTCTTTCTGGAGGATATACAACAGGGGGAACAAGTCCTGGTATGTCACTTGAAGTTTCTGTTACCGAACGTAATCTTGGGGGACGTGGTCAATATGTTCGTTTAGGATTAGGTGCGGGGCAAGAAAAATCTCGTAATTATAATTTATCATTTGTTGATCCTTATTTCTTAGGGTATCGTTTATCTGCTGGCGTTGATGTTTTTCGTAGTACTTACCGTGCTGATAAGGCCTATGATGTACGACAGACAGGTGGATCGCTACGGTTTTCATTACCTATTAATAATCAATTATCTGCTAATGTAGCTTATTCTTATGTACAGGAAGAATATGATTTTGGCGGAGAGTACGATTTTGACAAAGAGAGTGACGTAATAGAATTATATGGGAAATATTCTGGTGCGATTGTTCAAGCTGCAAAACAAAGCCCTTGGAAACGTTCATCAATTAGTTATGGTTTCACCTATAATACGATTGATGATATGAGATCCCCCCATGATGGATGGTACGTGCATCTTCTTCAGGAATATGCAGGGCTTGGTGGAAGTGCAAAGTTCTTGAAGACCACGGGTAAGGCGATGATGTACAAGACTCTTTCTGACCAGAAGGATATTGTTGGTTTGCTTTCCTTTGGGGGTGGTTATATCCACGGAATGGGCCGAGATGGTGTTCGTATTTTCGATATGTTTAAAGCGAATACTGATATGATTCGAGGGTTCAAATATAATGGAATAGGTCCGCGTCAGGTTTCCAGTAAGGGTGAGGTTTATTTCTTGGGGGGAACAACATATATGAATGCGACTGCTGAAGTACAGTTTCCTATCCCTGTTGTGCCTGAAGGGTTCGGGTTGCGCGGTGCTTTATTTGCGGATATTGCCACGCTTTATGGCAATAATTATAAAGCCGTTTTTAAGGGTGAACCGTCTGTTACCAATACCAAAAGTGCTTGGCGTTCATCTGCAGGTGT
The DNA here is from genome assembly GCF_042194115.1 of Bartonella sp. MR90HLJMH. Classification (NCBI taxonomy): domain Bacteria; kingdom Pseudomonadati; phylum Pseudomonadota; class Alphaproteobacteria; order Hyphomicrobiales; family Bartonellaceae; genus Bartonella; species Bartonella sp. MR90HLJMH. The sequence continues at coordinate 33,149 of NZ_JBHIMM010000008.1, forward strand.
GAGTTTGATGTGGGATTCTCCGTTTGGTCCTTTGCGTTTTGATTATGCTTGGCCAATAACGAAGCAGGAAGGTGATCGTTTGCAACAATTGAATTTTGGTATTTCTACGAAGTTCTGATTTGAGTGATTTTAAGAAGGAAAAACTTGAAGAGAATAGCTTAAGCTGGGAGAGAAAGTGTTTTGATGGCGGATACATTTTTTTTTACGCCGTCCCGGCAATTGACAGTTGCAAATGTTGCTGAGTTGACGGGTGCAAAGCTTCTTAATCCAGAGTTTTCTCATAAAGTTATCAATACTCTTTCTTCACTTGAGAGTGCTGTGGAAGGTTCTCTTGTTTTTGTAGAGCATCGGAAGTTTTCTGATGCTTTACTGGACAGTTCCGCTGTTGCTGTTTTTTGTACGAATGAGATTGTTTTTAAAGTTCCCGAAACTATGGCAATTTTGGTAACATCCACACCACAGCGTGACTTTGCTCAGATTGGTCGTATTTTGTTTCCAGATTCTGTCAAGCCAATGCCTTGGTTAGGATCGAAGGGGATTTCATCGCATGCGCATATTCATCCAACGGCTAAGTTGGCACATGATGTGTGTATTGAAGCGGGAGCTGTTATTGGTAGAAATGTTGAGATTGGTGCAGGAACTCTCATTTCATCCACAGCTGTTATCGGTGAAAATTGCCGTATTGGATGTGACTGCTATATTGCTCCTAAGGTAACAGTTCAGTGTTCTATAATAGGTGATAAGGTTCAGCTTTATCCTGGTGTTTGTATTGGGCAAGATGGTTTTGGTTATGTTGGGGGCGTTTCTGGAATCGAGAAAATTCCACAGCTTGGTCGCGTTATTATTGAGGATGGTGTAGAAGTTGGTGCGAACACGACAATTGATCGTGGGACATTTCAAGATACTGTTATTGGTGAAGGAAGCAAGATTGATAATCTTGTACAAATTGCCCACAATGTAAAAATTGGCCGCTATTGTCTTATTGCTGCTCAATGTGGCATTGCGGGAAGTACATCGATAGGGGATATGTCTCAGCTTGGCGGGGGTGTTGGAGTAGCCGATCACATCATAATAGGTAAATGTGTTCAGATTGCTGCTCGTAGTGGTGTTATGAATGACATTCCGGATGGCGAAAAATGGGGAGGTAGTCCAGCGCGACCATTTAAACAATGGTTTCGTGAAGTAGCGACGTTGCGCAGTATGGGAAAAGTTAAAAAGGAGAAACGCTGATATGATCAGCAGTGAAAAGACTAAAAACTTAGAGGCTGTCGATATTGAAAAACTATTATCAATATTACCGCACCGTTATCCGTTTTTATTAATCGATCGTATAGTTGATATTGATGGTGAACAAGGAGCTATTGGTATTAAAAATATAACGATTAATGAGCCGCATTTTACGGGACATTTTCCCGCAAAGCCTGTTATGCCTGGAGTTTTGATTTTAGAAGCTATGGCACAAACGGCAGGAGCAATAGCACTTTTAAATTTAGGCAATAAGCAAACAAATTTAGTTTACCTTATGACGGTTGATAATGCGAAATTTCGTAAGCCGGTTATGCCTGGTGATCAGCTCAAGATTCATGTTCAGCTTTTGAAAAAAAGATCTGGTATGAGACGTTTTTCGTGCGTTGCAAAAGTAGAAGATGTCCGCGTCGCTGAAGCAGAAATTGCTGCGATGATTGTCGAAGAAGAATAAACGATATTTGATGGGAATTTAAAAATGTCCGGTACAAAAATCCATCCAACTGCTCTTGTGGAGAAGGGAGCGCAGCTTGGTGAGAATGTACAAGTTGGACCGTTTTGTCATATTAGTTCAGATGCTGTTATTGGTGATGGATGCAGTTTGATGAGTCATGTTGTGATAATGGGGAAGACAACGTTAGGAGCCAAGAGTAAAGTATTTTCTCATGCAGTTTTGGGGGGAGATCCGCAAAATAATAAACATAAGGGAGAGGCTACGACTCTTTCGATTGGTAAAAACTGTACGATTCGTGAAGGCGTAACAATGCATAGGGGTTCCGATTCGAGTGTAGGAATGACAGTTGTTGGTGATAATTGCCAATTTTTTTGTTATGCGCATATCGCTCATGATTGTCATGTAGGGAATCATGTAACATTCGCAAATAATGCGATGATAGCTGGTCATGTTATTATTGGTGATTATGTGATTATTGGTGGGGGTGCTGCTGTGCATCAATTTGTTCGTGTTGGGCATCATGCATTTATTGGTGGTGTATCGGCATTGGTTGGTGATCTCATTCCCTATGGAACAGCTGTTGGGGTACAGGCAAAACTTGCTGGCCTCAATATTATTGGCATGAAGCGTGCAGGACTTGAGCGTCAAGATATTCATGCACTCCGTCATGCGGTTGCCATGCTTTTTGATCATAGCAAACCATTTAAAGAGCGTGTCAGTGATGTTGCTTCTTTCTATTCTTCTTCTCAGTCTGTTCTTGATATAGTTAATTTTATTAAGGAAGAAGGAAAACGTTTTTATTGTACACCAAAATTTGAAGGTGATAGAATAAAAGAATATAAGGATTAAAAATGCCTATTTGGGGAGCCAGAGGTTTTCTTTCCGGCCGTACTGCTATTATAGCAGGAAATGGTGTTCTGCCGATTACTGTTGCGCAGGCTCTTGAGAAGAATGGAGAGAATCCTTTTCTTGTGCTTTTGCGTGGTGAGGCAGATTCTGTTCTTTCTCGCTATGAGCATTGCGAGCTATCAATTGTAGAGTTAGCGCGACTCATTAAAATCTTAAAAGAGGCTAGAGTTTATAATGTTGTTTTGGCAGGTGGTGTGAAAAAGCGCCCACTTCTTAAGCAATTGCGACTGGACTGGACAACATTTTTAGCTCTTCCTAAGTTAATCGGAGCTTTGAAGAGAGGGGATGATGCGTTATTAAAAGCTTTTATACGGATTATTGAAACGTATGGTTTTCGTGTTGTTGGTGCTCACGAGATAGTCGCAGATCTTTTAGCTCCTATAGAGTTTGATTTAACAGTGCGGCGTGCTACGCAAAAAGAGAAAAAAGATATTTTTTTAGCAGCAGAAGCAGCAAAGCTTTTAGGTCAATTAGATATCGGGCAAGCCGTTGTTGTTGTCCAAGGAAGGGTGGTTGCACTGGAGGGCGCTGAGGGAACTGATAATATGTTATGGCGTGTTTGTGAAATGCGAGAAAGAGGGCAAATTCCCCTTAAAGGTGGCGTTCTTGTAAAATGTGCAAAACCACAACAGGATAATCGCGTTGATTTACCATCAATTGGGCCCGCGACAATAATGAATATTGCAAAAAGTGGTTTATCTGGTGTTGCAGTGGAGGCAAATAGAAGTCTAATATTATCGGTGAAAACAACAATAGAAAAAGCCAATAAATATTCTCTATTTATAGAGACATTTGAAAAGTTTGCTCATGAATAATTGTTTCTTAAAGATTGCTGTGGTTTCAGGGGAGGAATCTGGTGATTTACTTGCGTCCGATTTAATTTCTTGTTTATCACAACAAACAGGATGCAATATTCATTTGATTGGTGTTGGGGGGAGGCATTTAAAGGCATTAGGTTTAAAAAGCTTTTTTGATTCCCATGATATTGCTTTAATAGGTTTAAAGGAGGTGTTGAAAAAACTACCATTATTGTTGCTACATATTCGCAATTTATCCAAATTTATTGCACAAGAACAACCTGATTGCCTCATTATTATTGATAGTCCTGATTTCACGCATCGTGTTGCAAAAAAGGTGCGCGTTTTAGCGCCTTCTATTCCTATCATTAAATATGTTGCACCAACCGTTTGGGCATGGCGTCCAGAGCGCGCTAAAGCTATGCGCAAGTTTGTTGACCATGTTTTAGCGGTTTTTCCTTTTGAAGAAAAGATTATGCAAGATTTGGGTGGTCCTCCCACGACTTATGTTGGACATCGTCTTTTGACATATCCTCCCCTTTTGATAGTTCAGTCAGAAAAAAAATGCCAATTAGAACAAAGAAATTTGAGCGATACACAAACATCATCGCCTACATTAGTTATTTTGCCAGGATCACGCAATTTAGAAATTCGTTCTTTAATGCCTATTTTTCGAGAAACAGTAGAGATTCTTGTACAACGGATTCCTCATTTACGTATTATTTTACCAACATTACCACGTTTAGCGGATAAAATTCGTGATTTTGTACAAGGCTGGAAAAGCAAAGTGGAAATTATAGTTGGTGAAGATGCAAAATGGCGTGCTTTTGCACAAGCAGATGTTGCACTTGCAGCATCTGGAACGGTTTCACTTGAATTAGCATTAGCTAAAATTCCAACAGTCCTTTGCTATAAACTTGATCGTTTTTCTAAATTCTTTATTTTCCCTAAAATAATTTTATGGAGTGCAGCTCTTCCCAATATTATTTCTGATAAGCCTATTGTACCGGAATATTTTGATGAATTTTTACGCCCAGGTATGTTAGCAAGACAAGTAGAACAACTTTTGTTTAATCCTTTAATACGACAGGCACAACTCGATGCCTTTGAGATGGTAGAACAGAAAATGAAAACTGAAGTACCATCGGGGGTTGTTAGCGCACAAATAATTATCACTCTTTTAAAAAGCAGGAATAAAATTGTATAAATAAAGCAATATGTTAATGATTAATATTTAATTTTAGCAAGAAAATTACAAGCACGTTGGCTTTTAGGATTAGTAAAAAATTCTTCAGAGGCTGTATCTTCAACAATTTTTCCATTTTCTAGAAAGAGTATTCTTTCTGAGACTTTACGTGCGAAGCCCATTTCATGGGTAACACAAAGCATTGCGATCCCTGTATCGGCCAATCGAGCCATCACGTCTAAAACTTCTCCCACACTTTCTGGATCAAGAGCAGAGGTTGGTTCATCAAAAAGCATGACTTCAGGTTCCATACAAAGTGCACGGGCAATTGCAACACGTTGCTGTTGCCCACCAGAAAGTTGTAAAGGATATTTTTCACAGTGTTTTTCAATACCAACATGCGTTAAGTAGCGAATTGCCCGTTCTTGTGCTTGTTGTTTGGAAAGTCCTTGAACTGTCATAGGTGCTAAAATACAATTTTGTATAACGCTCATGTGGGGAAATAAATTAAAGTTCTGAAAGACCATTCCTATCTTACGAAGAACATTTTTTTGCTGTTGTATAGGAGCGGTATGGATATCAACATTATGGATACAGATTGAACCCTTTTGTGCTTGTTCTAATTGATTAATACAACGGATTAACGTTGATTTTCCTGATCCCGATGGTCCACAAATAACGATATGTTCACCAGCTTGAACATTAAAGTTGATATCATGTAGGACCTGAAAGTTTCCATACCATTTATTTAGATTTCGAATAGAGATCACAGGGTTTTTACAGGGAGAGATCGATTTATTATTTTTCAAATTCATCTTATTTTATTCTTTCATTGATGAATAACTTGATTAATTCAACATTTTTGTTTGTAAAGTTTTTTATGATCATTTTATTTACCGTAAATATCGAGTGAGGCGCTGTTCGATAAAAACAATAAAACGATGAATGAGTTCAACGATAAAGAGATAGATAAGAGCAGCCCAAACGTAAACTTGAAAATCGAAAGTCCGTGAATAAGTGAGTTTAGCAACCCCCATTAAATCATAAACAGTAATAAGTGAGGCAAGAGCACTGGATTTAATCATTAAAGTCAACTCATTTCCTAGGGGGCGTAATGCTACAATCATTGCTTGTGGAAGAATAACTCTAAAAAATGTGACAGAGTTGCTTAGACCTAAAGCTTTTGATGCTTCACGTTGCCCAGTTGTTACGGATAGAAAACTTCCTTTAAAGATCTCAGATTGATAGGCAGCAGAATTGAGAGTAAAAATAAAAAGACAACAATACCACGCGTTTTTAAAAAACCACCACAAACCAACCTGCTGCCAGAAGTCATTCATTGAACCAAGTCCATAATAAAAAAGGAAGAGTTGAACTAATAAAGGAGAGCCACGGAAAAAATAGACATAAGCATTTGCACAATACTGTAAAAATGTATTTTTTGATAAACGTGCAAAAGCGATAAGCATACCAAGAAAAAAACCAAGAGAACAAGAAATAGAAACAAGCTCAACAGTAACAATAAAGCCATTAATAAATTTTGGTCCATAATGGCTTAAAAGATCAGGATTGAAAAGGAAATAAAGCCACTCAGGAATCATTGACGTAGCACCTTTTTATCGCCTATTTGAGTGTATGTTTCCAAATGGCGTAAGATTGCAGTAAAAACCGCTGAAAATAACAAATAGAGTAAGCATGCTACAAGATAAAATAGCATGGGTTTATTGGTAGCAGCGACAGCTAAGTTCGTTTGTCGCATGAGGTCAACAAGTGCGATGGTTGAAACAAGGGATGTATCTTTCAGTAAAGTAAGCCAATTATTAGAAAGTCCTGGCAAGGCATTTCGGATGAGCTGAGGGAAGACAATACGAAAAAATGTGGTTGACCGTGAAAGGCCTAAAGCTTTAGCCGCTTCATATTGGCCTTTATCAAAAATATTAAATGCTCCAAGCCAAACTTCACAAGAAAAAGCTGCAAGAACCATACTAAGCGCAAGAACACCAGCAACAAAAGCATTGATACTGAACATGATTTCAAAATTAAAATAGTCCAAGACATTTTGAATAAGGCTTTGTAACCCGTAGTAAACTAAAAACAAAGTTAAAAGCTCTGGTAGTCCACGAAATACCGTTGAAAAGAGGCGTGCCATCGCTTTGGCCATCTTAATATTGGATCGAATCATCACTGCATTTAGAAGACCTAGAGGAAGTCCTAGAAGTCCACAACATAATGCCAATGACAATGTCATTCCTGCACTAGAAAGTATAACCGCTCCCCATCCACCATTGCTAAATGATAGCAATGCTAAATTTTCAATCATTCTTGTGTTCCTCATGAAAGAGTTAGATAATATTTTTTAGAAATAACTAGCGGGTTTTATTTAAACATCATATTGATATTTAATAGATATCACTTGTAAAATATTTTCTCATAATTTTCTCATAAGTTCCATCTAAACGGATTTCTTTTAGCGCCTTATTGAACTTATTTTTAAGATCATTATTATTTTGACGCAGTGCAATTGCAACAGGAAATTTTGTTTCTTCTAGAGTTCCTAGGAGGAGACAGCAATCTTTTCCTTCATTTTTAAGCCAATTTAATGCTTGTAATTTATCAACAATAATCACATCGAGTCGATGATTTAAAAGGTCACGATTCACTTCTATTGTGGAAGGGTAGAGTTTAATTTTCACCTCTTCAGAAGCATAATGATCTTCTGCATAGAAAGCTTGTGTTGTATTTGATTGTACACCAAGATTTTTACCTCTAAAGTCTTGTGTTGAGATTTCTTTAATTCCCGAAGCTTTGGTAACAATAACAGCCAGTGCTGTATCGTAGTAAGGATCTGTGAAGTCAATTTTTTGTAAGCGCTCTTGTGTAAGAGAGAGGGAGGCAATGATAGCATCATATTTTTTTGCAATAAGTCCAGGAATCATTCCCTCGAAGTCTTGTGTGACAACAGTACACTCAACATTCATTTTTTTACAAAGTGCATAAGATATATCAATATCAAGTCCCTGCAATTTATTATTTGAGTCAATATAACTAAAGGGAGGGTAGGTGCCTTCACTCGCAATTTTTAATGTTTTCGCATCAGCCAATTGGGTGAATAGTGCGGCGCTTATTATAAGAGCTCCTGCTAATAGTTTCATGATGTTCTCCTATTGGATAAGCGGGCAAATATGAAATCACTATGTTTTTATAATCTGTAAGCTTTTTGGGAGCAATTCAAAAATTTATTGATGTTTATTTTAGATCATTATGTTGGACATTATTATCAAAAAAATTATCTTTTTTATTGATAAAAAAAGAATAAATATCTTATTGCTTGTATGATAGGTTAATTTTCACGAAATGATAGATTTGAATCATTTCATGAGTAAAAACTAAGGATTTTTCTTGAAAGTAAGGCTATTCAATTTGAACATAAAGAAAAAATTAGATTTTGATACGATAAAAATACAACCTTATTGTTGTCATTATATTCTATAAAATGTTTAGATATCGAGGAACAATTAAAAACTATTTTGATAAATGTAAATTTTCTTATAAAACTGCCGAATTTCCAATTATCTTTGCATGTCCAATAAAGAGTTAAAAAATACTCCTTAAATATAAAAACTGAATTTTAATTCATAGTGATATCTAATCGATATTGAAAGTAAAATATTTTTTCATAATTTTTTCATAGGTTCCATCGGCGCGGATTTCTTCTATTGCTTTATTAAAACTGTTTTTAAGATCGTTATTATTTTGACGGAGTGCAATTGCAACAGGAAATTTTGTTTCTTCTAGAGTTCCTAGGAGGATACAGCAATCTTTTCCTTCATTTTCAAGCCAATTTAATGCTTTTAATTTATCAAAGATAATGATATCAAGCCGATGGCTTAAAAGATCACGATTAGCTTCTATTGCTGTAGGATAAAGTTTGATATTCACTCTTTCAGAGGCATAATGATCTTCCGCATATGCAGCTTGTGTTGTATTCGATTGTACTCCAAGATTTTTACCTCTAAAGTTTTGTGTTGAGATTTCTTTAATTCCCGAATTTTTGGTAACGATAACAGCGAGTACAGTATTGTAGTAAGGATCTGTAAAATCAATTTTTTGTAAGCGCTCTTTTGTAGGAGAAAGGGAAGAAACGATAGCATCGTATTTTTTGGCAAGAAGACCAGGAATCATCCCCTCGAAGTCTTGTGTGACAATAGTACATTCAACATTCATTTTTTTACAAAGCGCATAAGATATATCAATATCAAACCCTTGAAGTTCGTTATTTGAGTCAATATAACTAAATGGCGGATAAGAGGCATCGCTTGCAATTTTCAGCGTTTGAGAATTGGCCGATAGGGTAAACAGTGTTGCGCTTATTATAAGAGCTCCTGCTAATAATTTCATTATGTTCTCCTATTAGATAAGCTGGCAAATATGAAACCATCATGCATTTTTATAATCTGTAAGCTCTTTTGGAGCAATGTAAAAAATTTATCTGGGTTCATTTTGCTATCATTATGCTGGATATCATTATCAAAAAAAATGATTTATTCTTATTAAGTATGGGGATAAAAAATATAGGAAAGAAGTACACCTCTTGTTGATTATATGATGATTTTTAATAATTTTATTTAAAAATCAATAAGTTATATTTAAAAGGAAAACTATTAACTTAAATACAAAGAAAATTTCAGCTCTGAACAGGATAAAATGTAAAGTATTTTTATTCTAATCTACTTGAAAAGGGATAAGAATTTTTTGGCATTTTAAAGAAGCACTTAATGTAAGCCTTTTGCAATTTTATCTGGAGAAGATAGAAAGTAAAATTCTGACATTGCTAGATTTTAATATGTAATAAGGTTTTTAAACATGAGGGAATGACAGGGAATACACTTCCATTAAAGATAATGGGAATTATAAGGTAAAATTTTCAATTTCTTTTTGCTAAATGTTTGGCTAATTTGCAGAAGAGTATTCTCAATTTAAAACTTAGAATTTTTTAGTAAATTTTTATGATGATGTTACCTCTGTAAAAAGAGTTTTAAAATCACGTTTTATAAAAATTCTTAAAGGATATTTTTGGATTATTCTCAATAAAGCTTCAGTAAACTGAAGCTTTATTGATTTCTTTTTTTAATTTGCACGTTCATCTATAGGAACATAGTCACGCATAGCATGGCCTGTGTAGAGTTGTCGAGGACGACCAATTTTTTGTGCAGGGTCCTCAATCATTTCTTTCCATTGTGCTACCCACCCGACACTGCGCGCCAATGCAAAAAGAACAGTAAACATTTCAGTTGGAAAACCTAGAGCTTTTAATGTAATGCCGGAATAGAAATCAACATTGGGATAAAGCTTTTTCTCAATAAAATATTCATCACTTAAGGCAATTTTTTCAAGTTCTATTGCAATATCAAGAAGCGGGTCATCTTGAATGTTGAGTTCTTTTAAAACTTCATGACAGGTTTTTTGCATGATTTTTGCACGTGGGTCATAATTTTTATAGACACGGTGCCCAAAGCCCATAAGGCGGAAAGGATCATTTTTATCTTTTGCACGTGCAATAAATTCAGGAATTCTTTCAATAGAACCTATTTCTTGTAGCATTTTTAAACATGCTTCATTGGCACCACCATGTGCTGGTCCCCAAAGGCATGCAACACCTGCTGCAATACAGGCAAACGGATTAGCACCCGAGGATCCAGCAAGACGTACCGTAGATGTAGAAGCATTTTGTTCATGATCTGCATGAAGGATAAAGATTTGATCCATCGCCCGAGCAAGCACAGGGTTTGTTTTATATTCTTCACAAGGAACAGCAAAGCACATACGGAGGAAATTTGCAGCATAACTAAGATCATTACGTGGATAAACAAATGCTTGTCCGATACTGTATTTATAGGCCATAGCAGCAAGCGTTGGAACTTTTGAGATAAGACGAACAGAAGCAATCATTCTCTGGTGAGGATCTGTAATATCAATAGAGTCGTGATAGAACGCAGACATAGCGCCAAGGCAGGCAACCATGACGGCCATAGGATGAGAATCACGGCGGAAGCCATGGAAGAAGCGTGCAAACTGTTCGTGTACCATGGTATGCTGCATAATACATCGATCAAATTCATTTTTTTCTTGCTGTGTTGGGAGTTCACCATAAAGTAAAAGATAACAACTTTCGAGAAAGTCTCCTTTTTCAGCTAATTGATCAATAGGATAACCACGATAAAGCAATATGCCTTTATCACCGTCGATATAAGTAATTTTTGATTCACAAGAAGCTGTTGAAGTAAAACCAGGATCATAAGTAAAAATATCGGCTTTTTTGTAGAGAGAAGCAATTTCAATGACTTCAGGTCCACTCGTGCCTTTACGCAAGGGAAGCTCTACTTTTTTATCATTCACAATAATATATGCGTTATTCTCAGACATTCGGTATTCCTTTCAGATCCTTCACTGCTAAAAATTAAGACTCTGCTTCATCAGAGTGGGGGATGTATAACTGAAGCTTTTCTTACTTATATTTAATGGTAGATTGCCTCTAAAAGTGAGTACATGCAATCTAAAAATATTTCCTTATTGATCATTATTACTCAATAAAAAATGTATTTCAATGATATAACATAAAAAACTCTTCTAGGGCGCGTTGAGATATCTGTATAGATCCCTATTTGAGGAAATATACTCAGTACACATTATGAGCATATTGTTGTGATAAGTTGGTCCTTGATGCGATGAAGGGATTCATCGCGTCCTAATAAAATAAGAACATCTAAAACACCTGGTGATGTTGCAGATCCTGTAAGAGCTGCGCGAAGTGGTTGGGCAATAGATCCAAATTTGAGATTCTGTGTTTGTACACAAGAGCGAAGTGTTTCATCTAGGTTTTTTGTATCCCAAGAGGGGCAAGCTTTCAGGGCAAGATAAAGATCATTTAAAATGGTTCGTCCATTTTTATCTAAGAGCATTTGTGCTTTTTCATCAAGTTGTAAAGGTCGTTGCGTAAAAATGAAGGAGGCATTGTCAATCAGTTCGCACAGTGTTTTTGAACGTTCTTTCAAATGTGGGATTGCTTTTAAAAATTGAACACGGCGTTTTTCATCAAGTCTTTCAATAATTTGTGCTCCCCTATCGGTTTCTGGTAGAATATTAAGAGCGGCATCAAAAAGTTCTTGATCATTACTCATGCGCATATAATGTCCGTTGATGGAATCGAGCTTTTTGAGATCAAAACGAGCAGCACCTTTGTTAATATCCTCAATGTCAAACCAAGAAATCATATCTTTAAGCGACATCAGTTCGTCATCACCATGACTCCAACCTAAACGGACAAGGTAATTGCGCAAAGCAGCAGGAAGATATCCCATTGTTCGGTAGGCATCAACACCGAGTGCACCATGCCGCTTTGATAATTTTGCACCGTTTTCACCATGGATAAGAGGAATGTGTGCCATAACAGGAATATCCCATCCCATTGCCTTAAAGATGATCATTTGTCGGGCAGCATTGGTAAGATGATCATCCCCACGTATAATATGTGTGATGCCCATATCATGATCATCAACGACAACAGCATGCATATAAGTAGGCGAACCATCAGAACGCAAAATAATAAAGTCATCGAGATCTTTATTAGGAAAACGAACATCACCTTGAACACGATCATGTACAATCGTTTCTCCTTCTTCAGGGGCTTTGATGCGAATAACAGGCTTAACACCTTTAGGAGCTTCAGAACGATCACGGTCCCGCCAACGTCCATCATAACGTGGTGGGCGCCCTTCTGCACGGGCTTTTTCACGCATTTCAGCTAACTCCTCAGGTGAAGCATAACAATAATATGCTTTGCCGTCTTTGACCAACTGTTCGGCGATTTGTCGGTGACGTTCAGCACGTTCAAATTGCGAAATAGGGGTGCCATCATAACTAAGCCCCATCCAGTGTAAGCCATCTATAATAGCTTTTACAGCTGCTTCTGTTGAGCGCTCTCGGTCTGTATCTTCAATTCGTAAAAGCATTTTTCCACCGGTATGTTTTGCATAAAGCCAATTAAAAAGAGCAGTACGAGCGCCACCAATATGAAGGAAGCCAGTGGGTGAAGGGGCAAAACGAGTAATAACAGACACGAAATATTTTCCTTTAAACTGAGATATTACTTATAGAACTTTATAGAAAAATCATGTTAGCATAGGTGATGGGGTGTGCAATAGCCATATTGCGAGTTAAAGTGGGGGGCGGATGTTTTATCAAAGTAAAGTTAAAGAGGGTTTATCCGAAAAATCTGTTACAGAAAGAAAAAAGCCATGTCAAATAGGGCAGAGTATTTTTTCTAGATATGATGATGCAAAGAACGGCAGTTATAACCAACAAAAACTTTTTTTATTGACACTCTCAAAAGAAGTAATCATTCGTTTTCGCAAATGGCTAGAAGATTGTATCAATAAAGAGGTTTCTTTTGGTATCCTTTTTTCGCTGATTTTAATCTTTTTTGCTCTAGGAATCATTTTTTATTTTCATTTAGAGTGGGAGCCAAGTTGGGGACAATTGGGGGCGTTGGTCAGTATTTTTCTGGGAATATTCTATGTTGCACGTTTTTATCGAAAAATATGGATTCCCGTGGGATTTTTGTTTTGTATTATATTGGGTGTTTTGGCGGCAAAAATAGAAACGTGGCGTATTGCAACACCCATGTTAAGCAGTGACATCGTCACCACATTGACGGGAAGAATTGTTTCTATTGAGTTAGGCACCAAAGGGGGATTTCGTTTAGTTTTGGATGTTTTGAGTACAGAAAAGCCCATATTATGCCATAGTCTTCATCGTATTCGTTTATCGGCAAGATATTTGCCATCTGGCTTAGCAATTGGTGATGGACTATATGGGAAAGTTAAGATTCGTGCATTTTCTGGGCCAGTGCGTCCAGGAGGCTACGACTTTAGTTTTCATAATTATTTTAAAAGAATTGGGGCACAAGGCGTTTATTTAGGAAAACCAAGAAAAATATCGGTTTCGCAGCCTGATGGAATATTCGCTATCATTCTACAGAAAATTGAAAATTTACGCACGAAGATGACACAAAGAATCCGTATAGCCCTTGAAGGAGAAAAGGGGAGTGTTGCTGCTGCTCTTATAACAGGGCAGCGTGCTGGCATTTCAAATGAGACAAATGAAGCATTACGTACGGCTGGATTAGCCCATATTTTATCAATATCCGGTTTACATATGGCGTTGTTAAGCGGCATAGTTCTTTTGAGTATCCGTAGTTTTTTAGCATTTTTTCCAGTTTTTTCTTCCTATTATTCCAGTAAAAAATTTGCTGCTATCGTTGCGTTTATGATAACAGCTTTTTATTTGTTATTGTCGGGCTTAGCAATATCAGCGCAAAGAAGTTTTGTGATGATTGCTGTTATGTTGGTTGCTATATTGTGTAATCGCTCTGCTATAACAATGCGTAATTTTTCTATTGCAGGGTTGATAACTCTGGCGATGACACCCCATGAAATATTAGGTCCTAGCTTTCAAATGTCCTTTTCTGCGACTGCTGCTTTGATCGCTTTTTTTGATTGGTGGAGTGGAAGATCATTTTTTCGTAAAAGAAAAACAACACCCTCTTATGTTGGAGGAGGAGTGATAAATTTTGCTTTCTTATCGATGCTTTCAACATGTGCTTCTTCCCTTGTTGCAGGGAGTGCAAGTGGAATTTATGCTGCGTATCATTTTTCTAATACGGCATCTTTGAGCATTATCAGTAATGCTTTTGCTTTGCCTGTCATTTCAATTTTCGTCATTCCTTTTGGATTAATTGCAGTCCTCGCAATGTTAGGAGGATTCGAATGGCTCCCCCTTCAAATTATGGGGTTTGGTGTTGATATTGTGATAAAGATTGCGCATGTTATCAAGGCTATTTCTCCTGATTTGAATCCTGGTTTTATGCCGTTATCTGCGTTGGTTTTATTGAGTATAGGCTTGGTTGGACTGACTTTTTGCAAAACACTCATCCGGCTCTTTTTTAGTTTGTTTATTTTGGCTGGTATTTCTATTTGCGTAATGCATTCACCTGTACAACTGATTATAGCAGATAATATGCGTCTCGTGGGCGTTATCCATGATAAAAAATTATATATTGATCGTTACCATATTTCTAAGTTCACGACATCCATATGGAAAAAGTCATTTCGTGTGAATGAAACGATTAAACCAACAAAATATGGTCCTTCGTTGCACGGACAATTTATTTGTGATTATCATGTATGTACGTCATTATTAGAGAATGGATTAAAAGTGGTTGTTTTACAGAGAGAAATAGATCAATGTGTAGAGGCAGATATTCTCATTCATACATTTGTAATGCGTAATCCAACATGTTATAAGAAGGCAAAAATAATATTTACGCCTCAACAATTGTTATCACGAGGAAGCGTTATGATGACCAAAGGTGGAGATATTATTTGGTCTTCGCTAGGGTTTCATAGACCATGGAATATGCACAGACAGCATTCATAAAAAATATAATCTATCATATTTTGCTTCACATTTGGATAATGACAAAACAAAAAATAATAGAAGACTCTTCTGATAAAATTTTGCGGTATTTAAATTAGTAAGTTTATCAAAGTTATTGAAACGAGATAATAATCTACAGTTTTCTAGAAATAGATGATTTTTATATCTGATCATTTTAAATTTTTCAAAAAAATTGATATGTGCATCCTATTGATAGCACAAGATAAATCAAAAATTCTTATTGAATGAGAAAAATGCTAATAAATTTTCTCAAAGAAATAAAAAAGATAATTGTTGATTATTCTATTTTATTCTTATCATATATTTCTATAACGAGTAACATCTCTCCAAGCAAAAGATGATGGTAAATTTAAATAGATTGCGTCAAGAGGTTATCTTTTATTATCATTATTATCGGTGGTAATAGGGGTGATAAATGCTGCTTATACGGATAAAAGGCAAAGTCATTCATGGATGTTCAGCAGTTAAAAAAAATGGCAGCTATTAAAGCGCTTGAATTTATTGAAGATGATATGCGGCTTGGTATTGGATCTGGTTCGACAGTCAATGAATTTATTCGTCTTCTTGGTGGGCGTGTTGCGGATGGTTTGCGAGTGACTGGTGTTGCTACTTCACGATATTCTGAACAACTCTGTCGTAAGTTTGGAGTGCCTGTTAGCACTTTAGAACAAATACCTGAACTGGATCTTGATATTGACGGAGCAGATGAAATTGGTCCTGAGATGATGCTCATTAAAGGTGGAGGGGGAGCATTGTTGTATGAAAAAATTGTAGCATCGGCATCTCGTGCAATGCTTGTCATTGCTGATGAAACAAAGGTGGTAAAACGACTTGGTGCTTTTGCACTACCAATTGAAGTTAATCCATTTGGTATCCATACAACATGCAGAGCCATCGAAAAAGTCGCTGAGGATTTAGGGCTTTCTGGAGAAATTGCATTGCGAATGAATGGAAAAAATCCTTTTGAAACAGATGGTGGCCATTTTATTCTTGATGCATTTTGGGGCTGCATTTTGCAACCAAAACCATTATCGGATGCACTTCTTGCCATTCCTGGTGTTGTTGAGCATGGACTTTTTTTGGGATTGGCTTCACGTGCAATTGTAGCTATGGCTGATGGTCAAACAAAAATTTTAGAATCTTTTGATTTTTAGAGAAGACAGTTTCATGACGATATGTTAGCACAATACAATAAATCAAAGAGTATTGAAATTTTGAATAAATAACGCATTTGAATTATAATTAATTATCGGGGTAATCATTAAATGAAAACAATATTTTCTTTTCAGCGTTTTGTCGTATATTTAGGTGTAGTTGCCGTTTTCGTTGTGAATATTGGAATGGCTTATGCACAAGGTGTGAGCGATCAGCATTTAGCTTCAGCTAGAAAGGCTATAAGTGCCATTCACGCAACGGATCAGTTTGATAGTTTTTTACCAAATGCGGTAGATGATCTTAAAACTGCACTGATGAGGGCTGATCCAAATTTGGCAGAGACTATTTCTGATATTGTTGATAAGCAGGCGCTTGCTTTAATTAAAAGGCGCTCTGATCTAGAAAAAGAGATTGCTCATGTATATGCAAAATATTTTACTCAAAAAGAGCTTGATGCAATAACGGCATTCTACAATTCTGATACCGGTAAAAAGTTTTTGACAGAGGTCCCCAATATCGCACGTGATTCTTATTCAGCATTTGATGCATGGCGTTCTGCGCTTATGCGGGATCTTGTAGAAAATGTGAAAAAAGAAATGTCTGAAACAGTTAATTTGAATAATTCTACTATGCCTACAAATATGCCTATAAAATCAGAATCTTCAGAAAATAAAAAATAGCTTGATTGATATCATGACAACCAATGGGCAATTTCTGATTTTTTAAATAGCGGCGGTTTTTCCGCCGTTTTTAATATTTTAATGAGAGTAGGTCTTTTTAGAATACGGCTTTATAAAAAAATGCTTCTTCAAAAGAAAAAAAGACTTTCATTTGATAATAAATGATCTTAGCCTATTCTTGCAGATACATAAGAAGGAATAATTCGTGGGCTCTTTTGACTTTGATTTATTTGTTATTGGAAGTGGTTCTGGTGGAGTACGTGCAGCACGGCTTGCTGGAGGACTTGGTAAGCGTGTTGCTATAGCAGAGGAATATCGTATAGGGGGTACTTGTGTTATTCGTGGTTGTGTTCCCAAAAAACTTTATGTTTATGCATCACAATATGTAAAAGAATTTAAGAAAAGTGTTGGTTTTGGGTGGAAATATGCGGATCCAATTTTTAGCTGGGAAAAGTTGGTTGCAGCTAAAAATAAAGAAATATCAAGGTTAGAAGGGCTGTATCGTAAGGGATTAGAAAATAACAATGTGCATATTTATGAAAGTCGTGCTACTTTTATAGATGATCACACATTAGAGCTTTCTGCCACGGGTGAGCGGGTAAGTGCGAAAAAGATTTTGATTGCAACAGGGGCAAAATTTGCACCAAATACTCCCATAGAAGGCGGTGGATTTTGCCTCACTTCTAATGAGATTTTTGACCTTGATCAACTCCCAAAATCGATAGTCATTGTTGGTGGAGGGTATATTGGTGTTGAATTTGCTAATATTTTTCATGAATTGGGGGTAAAAACAACGCTGCTCCATCGTGGTGATTTAATCCTTCGTGGTTTTGATCATGATTTGCGGCAATTGCTTAGCGATGCAATGATTGAAAAAGGGATTTCTATTCTCTATGGCGTAACAATTTCTAAAGTGCAGGCTGCAGAAAATTGTTATGAAGTTGTTTTATCAAATGGGCAAACGATCGGTGCCGATCAGATTATGTTGGCTACGGGGCGTGTACCAAATACAACAGGTTTAAGACTTGAGCGAGCAGGTGTTCAAGTGGATGAATTTGGTGCAGTTGTTGTTGATGAAAGAATGACAACGAATGTACCCCATATTTGGGCTGTTGGTGATGTAACAGGTCATATTCAATTAACACCTGTTGCGATTCATGATGCAATGTGTTTCGTGAAGACTGCGTTTGAGAATATTCCCACGACACCTGATTATGATTTAATTACGACGGCAGTTTTTTCTCAGCCAGAGATTGGAACAGTTGGTCTTTCAGAAGAAGATGCGGTACGTCGTTATAAGCGTCTTGAAATTTATCGTACAGTTTTTCGTCCTATGCGTAATGTTTTTTCTGATAGTTCAGAGAAAATGCTTATGAAACTCATTGTTGATGGTGAAAGCCGTATTGTTGTGGGCGCTCATATTTTAGGGGAAAACGCTGGTGAGATGGCACAGCTTATTGGGATAGCTCTCAAAGGAAAGCTGACGAAGGATATCTTTGATGAAACGATGGCAGTGCATCCAACGATGGCAGAAGAATTGGTAACGATGTATAAACCAAGTTATATATATGAAAATGGGAAGAAAATAGAAAGTTAAACAGCATATATTGCGGTAAAAAGCTTTTGATATGCCAATCTGTAAGATTAATCTTTAGAGAGAGTGTAATGATAAAAGAATGGGCACCTGACTCTTGGAGAACAAGGCCAATTAAACAAGTTCCGACTTATCCGGATAAGTCTATGTTAGAAGATGTTGAACGAAAACTGAGAAGTTATCCTCCTTTAGTTTTTGCCGGTGAAGCACGTGATTTAAAAAATGAATTAGCAGCTGTTGCAAAAGGACAAGCTTTTTTATTGCAAGGTGGTGATTGTGCCGAAAGCTTTGCAGAACATGAAGCTGATAATATCCGTGATTTTTTTCGTGTATTTTTGCAAATGGCAATTGTTTTAACCTTTGGTAGTTCTAAACCGGTTGTTAAAATTGGTCGTATTGCTGGTCAATTTGCAAAGCCCCGCTCTTCTGATATCGAAAGCAAAGAGGGAGTTGAATTTCCTGCTTATCGGGGGGATATTATTAATGGCATTGAGTTTGAAGCCGATTCTCGTATTCCAGATCCGCAACGGATGTCTATGGCTTACCGCCAATCTGCGGCAACACTTAATCTATTGCGTGCTTTTTCACAAGGTGGCTATGCTAATTTAGAAAATGTACACACATGGATGTTGAGTTTTGTTTCTAACAGTCCGCAGGGGGAACGTTATGAATTATTGGCAGAGCGTATTTCTGAAGCAATTGATTTTATGCGTTCTATAGGGATTACATCCAAAACACATTCTTCATTGCGTGAAACATCTTTTTATACCAGTCATGAAGCACTTTTGCTTGGTTATGAAGAGGCTTTGACTCGGATTGATTCAACTTCAGGAAATTGGTATGCAACATCCGGTCATATGTTATGGATTGGTGACCGTACACGTCAGATTGACCATGCTCACGTTGAATATTGTCGCGGCGTTAAAAATCCTATAGGATTAAAATGTGGTCCTTCCATTGAGTCTGATGAGCTTTTAAAATTAATTGATATTTTAAATCCAGAAAACGAGCTGGGGCGGCTTACTCTCATTACGCGTTTTGGGTATGATAAAGTTGAAAGTTATCTGCCTAAACTCATCCGTGCCGTTGAACGTGAGAAGCGTGCGGTTATATGGTCATGTGATCCAATGCATGGCAATACGATTACTGCCAATGGTTATAAGACGCGTCCCTTTGATTATGTTTTAAAAGAAGTAGAGAATTTTTTTGCAGTACATCGTGGAGAGGGAACTTATCCAGGAGGTATCCATATTGAGATGACAGGTCGTGATGTTACTGAATGTACAGGAGGGGCGCATGCTATTTCTGTAGACGATTTATCTGATCGTTATCATACGCAATGTGATCCACGGTTAAATGCAGATCAAGCGTTAGAATTGGCTTTTCTTGTTGCTGAACTCCTTAAAAAAAATCGTGTGACTGATTCGTTAGGAGTTGCTGCTGGTGGGTAGGAAAATTTTTCCTAATATACTTTTAGGTCATTATGGCAGAAGAGAATTTTTAAAAAGTGATATTTCCTGATGATGAAGAGTAAAGTTGTGGTTGCTAAACTGATGAAATGATACAAAGGCTTATGAAAAATGATTTTCGGGTATCAATTGCCCAATTAAATCCTATTGTTGGTGATATTGAGGGGAATTTTTCTTTAGCTGTCATGGCACATCAAAAGGCCAAAGAAGAGGGGGCTGATCTTGTTTTATTCACGGAACTTTTTATAAGCGCTTATCCGCCGGAAGATCTTGTTCTAAAACCTGCTTTTACAAAAACATGTGAAGAGACTGTTAAGAAATTAGCAAAGATAACCGTAGGCGGACCAGGAATTGTCATTGGTCTTCCATTAAGACGCAATGGCAATATTTACAACGGTGTCATGCTTCTTGATGAAGGGCGAGTCATTGCCGAAAGTTTGAAGTTTGATTTACCTAATTATGCTGAATTTGATGAAAAGCGTTTATTTTCTTCAGGCCCACGACCTGAGCCTCTTATCTATCGTGGGGTAGGACTAGGAATAGTGATTTGTGAAGATATTTGGAATGATTCTTCACTTTGTGCGGAGCTTGGTAATAAAGGAGCGGAAATTATTCTTGTCCTTAACGGATCTCCCTACTATCGTAATAAAACCTTAAAACGTATAGATGTTGTTCATACGCAAGCTCTACGATCTAGGGTACCAATTATTTATGCTAATCAAGTTGGAGGTCAAGATGAGCTCGTTTTTGATGGTGGGTCTTTTGCCTTGAATGGAGAAGGAAAAAAGATATTTCAAATGAAGCACTTTGATAGCCATATTGCTTTAAGCCATTGGCAAAAAATAACGACGGGATGGCACTGTATTTCAGGTCCTAATGAAAGTCTTCTCAATGGATTAGCGGCCGATTATCAAGCTTGTGTTTTAGGTTTGAGAGATTACGTTAATAAAAATCGCTTTAAGGATGTTATTCTTGGTCTTTCAGGAGGAATTGATTCAGCCCTGTGTGCGGCAATGGCGGTGGATGCTCTTGGCTCTGAGAGAGTTCGCACCATTATGATGCCTTATCACTATACTTCACAAGAATCGTTAAAAGATGCTAAAGAATGTGCACAACTTCTAGGATGTCATTATGAAATAATACCGATTGAGCAACCTGTTGAAGCTTTTTTAAAGACAATGGCGCCAGTTTTTCTAGGGTTACCCCCTGATATAACAGAAGAAAATCTTCAAAGTCGTATACGCGGTACACTTTTAATGGCTCTTTCAAATAAATTCGGTTCATTGGTGGTAACGACAGGCAATAAGTCGGAAATGGCTGTGGGATATGCGACACTGTATGGTGATATGAATGGCGGGTTTAATCCTCTTAAAGATATTTATAAAATGCAGGTTTATGCATTAGCTGAGTGGCGCAATAAAAATCACTTGCACAATTTGAGAGGACCAGAAGGGATTGTCATTCCATCCAATATTATAGAAAAAGCGCCTTCTGCAGAGCTGCGGGAAAATCAAAAAGATGAAGATTCTCTACCGCCTTATCCTATTCTAGATGATATCTTGCAATCTCTTGTAGAAAATGACATGAGTATTTGTGATATTATTAAACGTGGGTATTCACGGGAAACTGTTGAGAAAGTTGAACAGCTTCTTTATGGTGCCGAATATAAAAGACGACAATCTGCACTCGGTGTAAAAATCAGTTACAAGAGTTTCGGACGCGATCGTCGCTATCCCATAGTTAATCATTTTCGCGATAAAAATTGAGTATTATTTTATGGTTAAAGTTCGTTTTGCTCCCTCTCCAACAGGTTATATTCATATTGGCAATATCCGTATTGCGCTTTTCAATTGGCTTTATGCGCAAGCGCATAATGGAGCATTTATCTTGCGCTATGATGATACAGATGTTGAACGTTCTAAACAAGAATATATCGATGCTATTGCTGTTGACCTTGAATGGCTTGGTATTCAACCAGATGCAATTTATTACCAATCTAAGCGATTTAATCGATATGATGAAGTTGCGGAAATTCTCAAACAACGCGGGCTTCTTTATCCCTGTTATGAGACTGCAGAAGAATTAGAACGGCGTCGTAAAATCCAGCTTTCACGCAAATTGCCTCCTATTTATGACCGTGCAGCATTAAAATTGACAGCAGAAGAGAAAAAAAACTTTGAATCACAAGGTCGTAAACCCCATTGGCGTTTTCTTCTCCCTAATTTTGAAAATGATCCTCTACAAACAAAGCGAACAGCAGTTTGTTGGAATGATGCAGTAAAGGGAAAGCAGACGATTGATTTGGCTTCTCTTTCAGATCCTGTTCTCATTCGTGAAGATGGAAGCTATCTTTATACATTGCCGTCTGTTGTTGATGATGTAGATATGGCTATTACGCATATTATTCGTGGGGATGATCATATTACAAATACAGGCGCTCAAATTGCTCTTTTTAAAGCTCTTAATGCAGAATTACCGGTTTTTGGTCATATCAATTTATTGGCGACAGTTTTAGGAAAAGGACTTTCAAAACGTAACAATGATCTTTCTATTCGTTCTCTACGGGAAGAAGGATTTGAATCTATAGCTGTTCAATGCCTTGCCGTTTTGATTGGGACATCGCAAAATGTGCATCCCTATCCCAATCAAGCAGCGCTTTTAGAGCATTTTAATCTCCAAGATACGTCAAGATCCGTTGCAAAATTTGATATTGCTGATCTTCTTGCTTTGAATAGTCATCTTGTCCATGAGTTAAACTATGAGGAAGTAAAAATGCGCCTTAAAAAACTTTCTATTGAGGGAGATAAGGCGGAATATTTCTGGAACGCGATAAGAAGTAATATTAATAAAGTCAATGATGCTGTTTTGTGGTGGAAAATCATTCATGATGAACAGAATTTTGATACAGTGGCACTAGAGGATCGTGCTTTTGTGCGCCAATCACTCGATTTCTTACCTGAAGGTGCTTTGAATGAGGAAAGTTGGAAAATTTGGACAACAGAATTAAAAGAAAAAACAGGACGTAGTGGGAAAGCTTTGTTTATGCCATTACGTCAGGCACTTACTGGGATGGATCATGGACCTGAAATGGGAAAAATTTTGCCGCTCTTGGGACGTGAAAAGGTAGCAGAAAGACTCTCTAGGAAATAAGAGCGGCTTTTTTAAAAGCATTTCGTTCATTTTACTCTTAAAGAGAGTAAAGAACGGGTTTATTTACACGTTTTTATAAGCATGAAAGCAGGAATATCATCACCAAATCCAAGGGGCGTGTAATTCTTATTTTTTCGTGGGCGTTGTTGCTCAGATGGCTTCTCTTTATTATTTGCATTTTTGATATATTCTGTTTTATTCTCTTCTACAGATTTTTTAGTGTGAGCAACAGGCTCTTTTTGAGCAGTTTTCTTTGATGATTTTGAAGATTTTTTCTTTACAACAATATCTTCTGTTTGATCATCGGCTATTAAAGTTGAGAGATCTCCATTGAGCCATTCAATTTTTTCATTACTCATTTCCTCAATGGCATTGATATATTTTTGATCAGCTTTTGTGACAATTGTAAAAGCTTTTCCGCTACGATTTGCACGCCCTGTACGACCAATTCGATGGATATAGTCTTCAGCATGTGTAGGAACATCATAGTTAAATACATGACTTACAGCTGGGATATCAAGTCCACGGGCGGCAACATCAGATGCAACAAGAAGTGTGAGTTTATTGTCTTTAAAATCGGCCAATGTGCTCATGCGCGAGTATTGGTCCATATCTCCATGAAGTGCACCTACACTAAAATTATGCCTGACGAGAGATCTAAAAAGTTCAGAGATATCTCTTTTTCGATTACAGAAAATAATAGCGTTTTGAAGCTCAGCACCTTCATTATGAATAAGTTCTCGCAAAACAGCTCTTTTATCCCATGACTTACTTCCAGATTTGACGAGCCGTTGTGTAATTGTGGTTGCGGTTGAGGATGCTTTTGTAACTTCAACAGATACAGGAGAATGTAAAAATTGTTTCGTTAGTTTTGTAATTTCTGGCGCCATTGTTGCAGAAAAGAACAAAGTTTGACGCGTAAAAGGAGTTAGCTTACAGATGCGTTCAATATCAGGAATAAAGCCCATATCCAACATGCGATCCGCTTCATCAATAACAAGGATTTCAACGCCCATCAGGAGCAGTTTACCGCGCTCGCAATGATCAAGAAGGCGCCCTGGTGTTGCGATAAGAACATCAGCTCCCCGTTCAAGTTTGCGATCTTGGAGTTCAAAAGAAACTCCACCAATCAAAAGAGCAACATTTAAACGATGATTTATTCCGTATTTATCGAAATTTTCTTCAACTTGAGCTGCAATTTCCCGTGTTGGTTCTAAGATGAGCGTACGGGGCATTCGTGCTCTTGCACGACCTTTTTCAAGGAGAGTGAGCATAGGCAATACGAAAGAAGCGGTTTTACCTGTTCCCGTTTGGGCGATTCCTAAAACGTCTTTTCTTTGAAGGACATGCGGAATTGTTTCACTTTGAATAGGTGTTGGAGTTGTATATCCCGCTGATTTCACCGCATTAATAACCTTTGCGGAAAGACCTAAATCATCAAAACTGTTTAAAGATGGTATCATTTTTTTATCAATTGCTCTGTGATTTTAACTGCGCTATCTAAATGATGATTATAACCAATATTCTACACTCTTAAAAAGTGTTAAGATGTTTTCACAAAAAAACTAACTATAACAATCATATACATATAAAACGCATAATACAATCATTAATAGCGAAATTGTTCTGATAAAATGCGCTCATCCCATGAATGATTTGAGTCAAAAAGGATTGAAGCTGTTACTTCTGTTGCCATTGAAATAGTAACTGAATGAACAGATTTAACTTCAATATTATCTGCAGCAGCGTTGACAGGGCGTTTGTCAGGTTCAAGCATATCAAAGCGCACTATTACTGTATTGGGAAGCAAAGCTCCATGCCAACGCCGAGGGCGAAAAGGACTAACGGGAGTGAGTGCCATAAGGGGGGCCATAAGAGGTAAGATAGGTCCTTGTGCTGATAAATTATAGGCGGTCGATCCAGCTGGTGTAGCGACGAGAACACCATCACAACTTAATTGTTCCATGCGTACGTTGTTATCAATGGTGATGCGAATTTTTGCGGCTTGATAAGATTGCCGAAAGAGGGATACTTCATTAATTGCAAGCGCCTCGATAGAATCTTGACATTCAGATTTTGCAATCATGCGCAGGGGATGAATTTCTTTTTTATGTGCGACAGCAATACGATTGGGCAATTTTTTTTCATGAAATTCATTCATAAGAAATCCTACAGAACCTTGATTCATACCATAAATAGGTTTGCCTGTGTTCATGACGTCTCGTACGGTTTGTAACATTGTCCCATCACCACCGATTGCAACAACAATATCAGTTTCTTCCAGAGAAGAATGACCATAAACGGAAATTAATTTATGGGTAGCTTTGATAGCGTCCTCAGTTTCTGCGGAAATAAAATGAAAGCGACTTGGTAATGTAGTCATTAAAAAATTATCCTGATATTTATAATGTATGTTGTAACTTATTTTTGAGAGTTTTGAAGTTGTAACAAAAGCTCTTTTTATAATAAAAAGAGCATTGAATAAAGAGAAGTTATTTCAAGGTAAAGTATCATTGAAAAGTAAGAGGAGTGCGTTGTTAGATAAGTTACAAACAAGTAATTTTTTATTAAAATGATAATTTAGCATTGAAGCTAAGAGTATGATTGGTTAAAAGACCATAACTGATTTTAATAATCAGTTTGAAGCACCCGTAGCTCAGCTGGATAGAGCGCTGCCCTCCGAAGGCAGAGGTCACAGATTCGAATTCTGTCGGGTGCACCAAATTCTTCAACTTCATATCATCCTAAATAACAATATTACCTAAAAAGAAGCCAATTTCCTCTTTTATGAAAATGGTCATTTGATTTGTTTATTAAGTTTTATAGCGAATAAGCAAATGATTTTAAGAGAAGTAAAATTTACGGCTGCGTATATAATTTTTCGATTAGTCATTTTGAATATCGAGATAAAAAAGCAAGATTATCTAAATATGCTTTCAATTTAACTATAAACATATATAACATAAAAATACATTTAATTCAATATGTTATTGTATAATTGATCTGGCGATATTGATAGTAGATAGCTAAATATATTGTTTTGAGCATTAAAATAGATAGCTAAATTTGCTTTTATTCTATTTGGGAGCTAAAGGCTGTTATGGTGAAATGGAACGCGGATGAGGAATATCACCAGTTAAAGGAATAATAATAGGGATAAAAATAATCGTCAAGATTTGAATTATTTCAAAACGCTGTATTCGGTATGGTTATTATGGTTTTGAGAATGGGTATCGGGAAATTTCTCTATACACCAATATTGCCAGTTATATTGGATAAGGGATTGTTTACCTTTAATCAACTTTCTTATATAGCTAGCGCTAATTATGGTGGGGGAGTATGTTCTTTACGTTTGGCAAAATTGGGAATATATCTCTTGCTCCTCACATGCTATCTTGTGCAGCTATAGTAATGATTGCACTATTCATAGCAATGCCGAAGTTTATGATCATGCTGTTGTTAGTATGCCAAGGTTTATGGCAATGCCAAGATCTCTGGTTATTTCGTGATTAGAGGTAATGTATATGGCAATGCAAGAATAAAAAGACATAGCGATTTATATTCGGTTCCCATAAATTGTGAGGTTTATGAAAGCGATAACGTTATCAAGATTGATAAAAAGAATAAATGACATGCGTGGAGAGCGCCTTTTTGATGGTTATAAACGCATCATAAAAGAGAGAATTTAAAAAGGAAAGCCGTGCCAAGTGATATGACGCGGCTTTTAAATAGAGGTGCTACAGATCATACAAAAGAAATCAATAATGGATGCATATATACAAAACGTATCATATTGCAAGCGCTCTATTTTATTGATTAAAACTTATCAAAAGGAACATAAATGACAGGTATGATTTTTAATCACTCATTTGAATTACAGAACCTATAAACACTTTGTTTATGGTTATAAAACGTATTAAGAATAACGCCTTCATTTTTGAGGGGGCATTTGAAACAAAGCACATTATCAAAATGCCTCTTTTAAAACGTTTTTTGCTTGTTTGCTTGCGTTATATCATTAAAAGACTTTTGATTTCATAAGACATAACATTATCAATTTTATTATCTGTTGTGATGATACTATCTATATAATGCCAGCTTGTCATTTACTAACTTTTTTAGTAAGCCCCGCTTTAAAATCGACTTGTCTTTAAATCCTTTTATGTGTTCTTAATGAATTAAAATCTATCTTATGATAGCTTCAAATGATTATTTCTTTTAAGGTTTCGCTCAAAAAAAAGTAAAACCCATACTATTCTTTAAGCGTATGCAATTTATGTTATCGATAATTCCAAACGATTACGTTTTTAACAATGCGATTTGTGTGTGATAAAAACGTATCATAAAATTTATGAACTGTTATGAATGATAGCTGCTTTTTACTTCATTTGAATGTTTACATGCCTTATAACACTTGCATCATAATTTGCTTTTTATAGTCTATTCATACATGGCAATTGTTTATAAAAAATGGTCAATTGAATCACGTATAAAGTGTGAATTCTAAATGGAATTCATATAAAATAATTTCACACAAACTATTGACTTAGTTGTTTGTTTTTTATGATAAGATTCCATCTCGTTTAGACGTTGCAAAAGAAATCACCAAAGACCTTATTGATAAGATTCTTCTCTTATACGGCGTTATCAATTTTATTTGCAGAAAGCTGATTCGCTTTTGACTTTTGATATGGATACAACCTCTTTTGAGGTAGAGTAAAGAATTTTTTAACCATAGAGAGTGCAACAGCGCTCTTCAAAAATCTTGATTGGTCTGTTGAGGAAATTAAAGAGGTATATAATTACTCAGCACGTTATCAACTACCAGATCGTGAAGTACAAGTTCTTTATAATGACGCAATTATCAAAAGTTATCCGCAATTTGATGTTGGATTTTCGATTAGTACTGGTATTTTAGCTGCTGCC
Organism: Bartonella sp. MR90HLJMH; assembly: GCF_042194115.1. NCBI lineage: Bacteria > Pseudomonadati > Pseudomonadota > Alphaproteobacteria > Hyphomicrobiales > Bartonellaceae > Bartonella > Bartonella sp. MR90HLJMH. Next base: position 61,229 of record NZ_JBHIMM010000008.1, read on the forward strand.
TGCATGGTAATTGATTCCTATCAATTCTCAGCACTTACAAGATCTAAAACTTGATTTTGATAAAAAGTGGTTGAGAGTTTGTGAAGAAGAAATATGTGCGGATTGGTTGGAATTAGAGCTTGATTATGTCTTGAAATGGGCGATGGAAAAAATTGATCTTCATAAATGCTTTTATTCCAGATATGGAGCACTACCTTGGCAAAAGAGTGAAGTTGAGGCACATAAGGTTATCAAGATAGATGATGCAGGTTATAGCTTACTTCATATTGGTGCACTGGCTTTATTGGGTGATGTTGCAACCTTACAATCTTATTATCAAAGTTTTAGTGCAGGGAATCATTTAGGCTTTGATGAAAATACCCAAAAGACTCATCTTGAACGTGCATTGGCTTTAGCCAAAGAAGTAGTGAAATCTAAGCAACTCAGCTACACTTTAATTGCAAAAGTAGCAAAAAATATGAGCCATCTGGAAGAAAAACAAAGTTCTTAATAAGAGCTTTCCAGAGAGGTGGAGCTTTATTCTTGGAAGGAAAAAATAGCTAATTTTATCGAAACAAAAGATAAGAAATATCAAAAAGATCTCAAAAGATTATAGGAGGCAGAGTCTAGTTTAACGCTGCCATCATCAATTGAGTGAACCCAACAATGGCGGAATTCTATCTATTGGCGGAAATCTGATGTTTGAAAGAGGGGTTCTTGATGTGAAGGTAATATTGTAATAAATAATTATTATAAATCAATATGTTGTATATATTCATTATTTTTGAGATTAATGACCATTGACAAATAATTTTGCATCATTTTCTCTCTTACAGCTTTTCGTAAATCATCAATGGAAATTTTTATAATGGAAAGTTTATTGATAACATAACCTTTGTATGTTCATTACTTTACGCTTAAAAAATATAGAAATAGTGAAATGCAATTAAGTCATCAACTTCTTATTCTTTTCAATTTTTAATCATAAAAAAATCTTTTTATTCATCTTGCTTATAAAAAGAATTAGCTTTTTTCTGGTAAGACAATTGGAGAAATAAGGATTTTAGATATGTTTCGGCGTTCCATTTCAATCACTTTAAAGTGTAAACCATCAGTTTCAAAACTTTCTCCCTCATTTGGTAAATGACCAAACTGCCAAAGCATAAAGCCTGCCAGAGTCGTATAACGATCTGCTTCATCCACAAGGTTACGTCCAAGATAACCACTTAAACGGCGGATATCAGCATATCCCTCAACAAGAAGACTGCCATTTTCAAGTCGTTCTGCGATCATGAGAGCTTCATCGTCATCAGGAAAGTCTCCTGCAATAGCTTCAAGAATATCAGTTGGTGTTGCAATTCCTTCAAAAGATCCATGCTCATCAACAATAATTGCAAGCTGAATCGAAGAATGACGTAATTGCTCCATCAATCGTAAAACACTTGTATTTTCATGAACAACGAGGGGTTCTCGCATAGCTTTTTTCCAATTAATCTTTTTCCCCTCAGCCAAATTCAAAAGAAGATCTTTTGTCAATGCAACGCCAACAAATTCATCTACTTTTTCACGCGCAAGAATTAAGCGGCTATGTTTAACCTTTTGTAATTCTTCACGCATTTCATTTTCATCAGCATTTAAATCTAACCACTCAATCTCATTACGCGGCGACATGATAGAGCGAACAGGGCGATCAGCTAAATCGAGAACACCACGAATCATCTCCTTTTCTTCTGGTCTAAACAACTCAGAAGCTGCGGCCTGTTCCGCAATAACATCTACAGTCTCAGCAAGGTGACTATCTTTACTTCCTCCTCCTAAGAGCCTCAAAACAGCATCAGCTGTTCTACTGCGTAGATCATTCGTTTTAATCATTTTTTCACGGTTACGACGTCCAATTTGATTAAAAGCTTCGATGAGAACAGAAAAACCAATAGCAGCATACAAATACCCTTTTGGAATATGAAAACCAAATCCTTCAACAATGAGAGTAAAACCAATCATCATCAAAAAACCAAGACAGAGGATTACAATAGTGGGATGACGATTAATAAAACGCATAAGAACACCAGATCCGCACATCATTACTCCCATAGCAGCTATGACTGCGATATACATAACTGTTGCCTGCTCTTTTGCAATCATACCTGTTGCGGTAATAATACTGTCTAGTGAAAAAACGGCATCCAGCACCACGATTTGAACAATTACTTGCCAAAAAACAGCATAAGCAACGCCTGTTTTTCTTTCATGTGATACCCCTTCTAACCTTTCATGTAATTCTAACGTTCCCTTTGCTAGCAAAAAGGCTCCACCACCGATTAAAATAAAGCTATGCCAACTAAATACAAAAGATGAAAGTGAAAGAATTACCCTATCGAGTCTCATAACCCATCCAATAACTGTAAGAAGGAAAAGCCGCATAATTAATGCTAAAGTAAGACCTAGAAAGCGTGCACGGTCACGCAAATGCAGTGGCAATTTTTCAGCTAAAATTGCAATAAAGATAAGGTTATCTATTCCTAAAACAATTTCGAGAAAAACCAGCGTGATCAAACCAAACCACGCATGGGGATCAGTGATCCATTCCATCATTCCTTACCTTTTAGAAGCTTAAAAGCGCGCGATTGACAAAAAAAATTCATAGGCTTTTATTCGTATATTGGATCATGAACATTGAATGTAAAAAAACTTATATTCAACGAAAAAAACAGCAAAATATTGCTTGAATGCATGTGATTATTGATAAAACAAAATGATGCCCCATCCCGCTTACAACCACAAGAAGGTTCCTCTAAATTTTGCTCGGGCATTATACTCGATAATCCTCCAACTATAGGTTCTGTATAACAATCAGAACATTTATTTAGAAAGTTCCTTATAATGGGTTTATTTTTATATAAGATCAAGTGGTGAATATCATATTTTTAATCTTACAGACAATGAGTCTATATAACAAACAACAAAATATCTGGACATCCATCCTTAGGAGCGTTATAGAAACGCTCATTCTCATCTTTTGAGAAGCTTATGGGTGATTAGCTCAGTCGGTAGAGCAGCTGACTCTTAATCAGCGGGTCGTGGGTTCGATCCCCTCATCACCCACCATTCGATTTTATACCGTAAACAACTTATTGATTGCGTAAATTTTTTTAAGGTACGAGTTGCTAAATAAAATTGGGGAGTAGGATTTCCCTATATGCATTTGTTTAAAAGTGAAGATTGTCGATATAGCTTAGTCATCGGGTGTTGTACTTTTAGGGGCTTAAAGAATTTCAAAGGACATTTAAAGATCTTTTAATGCGTATTGTTTTTTTAAATCGCAATTGGTAAGGAGAAGTTTCTTACCGACAATTGTGCTATTTAAAGGGGTATAAAAATCAACAGTTTTCACTTCTTTTAATATAAATTGACTAAATTTTTTTGGATTTTTAGCATATTGTTTAAAGATAGAAGAAACTTTACACTTTAGTTGTGTCAGCAGCGTGGATATTTTTTGATAACTCTCCCACTTAAACAAAAGATCTCTGTAATAATCATCAGTATTCCAAGAGGGTGAATCAAGATAAAACAAAGTAGTTAGCTGGACATAACAGGAATAAAATTAGATCAGTTTAATGGTTTAAAACTAATACCTGCTAAACGACAGAAAATAAGCTTTAATAGGGCTTTAAGTTTTAGAATATTAAACCGTGCGGTTACGTTATACTGTCTTTCCGTTAGCTTAACCGTTAAAAATATAAACATTAAGAAAGCTGCTCAGAATCATTATAATATATTGATTTATAATAATTAATTATTCTTTGTTTGAGAAAACTTTACTGCCATAAACTTCTTTTGTTTTAATCTCTCTTATAATGAATTAATTAAACTCATTTATTTTAATGAATTAATTAAACTCATTTATTTGTGCATTATAAATGGGATTAACGTGTGGATAAAGACTATTAAAGAAAAGCATAAAAATGATTCTTATTAAAGTTCTTAAGCGTTAAAAGTTATCACAACATTGGAAAAATAGTATAATGGTGCAGGCTTGCTCTTTTATTAAGTATAAAGATGATGGTGCAACAATGGCTTTACTATTATCCATTTACGGGTGTTATTGTGTAATGGGGAAGAGCACTGAGAGAGGTTTCTTAAAAAAGGTATGTAAATTGGCAACACGATGGTGTTTTTTCTTTGAGAGGCTTGATTCTATTAAAGAACGTGACAAACAAAAGCGTGACACAATATGTATACACATTATTCCTATATTTTTGAGAGATGAAAATTTTGTAAAGTTTTTCCTTGTATTTTTATATGATCGTTTAGGAAAAATTCTTTTATTAAAAGGGTTCTTTAAGTATTCTTGATTTATATAATTTTTCTTTTTTAAATAATAAAATGAAGTTATTTTCAGATAGAGGTTTTTAAATTTGAGTATTTGTTTTTTGCAATGATGTGCTTTATCCAACATAAAAATCGATTACATAATAAAATAGTACTTTTAATATTCAAGTTTATGGGAGTTTTTTTGAAGGAAAATAGATAAATATTTCTATATTTTTCGTAAAGTAAGATTCTTATAAAAGGGGACCTTCAAGTTTCAATGTAAAAAAGATAAATAAAAATAATGATTGTATTAATTTACATATACAATCGATTAGCATGGATGATAATCCTTTATAGGCACACAAAAAAGAAGTAGTTGATAGCCTTTTATTTATTCAGGAGGTGTTTTGGGGGCTCTTTTCCAGTATTGATGCGCTTCAAAAATGGCGACCACAAATAATGAAATGATAAGCGGTATAATCAAATAAAACATTCTAAAGACAATAAGTGCTGCAATAACATCGGTTGGATTTATATTGGGCATGCCTGTTATGAAGAGAGCTTCAAGAACTCCTACTCCTCCTGCTGGAGCATTGGAGAGAAGAGTTATCGTAAAAGATGCTAGGAAAACACCAAGAACAGAGATAAAATGAATATCTGCGTTGTGTGGGAGAACAGCATATATAATTCCTGCTGCTCCTAAAAGCTCTAAAGGGCTAATGAGAAGCTGTTGAATAACAATTTTTAGCCGTGGATAGGAAAGTTGAATTTTCTTACCCAAGCGTAAGGGTTTTAACTGAAGCCAGCTGCCAAACGTATAAAGTGCTATACAGCTGAGTAAAATTGCTCCAACCGTTGTTCCTAGCCATTCAGGAAGTTCTTTATGAATGAGGGTGATAATTTCGGGTTGTAGCACCAAAACGATTCCCAAAAGTAAGACTGTGCCGATTACAAAAGTAAAAGAGCAGAAACCTACTAATATTGCGATTTCTGTTCCGTTTAATCCTTTCATTTTATAGGCACGATAGCGCACAACGGCACCAGAAAAAACTGAAGCACCGATATTGTGTGAAAGAGCGTAGGTTGTAAATGAACATATAGCGATAAAAACCCAAGAAATTTTATGGCCTAGATGTTGCAAGGCAATTCGATCATATCCAGCAAGAGCAGCATAAGCTAGGAGAGAACATAAGCAGGCTAATAACCAGTGCTGTGCATTTAAATCGCTCAAGCGCTCCAATACATCCCCAAATGAAATGGCAGAGAGTTTCATATAAAGAATCCGAATAGATATCAGCATTGCTAAGATACCAATCAATGGCCATATAAACTGCTTTATTTTCACGATTCTTTATCCATTTTATGTTTTCTGTAAATTTTCATGATTGAGCATATTCTGTACAGATCTTCGTTCCATTATATACTCTATGATGCCATTGGCAATTTCTTCATTATCCGTTACTACAACATCAGCACCTAAATCAATGAGATATGTTGTTTCTATGTCGGATAATGCATGTGTGATTATCTGGATATCTTTCTTCATATTCCTTATATTAACGATACATTCTCCTACTTCAATGGTGCTTAGCATTGTAATAACAACTTTATCTGCATTACTTATATTTGCTGCGTTCATTATTTCTTGTTGAATGATATTGCCGCAAATAGCCTCAAAGCCATCTGCAATCGCTTTATCAGAGAGGCGTTTTGATTCTTCTACGATCACTATAGGTTTACCTCTATTTATTAAAGATAATGCAACACACTTACCAATACGACCATAGCCAATAATTACGATATGGTTATTTTTTAAGGTCATCGGCAAAAAATCTTGGTCAGGATCTTGTGGATCAATATCAATAATTGTTTGGGTATTTTGTGAAGATGCAGAATTTTTTTCTAGACGTTTTTTAATTTTATTACAGGCAATGAAAACAAGAGGATTGAGCAAAATAGAAAAAATTGCTCCTCCAAGAATTAAATCATGAGCGTCATTGTTTAAAAGTCCTAAGCTTAAACTTAAACCAGCAAGGATAAAGGAAAATTCTCCGATTTGGGCAAGGCTTGCAGAAATAGTCAAAGCTGTTGCATTAGAATAGCGAAAAGCCTTAACGATGAAAAAGGCAACAGCAGATTTTCCGATTACGATAATGAATAAGGTTGCTAAGAGAGGAAAAAAATGAGTTAAGAGTTTCTCTGGGTCAAATAACATGCCTACAGAAACAAAAAAGAGAACAGAAAAAGCATCGCGCAGTGGTAAAGATTCTTCCGCGGCACGGTGGCTTAATTCTGATTCGCTCATGACCATACCAGCAAAAAAAGCACCAAGAGAAAGAGAAACACCAAATAAATGAGCGGCTCCGAAAGCCACTCCTAATGCAATAGCAAAGACGCTAAGACGAAATAATTCACGTGATCCCGATTGTGCGCTCATTTTTAAAAGCCATGGGATAACGCGTCGCCCAATGACGAGCATAAGTGCAATAAATACAATCACTTTCAGGATGGTGAGACCAAAAATACCCCAAATACTTAAATCCAACCATTGAACAAGAGGATCCAACGCTTCTTTTTTGGTGTTGCTGAGGGCACTTGCCAAGGAAGGGATGAGGACAAGTATAAGGACCATTGCTAAATCCTCAATAATCAACCATCCAACGGCAATGCGTCCTTTTTCTGTTTCAATAAGATGACGCTCTTGCAAAGCACGTAGAAGGATAACAGTACTTGCTATGGATAAAGCAAGGCCGAAGATCAAACTACCACCGAAGCCCCAGCCCATAATCAAACCAAGGCACAAACCTAGAAAAGTAGAAAATGCCATTTGTGCAATAGCAGCGGGGACAGCAATAGCTTTGACAGATAAAAGATCTTTTAATGAAAAGTGGAGCCCAACACCAAACATCAGCAAAATAATACCAATTTCAGCAAGTTGATTAATGATGACGGAATCTATTTTAAATCCGCCTGTATTGGGTCCCACAATAACACCGGCTAACAAATAGCCTACAAGTGGTGAAATACGCAAACGGCTAGCAATCATTCCCAAGAGAAATGCTAAACATAAACCTGCAACAATAGTTGTGATAAGTGGTGTGTCGTGGAGCATGGATTATTTACTATTCTTGATCAAAAAGCGAATGAATGAAAATGACTATATTTCTATGAGAAGAGAAGCGAAATGTATCATACGTATTAAAGGGCATTTTTATTTCACTTTGGTATTTGCACGATTATTTCGCTCACGCCACCAATTTCCTAGCAGGAGTAAAATAGGAGCAGCAATAAAGATAGAGGATGATGTTGCAATAATAATCCCAAAGACCATGGGCAATGCAAAATTATGAACAGCACTTCCACCCCATATCGCCATGGGGAGCATAGCAAGAATTGTTGTGGCTGATGTAAAAAAACAACGTACAAGAACCTGATTAATTGACAGATCAATCAGCTCGCGCAACGGCATTTTTTTATAAAGACGCATATTTTCGCGCATCCTATCATAGACGACAACTTTATCATTTATAGAATATCCAACAATTGTTAAGAGTGCAGCGATAGCCGTTAAATTAAAATCAAATTGAAATAAAGCAAAAAAGCCAATCATTTTTGTGGTGTCTAGAATGAGAGTGATAATTGCTCCAATAGCAAAGAACCATTCGAAGCGTAACCATATATAGAGAGACATGGCAATAGCCGCAAGGATAACAGCAGTAAAAGCAGCTGTGGCAAGCTCGCCTGAAATTTTGGGACCAACAACTTCTATTTGATCGAATGTGGTATCGGGATAGATATTTTGTACAGCTGTTTTGACCTTATCAATGGCGATGGTTTGTTGTGCTTCGCTACCGCTTTGTTTCTGCATGCGAATTAATACGGTGTTTTCGTTATCAATATTTTGCAAGGTAACTTCACCAATATTAAGAGTAGAAAGCTTGGAACGCAGAGTTGCTAGATCTGCTGGTGCTTTCGTGGTAATACTCATTTGGCTTCCGCCAATGAAATCAATTCCGAAGTTCAATCCAGGCTTAAAAAAGAGAAAGACTGAAGCCATTGATAAAACAATTGAGACGCCAATACCAATGAAACGTGCTTTCATAAAGTGGAAAGTTGTGTTTTCTGGCATGATGTTGAAAGCAGAGTGAATATGCAATTTTTTAATTTTCCATTTACGAACGATCCAAATCATGATGATGCGTACAATGGTGATATTTGTAAACATGGAGATGATAATACCAAGCAACATTGTTACGGCAAAACCACGAACGGGACCGGTACCAAACCAAAATAGTAAGACAGTCGCTATAATTGCCGTAACATTTGCATCAACAATGGTTGCAAAAGCGTGTTTAAATCCACGATCTAGGGCTGCAAAAGCACTCACACCTTTTCGACTTTCTTCACGGATACGTTCATTGATGAGAATATTAGCATCAACGGCAATACCGATGCCTAAAATAATACCAGCAATACCAGGTAGCGTAAGCGTAGCTCCCAAAAGACTCAGTGCAGCAAATGTTAAAATCGTGTGCAGAGCTAGTGCTATATTGGCAATTAATCCCCAAATGCGGTAGAGAAGAAAAATAAAAATTGCAACAAGAATAAAGCCAATTATGCCGGTGTAAAGTCCCATTTGGATGGCATCAGCACCAAGATTTGGACCTACGGTTCTCTCTTCAATGACCGTGAGTGGTGCGGGGAGGGAACCAGCACGAAGCAGAGCAGCCAGAGTTGAGGCTTCTTTGGGGTCAAAGTTTCCTGTAATTTGACCTTGTCCATTGGGAATGACACTATTGATGGTAGGAGCGGTTAAAACCTTATTATCCAGAACAATGGCAAAAGGACGGTTAATATTTTGTCGTGTTATATCGGCAAATATTTTTGCACCAGCGGAATCTAGAGTAAATGAAATAATGGAACGCCCTGGTATTTGGGGGTCAAAACCTGCACGGGCATCTTTCAGGACATTTCCATCTAAAGCGATTTGATCATAAATTGCATAGTGTTGTGTTGCATCAGTATATCCAGGAAGAATAGAAACACCTATAGGGGGATTATTGGGGTCCACATTAGAAGGAACAAGATGAAAACTCATCTTAGCGGTTGTTCCTAAAAGATCACGTAGTTGTTTTGGATCTTGTAGTCCGGGCAATTGGACCATAATACGATCATTTCCGACCTTTTGGATGGCTGGTTCTGAAACACCAACTTGATCTATACGGCGACGGATGATTTCTAAGCTTTGTTCAATAGCATTGCTTACACGGTCTTTTATACCAGCTTCCGTTAATGTGACGCGGAGAGTTTCATTTTGAGCACTGATCTTGATGTTATGTTCTGTTGTACCAAAGCTACTGTGTATGGGGGTTATTAATGTTTTCAAAGCAGAGAGTGCTTTTTCAGTTTGCGATGGATCAGAAATAAGGGCAATAATGCTATCTTCAACGATACGCACACTTGAGGTGCGGATTTGTTTTTCACGCAATACATTGCGTACACTGCCTAAAACTATGTGTAACTGATCGCGTTTTAACGTTTTGCTATCAACCTCGAGCAGGAGAGAAGAGCCTCCTTGAAGGTCAAGACCAAGTGCTACACGGGTGTCGGGTAAGAATTTCGAGTTTTTAACTTGTTCGTATGAAAATAAATTGGGCAAGGCAACATAAATGCTGCTTAAAAGAATAAAACAATAAAGGGTAGTTAACCAACCAGGTGTACGCATGATATATTCCGCTAATAGGCAATCTAACAGTTATTCAAAGTTAAAAGCACAAGTAAAATAAGATGATCGTTTTATAATTCAAGGAAGAGAATTTAAGTGTGTTCATTAGGAGGAGCGCGTTTATTTGAGAAATATTGCGTTTTAACGCTACGAAATCGTGTATCAATAGCTGGAATCTTTATTAAAAAGAAATCCAATGTTAGGATTTTTTGAAAGGTTCTCGTAAAAATAGATTCTGTATGGAGTGTTACAAGTTTTTTGTTTTCAGTTGTGGTAACATTCAACTGATTACATTTATTGTGTAAATCAAATCTATTCGTTTTAATGATATTATTGGTGTGTGATTGTTTGATTAAATAAGCACGCGTTCCTAGGTTGCTCGTCAAGAATACACCTAAACTGGATAGAAAAATCCAAGTTGTCAAAGGAAGAAAATCTTCTTTTTTGCAATAGAGGTGCAAAAAACACATGCTAGAGTGCCTTCTTTAATCTTATTGAGTTCAGCTTATTTATTATCCTTTTCTCTTATTATCAGTATTATAGGATAAGGGAAAGCTTTTATAAGATTATTCTACAAAAGTTGAAAATATCTGCTTTATACCATATTAAGGAGGGGGGGGATAAAATCCTTTTTGTGCGCATAAGGTCGATATGTATTCATTTTGTAGAGAAAACATCCACATACTTTTCCTTCTTTTGGGGATTATCTTTGTATTTAATTCTGGTGCATGGGGGAATAGGGGGGCACAAAATACAATTGTCGAACAAACAATAGATTCTTATTCAGTTGATGAAATTATTCAACAACAACAGTTGATTATTGAGACTCTTGAAGAAAATAGTGAAACTTTAAAAAGAGATTTTGACAGAAAGTCAGAAGATGAGCGTTCTTTAGAAGAATTGCGGTTACGTGCACAAGATATCAGTGAACGTGCTATTGAGGCAGCATTTGTTTTGCGTCTTCCTCTTAATGAGATTAATACACTTCTTGATCAATTAACGGAGATCCATCGTGACGTAAAAAAACTGAAAAGCTCAGTGAAAGAGTATTCTTACTTGATAGAGCAAAAAGCTAAAATTAACAGTATCATGCTTCGTTTTGAAGAAATTTTCTTAGCGGCAAATAGAATAGCTGAACTTTCTATTTCTCAATCTCGGGAGCTTTTTAAACGCACGCTTACGTATAGGCTTGAGTTTTCGATTCCGATGGTTAAACAGCTCGCCCAAAAAACAAAAGAGGCTTCATCAGATTTTCTTTTGTTGTTAAATTATTGGTGGAATTTTGTATTTTATTTCAAGTTGTTACAACTATTTCTTTCCTTTTTAATTCCACTTTTTATCACTTTGGGTCTTTCGTATTTTTCTCGAAAAGTTCTTGTTCATGTGTATTGCCACTTTAGGAAGTCTAATGAGGAAATATCTTATTTACAACGCTTATTGATCGCCTTTATTTCAGTTCTCTTACCTTCGCTTATATGTACTCTTTGCGTTTATCTTGTGTTGTTTTTGTTTCGTAGTTTTAACTTAGATCTAGGTAAGCTTACAACAGTTTTTGATATGATAGGTTGTCAGATTATTTTAGTATTTTTAATCAATCGCTTAGCAATTGTTCTTTTATCTTCGAATATGCCCCATGCGCGTCTTCTCAGTATTGCACCATCGTCTGCTTATCAATTAGTGATTTTACTCACTTCTTTAGCGGGTGTGTTGGCATTTGATGCTGTTCTTGATAGTATTTATCAAATCATTTCAGCGCCTCTATCTTTGACAATTGCTAAAAGTTTTATTGCTGTTTTTCTTGTAGCGATATTGCTGTTTATAATATCATTTGTACCTTTGCGATTTAGACGTAAGCGTTTTCAAGGAGAAAAAAAAGAACCATACTTTTGGCCATTTTATATACGCATTCCTCTTATTGGCTTGGGGTTACTGCTCTTTGTGTTGAATCTTTTAGGTTATGTTGGTCTTGCACGTTTTATTATGCAGCAAATTATGATTGGTGGAGCATTTTTAGTTCTCATGTATTTAGGAATACAAAGCGCTCAAGCACTTGGAACTAAAGGCCAATTTATGAAAACAACGGTTGGTCATCTTTTGATGCAGAGGTTTCATTTAGAAGAAAAAACGATGAATCAATTGGGAGTTTTTGTGAGCGTTTTTCTCAATTTATTTGTTGTTGTATTTTGTGCAATGCCAATTGCTGTACAGTTTGGATTTTCCTATTCTGATTTGAAAGCAGTATTGTGGCAATTGGTTACTGGTTTTCAGATTGGAAATATTACTCTTTCTTTGATTTCTATTATAACAGGAATTATTTCTTTTTGTGTTTGCTGGTTTCTTATTCGCCGATTTATTGGTTGGTTAGATAGTGTGGTGTTGGTTCATGGAGAATTCGATTCTGGTATACGTAATTCTATCAAAACAGTGATAAGTTATGGAGGCGTTGTTGTGTCTGCTTTGACGGGATTGTCAATGGCAGGTTTGGATCTTAGAAATTTCGCTCTTATTGCTGGAGGACTTTCACTTGGTATAGGTTTTGGTTTACAGAATATTGTCCAAAACTTTGTCTCTGGACTTATTATTTTAGTTGGAAGACCATTTAAAATAGGAGACTATATAGAATCTGGATCAGTAGGTGGTGTTGTTAAGCGTATTAGTGTGCGTGCAACGGAACTTGAGACCATTCAGCGTAAGACGATTATCATTCCCAATTCAAGCCTTATTAATAACAACGTTAGTAATTGGACTAGACGTAATAAAGTAGGACGAATTGATATACCAGTTACTGTATCATCTAAAGTTGCTCCAGAGCATGTTGCTGAAATTTTGTTGGAGATTGCTTTTGCGACAGAAGGCGTTTTAAAAAATCCTACCCCGCAGGTGAGTTTTACAGCATTTGATCATAAGAGTTTTTCCTTTAATTTAGCTATTTATGTGCCTAATATTACCTCACCTTCTCATGTAACCAATGCTCTTCGATTTGTCTTATATAAGCGTTTTGCTGAGGAAGGAATCTTAGAATGCTGAAATATATTTATGCTTTGATTACAGTTATTCTGTTGAATATTTTTACCATAACAGCTTTTGCCGCAACAGTGAAGAATACAGATTTAAAGGTACAATCTCTCGTTGTTATCGAGGGAAGTATACCTTCAAAAGTTTCTTTAAATACTCATCAAACAATTACAATTTGTATGAAGGGATGTTTTATAACTTTTCCTAATAAAGACCGTTTTGCAATAAAGGCAGATGATAATATAGAAATCAGTCGGGGAAGAGCAATTTTTAAATAAAATGATTGAGAATTTTTATTTGGAGACAAGATTTAGAAGGATAATGATATTGTCGTATTAATAATCTCATCCTTTAGAAAATGGTAGAAAAAAGGTATGATTTTAGTATAAAATGGGTGTATTTTTTAATACTATGTAGAATCTACAGTATGCGTTTTGGATATAAGAATATTGAGGTATTTATAATATTTTTAATGAATATCGATTTTTTAAAAAATAGTTACATCACTTTTAGAATTTTTCTCACGAAAAAAGGTGTAAAATATACTATTTTGTGATTTTTTTGCGTTTGTTTTGATACACAATGTTTTATATTTCATCATTTAAAAAATATAATAAGTATTTTTATTAAATATTTATTATTTGGAGTATTCATTATTCTAATATTTTAAAATTTATTTGATAATATTAAATTTTGATGTAAAGATATATTAATCTAGTGATAGATTTAAATGTAACTATAAAGGAGTACATGCGATTTTGCAGCATAAGAATTTATAAAACTTTGTTTTTCTAAATGTGATTTTTGATTATATTTAAATTTAGCAATGGGGTATAATTTTATGAATACAAAATTTATAACAGCATCTGTTTTTTCTTTAATTTCACCTTCTATAGTACAGGCTGCAGATGTGGTGGCTCATGAAGAGCCAGTACATGTTGCCTCAGAAGTTGTTGCTTCTTCACCTTTTTCTTGGGCAGGTATTTATTTCGGGGGGCAAGTGGGTGGCTTTTCAAGTAAGACTTCTGCGATAACGCGTGATGTTAATATTCCTCTCTATCCTGATGAAGAGAGTAAAAGTAAACCATGGATACCCGTCGAGAAACAGTATATGCCTGAGCTTTCTGGATTTATGGGTGGTTTTTATGCGGGTGTTAATTTTGATCTCGGTAATAATTTTATTGTGGGGATTGATACGGATATTCTTTTAACGGAAAAAAAGGATACAAAAACAAGATTTCAGGCTGATGAATCGAGTGTTGGTGGCCCTGGCACTGGTGGATCGGGTACTGAAGGATCGGGTACTGAAGGAGCGGGTACTGAAGGAGCGGGTACTGAAGGATCGGGTACTGAAGGAGCGGGTACTGAAGGAGCGGGTACTGAAGGAGCGGGTACTGAAGGAGCGGGTACTGAAGGAAAAAGTCGAAAAAGGGCAAAACTTGTCAGTAGACAGGGTAGAGGATTGTCTCGCTCTGTTGCAGAGGATAAAGACAGTTTAACTTTTAATCATACGTTAAAACAAAAATGGACAGGTGCTACACGGGTGCGTGTTGGGTTTTCTGCGGGGCGTGTGATGCCTTATATTGCTGGTGGTATTGCTTATGGACAGTTTCAAGATATTTTGTCGACAGTAATTACGGGAGGTGAGCCCTTTAATAGGACATCGGATGCAACAAAAACGATGATTGGTTATACTCTCGGTGGTGGTGTTGATTTTGCAATGACAGATCATCTTGTTGTGCGTGCGGAATATCGTTACTCAGATTTTGGTAAAAAGAAATTTAAAGACGAGATTGAAGTTAAGTATAAGACGAATGATTTTCGCGCAGGAATAGCTTACAAATTCTAGTTGTGTAGGATAAAGGAGCTTAAATTTAAGAGGTCCTATCTCTTTGATAGGGCCTTTATTTTTTAATGTTATGCATTGTAAATGCTATTTTATGGTGAAGAAAGGGTCTTTGATTTTGAGTGATGATGAGGAGATAAGAAAGAATTATTTAAATTCTTAATTGTTAAGAATGAAAATTCTTTGGTTCACAAGGTATAGTTGAAATATTTATTTGCAAAGAAGGAATGATTCGTTTTTTGCATTATTACGTTATCGCATGATAATATCATTATAGCGTTAAAAAAGTAAACTTAAAGATCATTTTTCTATCTAAACAATTAGAAGATAAAGAAAATTCACATAGAGTGATGCGGATGGTGTGCACATTTATGCACCAATTTTTTCCCTTAGAATTCTCTACAATATCACCTGATAGTGCGGTTTATCTTTTTTCTATTTAATAACTAATTGTTTTTATTTTATTTATTAAATTTTCTTTTTATATAATCTTGGTATCAGATGAAAGTGCTCCAAGCGCGATTCAAAAGGTGGCTTTTAAAAGGTGGTTCGAAAAATAAGAACATGTGATAGACTATTAGTCTTATCTGTAAAAAATCTATCTAAAGGCAAATATGCTGACAGAGCTGGTTTATGGCTTATAAAAATTGCATCAGATCAAGGATGATGGATTTTTAGGTTTGACCTCAATAAAAGACGACGAGAAACGGGGTTAGGCTTTTGTAGCAATGTATCTTTAAAAGAAGCACGGTTCAAGGCTTCAGCTTGTTATGACTTTTGGGATCAAGGAATTGACCCAATTCATCAAAAACAAAAGAAAATTTGCGTCGGGCAAGGGGGGTATTTCTTTACGAGAAATTGCCTCCGGCACTGTTTGTATGTCTATAACCTATTGTCCACACCCCAATGGCATCTTTATAGGCGTTCAAACGCAAATCTTCCCATTGTTTAATGAGTGCAAGTCCTTCTGATGATATTTTCGCATATGCTTCTTCATAAAAAAAGCTTCGCAAAAAGCAGAGCTGGGTTAAAAAATTGACATCTTTCTCATTCGAAAGGATGGCTTGTTAAAACCTATGTAGCTTTTTCACTGGAACAAAATAATGTATTTGACAGTATTTATTCTGTATCTGATAAGACACAACTATTTACAGTGTACAAAACAAAATACTTTATGAAATTGCTAGATTATTTAAAAGATGAGATTGCGCAAGCACATGTTGTTACATGGATTGCAAGAATAGAAACAGGATTTCTTGGTAACGCAAAATTCTTTCGTGGAATTGGAGAATTAAAAATAAATCGCGGACTAGGCTATCGTGTTTATTTTTTCAAACAAGGAAAAGAGATTATTTTGTTACTTAATGGCGGCGATAAATCTACTCAGCAAAAAGATATTGAAAAAGCTCTTCAATTAGTAAAGGAAATAAAAAATGGAAATCACCAAGTTTGATACAAGGGAATATTTCAAAACGCCTGAGACTCAGAAAATTCTTTTACAAGATGCTCTTGAAAGCAAGGATAGCAAGTATCTTGCGCATGCTCTTGGCATAATAGTGAAAAATCAAGGAATGAGTAAAATCGCTCAAAATACAGGGTTATCAAGAGAGTTTCTTTATCGTTCTTTAAGCGACAAGGGTGACCCACGACTTTCTACTTTTCGCAGTGTTTTGAGTGCTTTAAATTTGCAGATTAGCTTAACGTCTATCCAAAATAATTGTAAGGAACAAGCGGCTTTAGAAGAAGCAGCTTGATCTGCTTCCCACTTTTAAAGATGGGGGAAGGGAGGTACTTAAGCAACCTTTTTAATGAGGGGCTCTACATCTGGTTTATAACCTATCATGTATCCTCTTTATCCATATGGATGACGCTTTCACTCACGTCACTCATGTAGTTTTTTTTGATATTGCGGTCGACAGCCTATAGATGCTCACGCAAAATGGCGTCATTGATCATATCGTCGGTTCTCACCACCGATAAGAAAGCAAATTTTGTATCACTTGAAAGAGTGCAATTGCCCCAAAGACGATAACCGTTTTCGCGGATAATTGTTGTGATGGTTTGTTCATTGAGAAGGTTGGCGCGGCTTGATCTATCATCAATGGAAAAATCAATTGGACGCGCAGTTCCAACAATGCCATTGATTACTTTGTTTTAAGGAGAATGCCAAAAGCCATGTGTAAAATCAGTTTTAGCAATGATATTTGTAACAGCTGCGCTTGCTGGCTATTCTACGATTTCTCCATCACGATTCACCTTTACAAAAGGGGCTTATTGGAGAAGACGGTTTAATTGAAGTCAAATGTCCACAATCAACGACCCATCTTCGTTTTTTGTGTATGACGAAATCAAGCCTGAATATCACGCGCAGATGCAATTCCAAATGGCATGCATAGGATGCAAATGGTGTGATTTCATTAGCTATAATCCAAACTTTGTAAGTAAATCTACTGGTTTGAGAATGAAAATCAAACGCATTCTCCGTGATGAGAAACACATTGAAGAGATTAATAAAACTGTTGAAACCTTCTTAGCGGAAATAGAACAAGAGATGCAAAAGATTTTGACAAAAGCTGCTTAAACCTATGGGGGGTCTTCCCCCAACACCCTCGCCCATTTGTATAACATAAAAAAGAGAAAGGTAATGAGATGATATTTGATGATGGAGATAGATATGTAACAACCCGTGAATGTGCAAAGCTTTTTAGTGTATCCACAACCACGATTTGTAATTGGGTATTTCAAAGGGGTATTTCCAGAACTATATAAGCTAGGTAGAGCAGTGAGGTGGAGAAAGAAAGAGATCTTAACCGTCACTCCAAAGAAAAATAAGGAGAAAATAGGAGTAAATTAGGTAAAGTTGTATAAACCGTAGAAGGCGGTTCAAAAGGTGGTCTTAAAATGGTTATTTAAAGAAAAAAATCTATGTATTTCAATACATTAAAGATTAAAATGGTGCCCAAAAGAGGACTCGAACCTCCACGCCTTGCGGCACAGGTACCTGAAACCTGCGCGTCTACCAATTCCGCCATCTGGGCTCATAAAATTGATCTAAGCGTATGAAGCAATTCTGTCAATGAAATTATAGAATTTATTTTTTTGCTTAAAACGATTGAATTAAATTTTTTGGGAGATCATGATTTTAGAAGTTTAAGGTGTGAGGACTGTCTTTGATAAAATTGTTGAATCCGGATTAAATGTATAAATAATAGGAATGCCGGTCGCTAATTCTTGAGATATAATTTCCTCACCGGAGAGACCTTCAAGCGCCATAATAAGAGCACGAAGAGAGTTTCCATGCGCTGCGATCAAAACAGTTTGGGAGCGCAAAATATGAGGCTGGATATGGTAAAGATAATAAGGCCAGATGCGCGCACCGGTGTCGCGTAGGCTTTCTCCATTCGGAGGCGCAATCGTATAAGAGCGGCGCCACATTTGCACTTGCTCTTGCCCCCATTGTTGGCGTACTTCATCTTTATTTAAACCAGAAAGATCACCATAATTACGTTCATTTAATGCGGGATTTTTTATCACTTCTAAATCTGATTGTCCCATTTGCTCTAAAATGTACTGAGCCGTTTTTTGAGCACGCTGTAAGGCAGATGTATAAGCGATATCAAACTTCAAACCATATTCTTTCAGTTTTTTTCCTGCTGCTATCGCTTCTGCATGACCTTTTTCTGTTAAATCGGGATCTTTCCAACCGGTAAAAAGGTTTTTGAGATTCCATTCACTTTGTCCATGACGAATTAGTACAAGTATGCGTTCCATTATGAATTGCCTCTATTCTATTGATTGTTTAAAATTCATCGTTCAATCCCAAAACATCGAGCATGGAATAAAGACCGTTTTCATGATTTTTTGCCCACAAAGCTGCTTTTAATGCGCCATTGGCAAAGATAGAGCGTTCTTGCGCTGTATGTGAAAGAATAATGCGCTCATGGGAACCGGCAAAAATGACACTGTGTTCTCCAACAACTGTTCCACCACGTGAACAAGAAAAGCCAATGGAGCCTTTTTCGCGTTTACCTATATGACCATTGCGTTCGTTGACACGCACATTTTTAAGCATAACATTGCGCCCTTCAGCTGCTGCTTGGCCAAGAAGAAGGGCTGTTCCAGAAGGGGCGTCAACTTTGTTCGCGTGATGCATTTCATAAACTTCGATATCAAAATCATCGGCGCCTAATGCTTTAGCGGCTTTCTTTACAAGGTTGGCCAAAAGATTTATTCCAAGGCTCATATTTCCGGATTTGACAATTGTTGTATATTTCGCAAAATCTGCAATTTTTTCTTCTTCTGTTTTGCTAAATCCTGTGGTGCCAATAATATGGACAAGACTTTTTTGAGCAGCGTAGTTAGCATAAAGAATACTGGCTTCTGGTTGAGAAAAATCTAAAATACCTTCTGTGTTAGAAAAGGCATTTTCAGGATCGTCAGTAATGCCAATTCCAAGAAAATCTGAACCAATTAAGGCACTGGCATCTTTTCCTACAAACGGTGAGCCTTTGCGTACAAGAACAGCACAAAGCTCTACATCTCTCCTTTGTTGGATTGCTGTAATGAGTTCACGTCCCATTCTTCCATTTGCACCAACAACTGTAAGGCGCATTCTTATCTCCTTATGACATTTCACTGTGCAGTATAGGCAAATTCTTGCCTTCTTTCCAATAGTTCTTTTTCTTTATAGGAAAAAATTTTTCCTGTTTTAATTTATCTTCTTGTGCTGTAAAACACTGTTGTTTAGAGAAAGTAATATAAGATCTACAAATTTAAATAGAGATGTTTTTCGTTAGAGTGTGTGATGAATATTCCTAAATAAGGTTTGCTTATGAAACCTAATGAAGATTGTGTATTACTTCACGTTTTTGTTTCTTTCGTTCTTTAAGGGGAGGGGCGTTCTTCATGCAAAACAAGATCTCCCAAACAAATACACTTATGTTGTCAATTCATGCGCTTGTCTTAAAGAAATATTTCTCAATACTTCTAAACTTATTTTATGATAGTGCTCGTGAGTGGTATCACGAGAGAGTATCCATGAATAATATAAAATCTATTCTGCGCCACTATCTTTATGCTTCATAAAAGAGAAAATTAGCACTACCGTACGTTTTGTTAGCCTTTAATGTTTTAACAATCCTTGGCACTTAGGCATTTCCATTCTTTTCTTTAATATTTTTTCACGAACCAATTCCATGTGTGACGCATAAGCAAGCGATTTTGATTGTTTCAAATTTGATGAAGGTAATGAGAAAAAGGTATTTGGAATTGATGATTCAAGTTAAAAAAAAGATTATTTAATCATTTTATATCAATATGTTATCTGCTAATAAAATCACGTAAAAGAGGTGTAGAAATAAGGGGACAACAAGAAGTTGGATTGTTTATACACGAGAGTTGGTCGGATTCTTTATCTTTTAGGAAAGTCAGTTGAAAAAATTGTTATGTTGTAAAAACGCATGATGAGGCTTTGTTTATTATAGAGCAAAGAGTATATGTTATGCAATGCGTTTTTTCATATATTGGGGAGAATGGAGGATAACATGCGTTAAGTATTGTTATTTCATTTTCCTAGCTTCCAGTGATGCTACAGCTCTTATATTTAAAGAGAGTCTTTAAAATCCTTTCTTATTATTCCTATGCTAATCTTTTTTGTGACACGTCAAGAAAGTGATTTTTTCATGCATTATAAGGGGGGATAAAATAAGAAAATATTATGGGGGGCTTATTCTCTGTTTAATATGATTCTAAATCAATGTATTATCGTATTGTTTATACGCATGCATAAAAATTCATAAGCCTATAAATATCCTTTAGATAAAATATCGTTTTTACTTTTGTTTGTGGGAGAAGGCTAGAAATCAAGATCTGCATAGTGAGCACTTGCAACAATTCCGCGGACGCGATCTGTTAAAAGAGAACGAAAAGAAGGGCGTGATTTAATTCTCATATACCAGTCTTTGGCAGCAGGAGATTGTTCCCAGTCAATTTCCCCTAGAAAGTCAAGTACAGAAATAGAGGCTGCTGCTGCTAGGTCTGCATAGGACAAGGCAGAACCGACTAAGCTATCGCGAGAGGCACAGAGCCAGTTGAGATAGTTCATATGTGGTAAAATATTGGCACGTGCATTGCGTAAAATTTGTGAATTAGGAGCACCACCACCAATGGCAAGTGGCATTTCACGTTTATGGATTCGTTCTCGTACGATATGGCGCGTTGCTTCATTTTCGAATTTATTTAAGAACCAGTCATTGAGACGGCGTACTTCCGCACGATCTAAAGGATTTTCCGGAAAGAGCTTATTGTCTTGTCGTAAACTTCCATGTGTTTCGTCTAAATATTCGCAGATAACAAGAGGACCTGATAATGGAACCTCGTGTTCATCGAGAAAAACAGGAACATGACCAGCGGGATTGAGGGCTAGAAATTCGTGTCTTCTTGCCCATTCATATTCTTCAATCAGTTGAGTGGTTACACCATATTCCCCAAGAATGAGGCGTATGAAGCGCGAGGCAGCGGATAGGGGAGAGTGAAAAAGTGTCAGCATAATTTACACTATCAAATAGAGTTGATGAGAATTCTTTCAAGTAATCATTTTTATAAAGATGCTTGACTAGAAGTACAAGATCATTAGCAGCTGCTAGCAATTATAATTAATAAATTGTTAATAATGGCAATTGTTCTTTTATGCGATGGTTTGCAAAATGGCAGCACGTAATTCTTCTAAACCGAGAGCTTTTTCTGAAGAGGTTACAAGAAGCTCAGGATAAGCTGCCGGACGTTTGAGAAGCTTTGTTTGTGTGCTCATAATTAATTTTTCCAAGGCATTTGATTTGATTTTATCGCTTTTTGTCAAAATAATTTGATAAGAAACGGCTGCTTTATCAAGGAGAGCAAGAACATCTTCATCATTATTTTTGATTCCGTGCCGTGAATCAATTAAAATATATACACGTTTTAATGTTGTGCGCCCCCGTAAATAGCTAAAAATCAAATTTGTCCACGCATCAACCAGATTTTTAGGAGCAGCAGCGAAACCATAACCAGGCATATCTACTAATGCTAGAGGGGGAAGATCCCCTAGCTGCCCACTGAAGCCATCGGGGACAAAATAATTAAGCTCTTGAGTCCGTCCTGGTGTATTTGAGGTGCGTGCTAAGCTTTTTTGTTGGACGAGTGCGTTTATTAAAGATGATTTTCCAACATTGGAACGTCCTGCAAATGCAATTTCTGGTGGTCCTTCAGGGGGAAGAAAGCGTATCGCTGGTACACCACGAATAAAAATCCAATTGCGAGAAAAAATTCCAGAAAGGGAAGAATTTCTTGTCATTCATGCACTTCTTTTTTGGGTGATCTTCTCCACATGGCTTTCAGATTATCAAAAAGCTCAATTTTCACTCCTTGGCGCTTCATCATGATACCTTGCTGAATGATTGATAATATATTGTTCCATGCCCAATAGATGACGAGACCAACAGGGAAAGAGGCGAGCATAAAAGTAAAGACAACAGGCATCCATGTGAATATCATCGCTTGGGTTTGGTCTTGAGGAGCGGGATTCATACGCATTTGTAAAAACATCGTTATTCCCATAATCAAAGGCCATGCACCAATCATAAGAAATGTTGGCGTTGTATACGGTAAGAGACCAAACAAGTTAAAAAGAGAAGTTGGATCAGGTGCCGCTAAATCTTTAATCCAGCCAAAGAAAGGGGCATGGCGCATTTCAATGGTTATATAGAGAACTTTATAAAGAGCAAAGAATATTGGGAATTGAACCAACATTGGCCAACAACCTGCAAGGGGATTAATTTTTTCGGTTTTATATAGTTCTATTATTGCTTGTTGTTGCTTGGTTCGATCATCGGGATATTTTTCTTTTATTTCTAGCAACCGCGGTTGTAGAAGCTTCATGCGTGCCATAGATTTGTAAGATTTATTGGCTAGAGGAAAAAGAAGAGTTTTTAAGAGCACTGTGACAAGAAGGATGGCTATACCAAAATTTCCTGTTTGTTTATAAAGAATATCAATGAGAGAAAACATTGGTTTGGTAATGAAATCAAACCAGCCCCAATCAATTAAAAGAGCAAATTTTTTGATTTTTAGGTCATTTTGATAGTTATTAATAATTTCAACTTGTTTTGCACCAGCAAAAAGACGATTTGTAATAGTTTTTGTTTCATTTGGGGCAATCGTTAAAAGCGATCCTAGCAAGTCAGACTGATAATGCGTTTGCAAACGATCAAAATAAATAAAACGGCTTGTATATTCTTTATTTTGCGGGGGAATAACTGCTACAGCCCAATATTTATCGGTAATACCAATCCAACCTCCTGTTACTTTTGAGAAAGTCATGCTCTTTTGCCCATTATCAGGATTCGGGTCAAGCTCTGCTAAGGTTTTATATTTTTCAGTTTTGAGCGAATCTCCTGCAATACCTATCATACCTTCATGAAGTAAATAGGTTGCATTTGTATGTTCTGGTGGTGCTGCACGTGCAACGCGGGCATAGGACGAGAGATATATTGGTTGATCACTTTCATTGCTGATAGAATCTTCAATGGTAAACATGAAATGATCATCAACAGAAAGAATACGCCGGAAGATCTGTCCTTGTCCATTATTATAAATTAAAGTGATGGGTGTTGAAGGAGTCAGGATTGTATTGTTTCCCTCTATTTGCCATTGTGTATCCGATTGTGGCAAAGCTTTTGCTGGTAAAGATGCACTTGCAAAACCAAATTCAGCAAGGTAGGTCGTTTTGAAACCCTTAGGATTCAGCAAATCGATTTCCGGTGATTTTTTATCGACTGTTAAACGATATTTTTTGAGGTGAAGATCATCAAATTGTGCACCAACAAGATTAATAGAGCCTTCCAGTTCATTGGTTTTGATCGCAATACGCTTTGTTTTGGCCAATACAGCTTTCCGGATTTCAGGTGTCATTGGCTGTTCGATGATAGATGTTGCTTGATGCGTTGAGGTATCGTCAGAAAAATTCGTCGTGGTAGTAGAAAGGGTTGATTGTTGTTTTGACAATTGCTGTGTGATGACTTGTTGTTTTTGTAACTTTGCTTGTTTGGGAGCAACATGAAGAAATTGCCATGCGATGAGCACTACGAAAGATAAGCCAATAGCGATAAAGAAATTGCGGTTATATTCCATCCGTACACCCTTGTTGTTGTTGCTGATGTTTTATTTTTGGTTTTATTCGCCGATTTAATTCACTAATTAAGGATGTAAAAGGCGCATGTAACGCATCACGATATGCTACAATGACATAGTCTGTTCCTGCTTCCATGTGGTTTGTTACACCAACTCTTACGGCTTCACGCAAGCGCCTTTTGATACGATTACGCTTCACAGCATTACCGTTTTTACGAGTAACAGTGAAGCCTACACGTGCAACAAGAGAATCTTTTCTTTCTGTTGTTTGTTCACGAGATTTAACTTCGAGCAAAAATAAAGGACCACGCCGCTTTTCTCCTGTACGGACAGCCAAAAAGTCTGCTCTTTTGCGAATACGGCAGGGATGTTTTTTCTTCATAAAAGAACATTTCGCAATTTCACTAAATGCCTGCAAGCAGGCATTAGAGGTTCATAACAAAAGTTTCACAACGAAGAAACGGTGAGCAATCCTCAACGGTTGTGAAAATTTAAATGGTTAAGCAGAGAGCCGCTTACGTCCACGAGCACGTCTTGCAGCAATAACTTTACGTCCTCCAGCTGTAGCCATGCGTGCACGAAACCCATGGCGGCGTTTACGGACAAGTTTAGAGGGTTGGTAAGTACGTTTCATTTATTTAAATACCGCGGAGTGCGGCCCTTCTTAATCTTCGTTTTATGAGCAGTTATGCGCGAGATGAACGATTTTATCCTATCATACGGCTGTTAACCCATAAGGAAAAATATAAAAAAAGTCAATCTTAGATTGTTTTTCTCTTAGATTGTTTTTCTCGCTCTTGAAAGAATACAAAACACCTTATAATTGTCTGTGATACTTTTTTTACGATACTGTAAGAGTGTCAGAAATAACGATTGAGTCTATAGAAAATAAATGACTAGGGCGTTAAAGAATTAAAGAAAGTGTGACTGATTATTGTATACTCAATTTAAAGTATCCTTTAATATTAAAATTTTTTTCAGTTTTTGTTTTTACAAAATTTTTATCAGAACATTCATTAAAGTGGTTGTAGACAAACACGATTGATAGGATTTTATAGCAGATTTTATGTTTGAGATTCTTTATTTAAGGATGGTTTCATATTTTTAAAGAGAAAAGATATAAGTAATTTATACTTTATAATTTTGAGTAAAGTAGAAAATTATCAGGTGATGAACCTGTAAGTATTTTTCGTTCTTATGCTTATATTTGCTGGTATTTTTATAGAGAGGAAAGAACGTGGATTCTATTACAAGTGAGGCTGTCCGCAACGTATTACGTAAAATCAAAGGACCAGATCTTGAAAGTGATATTGTGTCGTTGGGGCTTCTTTCAGAAATATTGATTGCTGATGGTAAGGTTTTTTTTTCCATTACAGTTCCTGATGGAGGTGTGCAAGAATGGGAATCATTGCGTCGTTCTGCTGAAAAGATGGTATGTGCTTTGGAGGGAGTGGAATCTGTTGTTATCACACTTACAGCAGAAAAAACAACAAAGGCAGCACCTAGACGGAGAGCAAATCTCTTACCTATCAAAATGCCCATAGAAGGTGTGCGGCATGTGATTGCTGTTGCTTCTGGAAAAGGAGGGGTCGGAAAATCTACGATGGCAATAAATATCGCCTTAGCTTTACAAGATTCTGGTTTCAAGACGGGGGTGATGGATGCTGATATTTATGGTCCATCTTTGCCGCGTTTGACAGGACTTGTTAATCAAAAACCACAGCTCATTGGAGAAAAAAAGATTCAACCTCTTGAAAAATTCGGACTTAAATTGATGTCGCTGGGATTTTTGGTTGAGGAAGAAAAGCCGGTAGTATGGCGTGGTCCTATGGTTATGGCAGCGGTAACGCAATTGTTACGAGACGTTTTATGGGGACCTCTGGACGTTTTAGTCGTTGATATGCCGCCCGGTACAGGGGATGCACAACTAACGCTTGCACAACAGGTACAATTAACAGGTGCGTTAGTTGTCTCTACGCCCCAAGATCTTGCTTTAGTGGATGCGCGTAAAGCAATAGAAATGTTCATGAAAGTCAATGTTCCTATTTTAGGAATTATTGAGAATATGAGTTATTTTATCGCTCCTGATACGGGAAAACGCTATGATATTTTTGGCTATGGTGGTGCACGGGCAGAAGCGGAACGTCGAGAAGTCCCTTTCTTAGCGGAAATACCGCTTGATGCAGCTTTACGATTTTCTTCAGATGAGGGGATCCCTATTTTTGTTGCTAAGCCTAGTAAAGAGCATACTAAACTGTATCGTAAAATTGTTGATCAAATAAAAAATCAACTCTTTTAAATGGATATTTGTTTGAGAAAGTTTATTAAAACACAATCATGGAAGACGTAAAAATAGTTGCTTCTTTGTAAGGGGAGGTTTTAATGTGTGAGTGGAGTATATAGGTTAAATAAACAAAAAATTATTCATGCGTTTGGATAACCTGAAGGGGACCCAAATTAGAAGAGATAGAGCCATGAGGTAGAAAAAAATATTGGTATTGAGGATAAAAGAAGAAGACAGAAAATAAAAATAATTTAGAAAAATTGTAAAAGGTTGTAAAAAATATTTTAAAAATCAATTCTTTTCATAAGATGGTATCTTTTTCAGGTGTAAAAAGCATTTTTCGATATGAGTTTTCTTGATATAAATCTTCAACATTTAGCTCTTTCTTATTGAGATGATAAAAAAATGTTGGTCAAGTCTTTTTAGAAGCATTCATTTTTTGCAAAGTAGCCTCAAGAGCCGTTGTTAAAGCATTCCTTCCCCCTTGATGAGAAAAGTAATTTGACAAAAATTCATTTGTTCCACCCTTTGTTGAAAACTCTTTTTCAAGCAGTGCAAAATCGAGAAATGCAGAACGATTCGTTGCTATAATTTTACGCATTTCATCCGTAAGATTTCCAAACATCATGGTAAGGAATTCTGCTGATTGCTGTTTTTTTAACCCCTGTGTTATAAACCACTGATGGGCTGTTTCTATAAAATTAAAATATACTCCCATCAGAGAACCAGCTGTCATAAAAAGATTAAATTGCTCTTCCTTATCCAGCACCAATGTGCCCCCCAATGCATCAAATAAAGTGCGTAAAAAGGGATGATCGGGATAGACTGGTGTCAAATTTTTGCATTCTGCAACAAAAGGTAATGGAACAGCACGATAAACTTTATGATTAATCCACTCTTCTATTTCTGCTGCTTTTGCCATAGCAAGTACGGAAATAACCAGCTGTTCTGGACGAAAATGAAGAGAGCGCAAAACGCCTTCTGCAATTTGGTTGGGCAAGCAAAGAAAAACACAATCACTAATATCGAGCAACGCTTGGTTATTTTCAGCAATTATAACTTTATCATAAGTGTTTGAAAGGCGCTCTGCTGTTTGTGCATTGCGAGGTGAAACAATAATGGAAGAAACATCAAAGGTGCTTGTCATGAGTCCATTCACCATTGAAGCACTGATTGTACCCGTTCCCAAAAAGCCAAGTTTCATTTCTATTTCTCAGTTTTATATTTTAAAAGGAATCTCAATCAACATTTCAGGTGTTTTAACTAACATAAGCGCTAATTGAAGAGGCAACACATATCATAGCAAGAATAATCAAGCCCAAATAGATTTTTGGTTTGTCAAAGAGAACGGCAAAAGCAGAAAACCAACCAACAACAGCTGCGGCTAATGCAAATAAAAAACCTGGTTTATTCATAAGTACAATATGCATTGCCATTAAACCACCAATAATCAGCGCTCCAAAAACAATGAGTAAACCTGTTGCAAACTTTTCATAATCATCCATATTTCACTCCTTATAGCGCTCAAACGGTTACACACTTTTTAACGCATATGCACATAAAAACGAAATGTTTTTTATTGAGTATGGTTAAAATGGGGGCTGCCTCTTATTGATTAGATGTAAAAAATGCAGGGATATGCTGTGGCCAACGCCAAGGTAAAATTGCAATCAAATCAAAGCGTACAGATAAAAGGGCATAATCTTTTTGCCGTGCGAGCCAAATATCGGCTGCTGCCTCAATTCGCTTTTCATTCATTCGGGAAACCGCTTCCATTGCTTCAGCCAACGTTGAACGTGCTTTAACTTCAACAATTAACACAAGATTTCCACGTCGTGCAATTAAATCAATTTCCCCACATTTTGTTTTAAAACGCATTTCGGCAATGTGAAACCCTTTACAACGTAGCCACCAAGCTGCCAATTTTTCTGCACGGATCCCTCGATAAAAAGACTTTTGTCTGCGTTTTTTTTGTATCATCTTACGCATTTTTTAAAAAAACTAACCGCTGAAAAAGTTCCTGCTTTTTAAAACCGGTCTCTTTTGCAACCAAAGCTGCTGCTTGAGCAGCAGAATGTGTCTGCGCGCGTTCTAATAGCATTTCATCAATTTCTTGATCACTTATTACATTTAAAGAAGAGGATGATTCTCCAACAAGCACAACAATTTCCCCACGAATATGTGCTTGTTTTCTGTAATTTTCCAACAAATTCCCTAAATTGGAAACATCTACTGTTTCAAACTTCTTTGTTAATTCACGACAAATGGCAGCAGGTCGATCAGCCGAAAAAAGAGTGACCATATCCTGTAAAGTTTCAACAAGACGATGCGGTGATTCATAAAAAATTAAAGTTGCTGGAATCTCTTTTAATTGTTCCAACCGTTTTCTGCGCTGTAGCTTGCGTGCACTCAAAAAACCTGCAAAAAAAAAGCTATCAGTAGGAAGCCCTGTCGGTATAAGAGCGGCTAAAAGAGCGGATGCTCCAGGAATAGGAATAATTTTATGACCAGCTTTACGGGCTTCTTCCACCAATCGAAATCCGGGATCAGAAATAAGTGGTGTTCCCGCATCTGAAACAAGCGCTACTGTTTTGTTTTCTGCTAAAGCCGCTAAGAGCTTCGGACCCGCTTTTTGCGCATTATATTCATGATAGAGAAAAGTTTTTTTTTGAATACCGTAACGTTCCAACAAAATACGTGTTACCCGTGTATCCTCACACGCTAAAATATCAATTCTTGCAAGCACTTGCAAAGCACGAAGCGTAATATCTGCAAGATTTCCGATAGGCGTTGCCACAAGATAAAGCCCTGATTCTATAACGGGTGCAGAATAAGCATGCGCACCTATAAAATATGCTTTTTCACACATGCTCTTTTCTTTTCATCAAATTTCCCTCACCACAAGAGTTTTATCCATACCCATAAGCCATTTGGGCTCATTTTTATCAGCGCATTTTTTTATCATTATAAAGGCTTACCTTACTCGAATAATCGATTACACTACAATAAGATAATCTCATATTTAACGTCTTAATCTAACATTATTATCTATTTTGATCCGCGTTATCTTTTTTAGTAAAACAAATTCCAGATGTAACCAATATTCTATCAGCTCCACGATTTTCTATAAAGTTTTTCCTTCGAGAACCAAAAAACAATTTTACCTATGCCACCATCTCACGCTTGGCTGTGCTCTTTTAAAAGCTAAGCTTTTTAGACTATTTCCATAACGCCTATCTTTCAA
The DNA here is from genome assembly GCF_042194115.1 of Bartonella sp. MR90HLJMH. Classification (NCBI taxonomy): domain Bacteria; kingdom Pseudomonadati; phylum Pseudomonadota; class Alphaproteobacteria; order Hyphomicrobiales; family Bartonellaceae; genus Bartonella; species Bartonella sp. MR90HLJMH. The sequence goes on from NZ_JBHIMM010000008.1 coordinate 90,798, forward strand.
ATATTCTATTGATATCCAAACTGTTTTTCTGAGCAAATGTAAACAGCCTGTTTTGAAACATAAACAGCTAATTGTATTGTTATTGATCAAATATAAGCCCTTATCAGAAAAATATTTCATTTTTTCATATTCTCTACAGCTTTAACAGTATAATAAGTACCTTAGAAACGTTTAAGGCTAATTGTATATTTCAATTTTAGGAGAATGAACAATGATTATACATTGGGGCATTACATATTGGGATAGAAGGGGCCCTCATTGCCTTGCGGACAGGTCCAAGTGATATTTTGGTTCGGATCTTTGATATCGCATGTTTTACAATGTATGCAATTTGAAGCGTTGATAATATAAGTCAGATGATCATTATACTCTAGCCACTCGTAGACAGCGGCGGGGCAATAGTGTGTGGAAGGTGCCCCATAGATTGCATATTCGGAGTCTTTTTGTTTTCTTAATGAGGCTATTTTTAAATGGCAAGGTTGATTTTCTTCATGGTGCGTATTGGAAAGGGCAACACTTGAAAGGCGATCAAAGGTTACAACACCATCTGGTTTTGGGTAAGCAATAGGTTGAAATTTTTTTGCTGGTTCAAGATATTCATAATCTTCCTTTTTGTGGGGGAGTGTTTTAAATAAGGAAAATCCGAACAGCTGTTGCCACCACATATCAAAACCGGCAAGTTTAATTCCATATTTTGTCCCATATTGTGCCCAGAGCGGTTTGGCATTTCGCACTTTATAAAGATCTTTGCCAATGGGACCTTTTCGCCACTGTTCTTCGATTTCTTTGACCTCATCATGGGCACGTCCTTGCGCGAGAGCGGTAGCGATTTTATCGGCAGCTAATATGCCAGATAAGATGGCATTGTGTGAGCCTTTGATACGAGGAACATTGACAAAGCCAGCAGAGCAGCCAATAAGTGCTCCACCAGGAAAGGTGAGTTTTGGTACAGATTGCCAACCTCCTTCGCTGATAACACGTGCACCATAGGAAAGACGTTTTGCACCTTTGAAGATTTCATAGAGTTTTGGATGTGTTTTAAAACGTTGAAATTCTTCAAAAGGAGAAAGATAAGGATTTTTGTAATCTAAGTGCACAACAAAACCGACAGAAATGACATTGTTTTCTTGGTGATAAAGAAAGCCACCACCACCGGTATTATTGTCTAAGGGCCAACCAGTGAAATGTTGCACTAAACCGCGTTGGTGTTTATGGGGATCAATTTCCCAGAGCTCTTTGAGTCCAAGACCAAATTTTTGTGGTTCACGATTTTTGCTAAGGTTGAAATGTTTTATCAGTTGTTTTGCAATTGAGCCGCGTGCTCCTTCCGCAATCAGAGTATATTTTGCCAATAATGCCATACCAGGCATATAATTTTTTCCAGGGGTTCCATCTTTGTTAAGCCCCATATCACCGGTGAGAACACCAATGATAGCTCCGTTATCTTTTTGGATAATGGGCTCTGTTGCTGCAAAACCAGGATAGATTTCAACACCCAACGCTTCAGCTTTTTTGCTTAGCCAGCGGCAGACGCTCCCAAGCGAAACGATATAACATCCGTTATTTGATAAGATTCTGGGATGCAAAATATTGGGCAATAGTGTCGCTTTTTGAGGCTTTAGAAAAAAAAATTGGTCCTGGGTGACAGGGGTTGTGAAGGGATGGTCGTTGTCATTTCTCCATTCTGGTAAGAGTGTATCGATACCAATGGGGTCAACAACTGCGCCCGAGAGAATATGTGCACCAACTTCGGTCCCTTTTTCAACAATTGTAACAGAAAGCTCAGGATTAATTTGTTTAAAGCGAATTGCGGCAGAAAGCCCTGCAGGTCCTGCTCCGACAATGACTATGTCAAACTCCATACTTTCACGTTGGTCATGCGGAAATGCATTCATAACTTATAAAGCTTTCTCTAATTCTGGAATAATTTGGTGGAGATCACCTACAAGGGTGTAATCGGCAATTTGCATGATGGGAGCTTCTTCATCTTTATTAATGGCAACAATAATTTGTGCATCCATTATACCGGCTAAATGCTGGATTGCACCGGAAATGCCAACGGCGATATAGAGTTCAGGGGCAACGACTTTTCCTGTTTGTCCAATTTGCCAGTCATTGGGAGCGTAGCCTGCATCAACTGCTGCGCGGCTGGCACCTAAAGCGGCATCTAATTTGTTTGCAAGGGGAAGAAGAAGTGCCATAAATTGTTCTTGAGAACCAAGACCACGCCCGCCTGATATAATAACACGTGCAGAGGTAAGATCAGGACGATCAATTTTGTTGGTTTCTTCTTTTACGAAAGAAGAAAGATTTGGATTGGGAGCTGGTGTTATTATTTTAATGGGAGCAGAATTATTTTGGGAAGGCGTTGGTGTGAAAGAAGCTGTGCGAACTGTTATAATTTTTTTATGATCATTGGTACGGACAGTTTCAAGTACATTGCCTGCATAAATGGGTCGTTTGAAGGTATCGGGTGAAAGAATGGCGGTAATATCTGAAATTTGCATAAGATCAAGAAGGGCTGCTACGCGTGGCATCACATTTTTTCCAGTGCTGCTGGATGCAGCCATGATCACATCATAATCATTTGCTAACGTGAGAATTGTATCTGCCATAGGCTCGGCAAGTTGATGGGCTAAATAGTCTGCTTTTGCAATAAGAACCTGCCGCACACTATTAAGTTTAGCACTATTTTCCGCTATCGTTTGAATTTTTTCTCCGCAAACCAGAATATCGATATCATTACTGAGTGCGCGTGCAGCGGTGAGCGCTTTTGCTGTTTCTTCTGTATTATGATCAGCTAATAAAAGAATTGCCATAAGTTTTTGCCCTTTTATGTGAGTGTTGCTTTTACTCTAGTGGTGAGAATATTAAATGCAGTTCTTTTGTTTTAGCGCACTGACAAGCTCTACTACATTCGCCACTTTAATACCGGATTGACGGGGTTTTGGCTCTTCAACGCTTAAAATTGTTAAGCGTGCTTCCGTATCGATGCCAAGATCAGCAAGAGATTTTTGCTCAATGATTTTCTTTTTTGCTTTCATGATATTGGGGAGAGAGGTGTAACGCGGTTCATTGAGCCGTAGATCGGCAGTCATAACCATGGGAAGGGGAAGACAAAGAGTTTGTGTTCCATTATCAACTTCACGAGTAACTGTCGCATGCCCATTTTCTATGTTAAGATGTGAAGCGAAAGTTGCCTGTCCCCAACCAAGAAGAGCTGCGAGCATTTGTCCTGTTTGGTTGCTATCATCATCAATTGCTTGTTTTCCTAAAAAGACCATATCGGGTTTTTCTTCATCAACAATAGCTTTGAGAACCTTAGCAATTGCTAAGGGTTCAAGTGTTTTATCCGTTGTGACAAGAAGTGCGCGATCAGCGCCCATTGCAAGTCCTGTTCGTAGAGTTTCTTGGGCTGCTTCTGGGCCAATTGAAACAAGAAGAACTTCTGAAATTTTACCGGATTCTTTCTGGCGAATAGCCTCCTCCACGGCTATCTCATCAAAAGGATTCATAGACATTTTTACGTGAGACAGATCAACACCTGTACTATCGGGTTTGACGCGTATCTTGATGTTATAATCAACAACACGTTTGACAGCGACAATTATCTTCATAATGATCCTCTTTGTTTGTATGACCACAAGTTTATAGCAATACTCATAAGAAACCAAATTGTTTAGAATGAAGTCTCATTTATAGCCTGTGTTATCTTTCATATAAGCTTTTTTACGTTTACTTGTACTTTCTCGTCGTTATTTTCAATCTTCATATTTTTGCATTGCTATAATTGCCTTATTTGCTTGAATAAAAAGTAAAAAAATCAATCTGTCTTGTGAGAATATTCTTTTTTAGTTTCTTATGCTTTGTTTATGATGGTGCAGTAGGTCCTTTATACAATGAAAAATTAAGTGAAAAAGATAAAAATGGGGGAATGATTTTGCTCTTCAAATCTTGAAGACAGAAAAATTAAAGATCTGTCTTTCAAACAAATATTTTGGATAAAGATTGGGGAAAATATTTCTAACAAAAAAGTTTTTAGGAGTTCTTAAAGCTCTATTTACTAAAATAGAGCACACTATCTCATCATTTGTTGCGATTCTTTTCAAAAAGATTAATGAGGGGTAGGCGTTTGTGAATACGAAGGGTCATACGATCGATCAGGCGACCAATCAGGTTAGGAATGGTAAATTCTTTTCTTTTGTTGAACAGAAAGAAAGAATGGATACTTCTGTAGAAGTAACGATGTCGGATATTGCTCAAAAATTACGCACCGTTTATACGCAAATGCAAATGAAGCATCCGCCCCGTTCTTTGATGCAGCAGAGTTCTGTAGAAGAGCATTTTAAATCTTACTTAGATGATATTAGTCGAGCTATTTTGGCTGAGCATTATATACGTTGTCAAAGAGAAAAAAAGCTTTTTGAGTCTTTAGAGCAGATTAAAACAATTGTTAAAAGTTTGCAGAGTGAAAAAAAAAGCTTAGAAGAAGAAGCGGTAACACGACGGGTATCTCGTTCAAAATCACCTGATTCTGTTGTACAAAAACTTGCTCATATGGAATGTCAGGAAAATCAAGAACGTTTATTCTTTCAAAAGATGCAAAATTTTTCGAAACAAAACGGTATAATTCCACTCCAAACAAATGTTGAAAATACGTTGCAGCAAGAAAATAGAAGTTCTTTGCCCAGTGATGCTCTGAAACCTTCTTTTAAAAAGGATAAGGGAGTAGTGAAGCGTGCTGTGATAGAAGAAAAGGGTATGATGGGTGTTCAGGTATCTAATCATTGCAGTGAGAATGGTTTTTCTTCTTTAAAGGCGCAGTCTCGGGAACATGTCTCGTTTTCATCTTATTTGGTAAAAAAAAGTGTTCTTTGTTTTTTAACCGTTGTATTTGTGGTAGCGGTAACGTTATGTCTTTATAGCTTTTTAAAAGGAGCTCGTTTTTTTTAATTTGTATGATGTTGATGTTAATAGATGTGAAATGTATTGCGCATTCGTGTTTGTACGAAAGCTATAGCAACTAGAATTATTCTTTTAAACACGCAACAAAGATTATTGGAAAAGAGGATAATTGGAGAAGGATTCTCTAATTGTTAAAAAAACCTCAGATTATCTTGAAGGTTCTGTAAGTGAGTATTTATTTACCAATTGCTGAAATGTCACTCAATATGCTGATCTTGATTGGTATGGGAGTCGTTGCTGGTTTTTTTTCAGGCCTTTTTGGAATCGGTGGTGGGTTTCTCATCACACCATTATTGATTTTTTATAATATTCCTCCTGCTATTGCTGTTGGAACAGGTGCTAACCAGATGATTGCGTCATCTGTAACAGGAGCAATTACACATTTTAGAAGACGTACGCTCGATATTAAACTTGGTATTCTTTTGGCGATTGGAGGAGGGGGTGGTTCTTTAATCGGGATTCAGGTTTTCTCTGTTTTGAAAAAGTTAGGTCAATTAGACTTAATGATTTCGCTTCTTTATGTGATTCTTCTTGGAAGTGTAGGAAGCTTGATGATCGTTGAAAGTTGGTATGATATGATGCGCAAGCGTAAGGCAGGAAAAGCCAATATTCGTCTTGCTGGTCGACATAACTGGATTCATCGCTTACCCTTAAAAATGCGTTTTCGGACATCTATGATATATGTTAGCATTATTCCAGTTTTAGGGATTGGTCTCATTGTGGGGTTGTTGTCTTCTATTATGGGAATTGGTGGGGGGTTCTTTATGATACCAGCATTGATTTACCTTCTGCGTGTTCCAACCAGTGTGGTGATTGGGACTTCACTTTTTCAGATTACATTTGTGTCTTCTTTCACGACAGTTTTGCAAAGTATGACTAATCAGTCCGTTGATATTGTCTTGGCTTTTTTGTTAATGCTTGGAGGAAGTATTGGTGCGCAATATGGAACAAGGGCTGGACGGAAGTTAAAGGCTGAACAACTGCGTATGGCGCTTGCATGTTTAGTGTTGATTGTGTGTATGCGTCTTGCTTTTCAATTATTTATACGCCCTGATAATCTTTTCTCTCTGGATATTCTTATGAGATAAAAATGGGTAGATTATTTTTTTTATACATCATTGCAGGTTTCTTTTATTTTATTTCTTTTTCTACATGGTCACATGTTGGGACGCCAGCTACATCCATTGATCAACTTGACCACGAAACTGTCCAAATTATCGTAACAACGAATACGATTACTGTGGATGCAAATTTTGCTGGTCGTGATCTTTATATTGCTGGTGTTTTGGAAAATATTGATCCGTTATATTCTCGACAGAACCGTTATGATGTTGTTGTAAGCTTGGAGGGACAAGATCGGACAATGGTGATGCGAGAAAAAAAACGCAATGCCGGTGTATGGGTTAATACAGATTCTCTTATTTTTAAAAAGGTTCCTCTTTTTTACTCTATGGTCACAACACGTGAAATTGACGATATTACGAGTATTGAAGATTATAAACGCTTAGGGTTAGGATTACTCTATTTGCCATTACAGACGGATGAACAAGATCAGAAAAAAATACAAAGCTTTCGCGATGAACTTATAAAATTGCAAAAAGCTAAAAGCCTTTATTACGAGGAAGTAGGTGGTGTTCGTTTTGGTTCTGACACACTTTTCACAGCACATTTTCGTTTGCCAGCAAATATTCCTGTTGGACATTATAAAGTTCGTGCTTATCTTTTTCGTGATGGACAGTTTATTGATAGTGCAACAACGACTCTTGAAATTGTTAAAGCACATATCGCTTATACAATTTTTTATGCAGCGCACAAGTATCGTTTTTTATATGGTATTGTTGCAGTGATTATTGCTATTACTACAGGATTTTTATGTCGTTTGATTTTTCGAAAAGATTAGCACAAGGAAAATGTTAAGGCTTTTATTTTTTATGAAAAATTCGTAAGATAAGAAAAATAGGTACAACAATAATAGCTCCCGTCATAGTTATATGAAAGAAATTTGTAAGCGTTATAAATCCTGCTTCCCATAGTGATTGAAAAAAATCTACTATTCTTTGTATGAGGTTTCGAGGTGTCCATCCCAAAAAATTCATTACGATGCCAATGAAGAATGAAAGGATAAGCAATTTTAGACTAACACGGTTTAATGTTCCTCCAAGAAACGCATGAGAAGAATTTAACAATTTTTTCTTTCGGTTCATTTTAATATACTTTCGAAGATCGTGTTTTTTATTGTATTAACATAGTACAGCGATGTTATTATCATAAAAGAAAAATATTTTTTATTTTTTCTTACTTTTTTAAGTTCACTACCTTAGTACTGGTGTAATAACAGTGCTGTTTTTTGAAATATACGCGTATTTTATTGCATTTTCGCGATATTTTCAGGGCGCTTCATTTAATGAAATGAAGGGGTATCCTTTTGTTTCTGAGAATTTGTAGAGAAATTTTATAACGTTTCGATATTCCGCGTCAGGGTGAGAGTTTTTGTTCGTTGAAGATTTTGTAACCGACTTATTGTTGTTGTGTATAGAAATAATATTTCAAGACAGTTTACTTAAAAAAAGACTATCTATTCTGATAAGGGTATGCTTATATAGGTATTATATTTAGGTATTTCAACCTTAGTCATTGAAAAGATTTTTTTCTGGAAAAAATCAAGCAATGAATTGAGTGTTGTTAAAGGAGCAAAGGTATTTAAAATACAGTATTGAAAAAAGTTTTGTTATGTACGAACGCGTGAGGGAATGTCAGAGGTTTGTGGTGCCCGTGCTCCTTTTATTTGGAAATAAGATATAATGAGAAGCTGTTATTTAGTGGGGAATTATGGAAAAATCCAAAATTCCTTTTGCAGAAGGGGTAGAGGTGGTTGATGTTGGGCGATGGGCAAATTTTTCTGTTTTGTTGAAATATCAAATTATTATGAAGGCTCTTTGTTATTAAGGTTTTTGAGCTAACAGGGGATTGTCCTTTGATGGCATAAAAACGCTAGAGTAAAGAAGAGCTAAACTTGTCCGACAAGAGAGAAGAAATCTTTGTCTTATACCCTTCAATGGTAGACGTTGTAATATCATCAATAATTGGTGATGGGTTATGTCATTCATCATATATTAGATTGTTTTTCGGTGCATATTGGGGGGGACTATGGGCAGGAGGAGTGGTTGATAAGTGATGTTATTTGAAAGTTCTAAAACGTTATCTCTCAGAGCCTATGGTTTGTCTAATTTTATTATTTTGCACATTCTTGTTGCGTGGGGAATTTATACAATAAACTTTAAAAGGAAAAGTCTATGAACTTAAAAAGAAAAATATTGAAAAGTAGCGGATCTCTTGTTGCTGCTCTTATTGCACTGGGAGTAGTTGTACAACAGGTTTCAGCAAAAACACCGGCTGATACCCTTGTGATGGCTTGGAATCTTGATGCAATCAGTACGTTTGATCCTGCGCAGCTCACGGATGTTTATGGAAGTGAAATTGTTCGCAATGTTTGTGATAACTTAGTCAGTACTGCGACAGATGATCCTGCTAAAATGGTTCCCGCTTTAGCAACTCATTGGGATGTTTCAGGTGATGATCACAGTACGGTGATTACCTTTCATTTGCGTGATGGTTTGAAGTTTAATAATGGCAAGCCAGCCAATGCCAATGATCTTGTTTGGGGTATGAGGCGGGTTGTCAAATTGAAGATGGGTAATGCGGCAATTTTTAATGAATATGGAATTACAGAACAAAATGTTGATGATGCGTTGCAAGCTGTTGATGAGAAAACAGTGGTGATGAAATTTGATAAGCCTTATCCAGCAGAGCTCATTCTTAATAATATTGTTGCAAGTCCTGCAACAGCTTTGCTTGATCGTAAGACGATCATGAAACACGAAAAAAATGGTGATTTGGGAAATCAGTATTTGAAAA
>NZ_JBHIMM010000009.1:0-85298 GCF_042194115.1 Bartonella sp. MR90HLJMH
ATGTTTTATCTCCTTGAATATGCTGGAGATACAATGTCTTTTTGCCAATTATGTTCCAAAAGTGAATAGATATGCGCTAAAAAGGGATAGGAGAGATCTAAAGTTAAGCTCGAGATCATCATAGTGGGGCATTTTCTTTTAAAACTTTTGTTTAAAGCACGTTCATAGAGAGTTTTTGTTGATCATAAAAAAGGGGTGTAAAAACGACAAGGCACGCTATTGGGCTTTATGAGGTCATTGAACAAAATAATATGAACGCTTTTTTTGTTTATATTCCTTCATAAATTTGAGTTTTTGTCTCATGACAATGTCTTGGTCGATAAACATGTGATAAGCGTTACGAATGGAAATATATTTATGTTTCATAAATAAAAGCACACTTTGTATAGAGAGCTCTTTCTTTGTGTTTTCAGTATTGTATTCTTTTGACAAATGCTTTTCTTTTTGATTGTATCAAAAAGTTTAAAGACAGACCGTGTTAGGATATAAAATGTTTTGTTCAGCTTTTTTTAAAAATAGTGAAAAATATGGACCGCTTTGCGTTGGTTTTGATCCGAGTCATAAAGTTTTGCAATCATGGAATTTAAGCTGTGATTATAAAGGTCTAAAAGATTTTTGTGATATCCTCTTAACAGCGGTTGTGGGTAAAGTGGGGATGATAAAGCCTCAAGCCGCATTTTTTGAGTTATATGGGGTGGAAGGGCTTCAAATTCTCAAAGAACTTATTGAAAATGCACAGGCACAAGGTTTGTTGGTTCTCGTTGATACGAAAAGAGGGGATATTGGCTCTACTGCTGAGGCTTACGGTAAAGCTTGGCTTGGTTCAAGCAGTGCGTTTAAAGCAGATGCCATAACAGTCAATCCTTTTTTAGGATTTGATGCTCTCATTCCTTTAATAAAGATTGCAGAAGAAACAAAAACGGCTGTTTTTATGGTTGTTCAATCTTCGAATCCAGAGGGAAGGCACATTCGCAATGCGCGCATTGGTGATCAAACGGTTTCTGTTCATTTGGCGCAGCGTATTTTTGAATATAATAGCCAATCTTCAAGTCAATATCATCATGTTGGTCCTATTGGGGCAGTGATTGGAGCAACATTGGGCAATGAAGCAAAAGATACAATCGAACAGTTAGAAAATAACTTATTTCTCGTTCCTGGCATTGGGGCTCAAGGGGGAACAATAACACAATTAACTCAGCAGTTTCCTCAAAGGCTATGGCAGAATCTTATTCCTTCCATTTCAAGATCGATTACAGAGGTTGGTCGAAATAGTGTTGATTTAAAAAATGTTATTCATGATTTTGCCGAGCAATCTAAAAACACGCTTCTATCTTAAAGTTTTTTGCTAAGTTATCAAAGAAAAAAAGCTCTTATAAAAGAAGGTGGTTTATCAAATTTTAAGTCAGATACGAATTTCAAGAAGTGTTTTTCTTTATCTAAAGTTAAGAGTTGTTTTTGATCTTTTCAAAAAGTGTTCATATATTTCTTATTTTCTGTTGGGATTGGGAGGACCAAATACGGAAAGCAAAGGTTTGAAAAAAATGCAGAAATCTTGGGAATATATGAAAAATTGCTTCAAGAAAGACGAGATAAAGGAAAAAAATGAAAGAAATACCTGAACAGAGCTAAAGATGAGGCATAAGAGGGTTTGGAGAGTGTATTCGTTTTGGGGACGTTTTAGTTTAAGGGTGATGACTCATCTTACAGGATAAACTCTTTTAGAATATCGCTTTATAAGGATATTGCTTTTGTAAAATAAAGGACTCTAACATGTTATTAAAAGTTTTTAGATTGATAAAGTCATTGCAGCGTTGGTTTCTATGGGATAATGGTTATCCGTGAACACATATTGTTGCTAGAGAATAACATGTCATTGAAACAAGGAAAAACTAAAGCCCGTTTACCCCGTGGTTTTGTGGATCGTACAAGTGCACAGTTGTATGCAACTGAAACAATGATTGCGCAAATTCGTGAAGTTTATGAACTTTACGGTTTTGAAGCACTGGAAACACCAATTTTTGAATATACAGATGTGCTGGGTAAGTTTTTGCCTGATGAAGATCGTCCAAATGCGGGCGTTTTTTCGCTACAAGATGATGATGAGCAATGGATGTCTTTGCGCTATGATCTTACTGCGCCTCTTGCCCGTTATTTTGCAGAGAATTTTGAAGTTTTGCCAAAGCCTTATCGCAGTTATCGTCTTGGTTTTGTGTTTCGCAATGAAAAACCTGGACCAGGGCGCTTTCGGCAATTTATGCAGTTTGATGCGGATATTGTTGGAACACCAACGGTAGCAGCGGATGCCGAAATTTGTATGATGGCAGCAGACAGTTTGGAAAAGTTAGGGTTTCAGCAGCATGATTATGCCATTCGCTTGAATAACCGAAAAATTCTGGAAAGTGTTTTAGAATTGATTGGTTTAGGGGAAAGGGAGCAGATTGAAAGGCGCTTAACTGTGCTTCGAGCAATGGATAAACTGGATAAATTTGGTCCTGAAGGCGTGCGTTTTCTTCTAGGCAAGGGGCGTTTGGATGAAAGTGGTGATTTTACAAAAGGGGCCGAGCTTAAGGATAAAGAGATTGAGTGTATTCTTTCCTTACTGACTGTAAACGCAAAAACAGCAGAAGAAATCCTTGATGCTCTCAGACAAGTCGTTGGTCAGAGTGCTCAGGGGCTTGAAGGGGTTCGCGAGCTTGAGGAAATGCAAGCAATCTTTGTCGCTAATGGTTATCACAATCGCATTAAAATTGATCCTTCGGTGGTTCGTGGATTGGAATATTATACTGGACCTGTTTTTGAGGCGGCATTGCTTTTTGATGTTCTCAATGATGATGGGCAAAAAGTTGTTTTTGGCTCCGTTGGTGGTGGTGGGCGCTATGATGGATTGGTGGCACGCTTTCGTGGTGAAAATATTCCGGCAACAGGTTTTTCAATCGGGGTTTCACGCTTGATTGCTGCTTTGCAAAATCTTGGAAAGTTGCCTATGAAGGAGACAACAGGGCCGGTTGTGGTGTTGATGATGGATAAAGAACCAGAAGCTGTTGCACGCTATCAAAAAATGGTGATGCAGTTGCGTGGTGCGGGAATTCGTGCTGAGCTCTATTTGGGGGCATCGGGGATAAAAGCGCAGATGAAATATGCAGATCGACGTCAAGCGCCTTGTGTGGTGATCCAAGGCTCACAAGAACGTGAGAGCGGAAAAATACAGATTAAAGATTTGATTGAAGGGGCGCGTTTGTCCCACGAAATTAAGGACAATCAAACATGGCGTGAAAGCCGTCCTGCGCAAGTGATGATTGATGAAGAGCAATTGGTTCAAACAGTACAAGATATTTTGGCAGCCCAAAAACGGTAATGATAAAAGTTTTGTGAAAGCGATTGTTGGGAAAAGCTCGAACATTTCCTCTTCAATTTTCAGAATTTGTATTTTACTTGTTTAGATATTCTTAAAATCGCGTTATTTTTTAAAGTTCCTGCGGCATAAAAGCAATTTTTTAAAGATAAAAATGCTTTGTCTTCATTATGAAATGAATGCTTTTTAGCGCGCGAGGTAAGTACCTTGCGTGAAGCAAGATACTGGACACTGAAGCATTTGAGGTTCTTGACGCAATCCTGTTTAGAAAAATTGATGATCAATAACAGAAACCCAATAGTTTATAGAAACATTGATCATTCATATGGATTTAATTTTTGAATTCTCATTTGCTGATATCATATTTCTACTGTTTTATTGTCGGCAGTCTACAATCTCACATCCATGAGAGATGAAAGAAATCTCAAGAGTTTTATTTTAGAAGATTTTTTTAGTTTCAAAAGCAACGAATAACTTAAATCAGACAATTTTTAAAGGGAAAATATGGGAGGAATTATAAGAGATTATAATGACAACCATTTGAAATTATTAATTTATTATAACAAATCAATTTTTTACGGAGAAATGAAAATGGCCCAATATGATTTTACAGTATTATATGAAAGAAATCCCTTTATTTTGAAAAAACCTGAAGATATTGGAAAATCATTTAAACTTCCTCCTTCAAATTTCGGATTTGAAGATCTTCCGCAAATTACGTTTTCAGGAGCGTCCGATAGTCGGCGTATGATTTTTGGGCTATCATTTAGTGGTATGAAAGCATTTTTTGTGATGTTGTGGCAAGTAGGGAAAATGTCAGATGAAGATGATGTGGATTTATGGTTTGATCAGGTAAGATTAGATGAGGATACTCTCAATGAATTTTTGATTTGTGATCTTTCAATTCAAGAACCAGAATATCTTAATTTTGAAAGTTTTAAAGAAGGTATCAAAGAATTAGAAAAGAATAAAATTGTAGCGAAGGGGACAAAAAAATATTGTTATTTCATTAATCCAGATATTTTTGGGCTTCCTGAATGTGATGAAGATTTTGAGTTCGATGAAGAGGAAGAGATAGAAGAGGAAGAAATGAAAACACACTTTATGGTAGAATATCCAAATAAACGCCTTCTTTAACTGTTTCTCTCTTAGAGAAAAATAAAAGCTTAGAATAAATGGCTATGAGAACAGCGATGAGTCTGTTTATGGTATGTGAATTGGAATGTTTACGGGATCTGTTTTTATTTAATATTCTTCATGAACAGTTATTTATGCAGAGCCGTTTTTATGCAATATTTTCTTTCTTGATATTTTTATGAACCTTGCAGTAATGGTGTTCATAGCTCTTGTATTTTAGAGCGTTTATGAGACGTACTTTTACTCTTTTTAATCGTTTATTCATATGCCAACCTTACGTGCTAATAAGCAAGAAAATAGTTTTAAGAGATTCAATATAAGAAGGGATAAAATAAAACAATCTTATGATATTCAGTGCCTCTCATTCGACATGAAAAATTATAAATTATCGTTATAAATCAAATTATTGTTTGAAACAAAGTTTTTCTCAATAGGAGAAATTTAGCATTGATCGTGCATATTTCATCGATACGTTAGTCCTTGATTTTTCTGAGAGAGTTTTGTATGAATTTGCGCATTTCGCAATTGCATCCCCATTTTTTGATAGCGTGCAACAGTTTTTAGCTTTTTATTCTTTGAGCACTATAATTGGTTTAGATTTTTTACTGGAAATTTTTCAAGTTTTTTCAAAGCAGTTAAAACGTGAAATACCTATTAAAAAATTATTGCTGGAATATTTTCTCACCAAAAACGCACAACCAACTTATAGTGTCTGCTTTGACAAATAGATGTTTCAAAAAATACAAACGACACAAATTTTCTTTATTAGGGAAATTTGTGTCGTTAAATTTTGTTTAAATAGACGATTTGGGGGCGGAATTAGTTTTTCAAAGCTTTTAGAACATTTTGTGGTGAAGAAACTTCATAAGGATCTGTTGCACAATTATCTGAAAAACCTGCTTCTTCAAACCATTTCTCAACCACACCATCATTAATAACGGCAGCATAGCGCCATGATCGCATGCCAAAACCAACATTGTCTTTTGCAACCAGCATACCCATTTTGCGTGTGAATTCACCAGAGCCATCAGGAATTAATTTCACATTTTTGATATTTTGTGTTTTTCCCCAAGCATTCATGACAAAAGCATCATTGACGGAAAGGCAATAAATTTCATCAATACCCGCTTGTTTAAATTCATCATAGAGTTTTTCAAAGTCAGGCAGCTGAAAAGTTGAGCAAGTAGGGGTAAAAGCTCCAGGAAGAGAAAAAAGAATAACACGCTTTCCTTTAAAGTAAGCATCACTGTTAACTTCTTGCCACCGATAAGAATTATTTTCACCCATTTCATCGCGGACACGTGTATGGAATGTTACATTGGGAACAGTTTTTTTCATCATAAGGATGCTCCTATATTTTTCACAAAAATTTCGTTTTAAAACAGCCTTTGTCTTTAAAAGCATATCGGAAAGAACGGTTTAAATAAAAGGGATTCTTCAAGAATTTTTACTTCTAACGAGTGTGCAAATATTTCACACTTCCGTCAAGTAGAATTAATGGTCGACTTTGGATACTCTTCACCTTAAAATTAAAGGAAAGAATATGAAGGTATTTACATGACCATCAAGACAGTTTTGACCACGGCTTTCGAGGGGCAAAAACCGGGAACGTCTGGTTTGCGCAAAAAAGTATCTGTTTTTCAACAACCTCATTATGTAGAAAACTTTATACAGTCTCTTTTTGATAACATTGGGCCTCTTGAAGGAAAAATGTTGATTCTTGGGGGGGATGGGCGCACTTTTAATCGTACTCTCCTTCAGATTGTGTTGAAGATGGCAGCGGCGCATAGTGTTTCTTGTGTTAAAATGGGAAGGGGCGGTATTCTTTCTACACCTGCTGTTTCGCATCTTATTCGTAAAACTCATGCCCATGGTGGACTTATTCTTTCTGCAAGCCATAATCCTGGTGGTCCAGAGGGAGATTGTGGTATCAAATACAATGTTTCCAATGGTGGACCCGCTCCGAATTCTTTATGTGATGCTATTTTTGCAACATCGCAACGTCTTTCCTTTTATAAAATTCTTGAAGCACCAGATATTGATTTAGATAGGCAAGGTACGATCTTTATGGGAGCCATGCGGATTGATATTATTGATCCTGTCGCTGATTATGTTGCTTTGATGCAGGAGCTTTTTGATTTTGACTGTATTGCCAAGGCCGTTGCTCGAGGTCTTACTTTACGGTTTGATGCTATGCATGCGGTAACAGGGCCTTATGCTCATGAAATTTTTGAAAAATGCTTAGGATTTTCTGAAGGAACGGTGGTTAATGGTATTCCTTTGCCAGATTTTGGAGGCGGTCATCCGGATCCCAATTTGGTTTATGCCAAGGCTCTTTATGATTTATTGATGTCAGAGCAAGGACCAGATCTTGGTGCAGCCTCTGATGGTGATGGAGATCGTAACCTCATTATTGGTCGTCAACAATTTGTCTCACCTTCAGATTCTTTGGCTATTATGGCTGAACATGCACACCTCATTAAAGGATATCGAAAAGGTGTTGTGGGGATAGCGCGTTCTATGCCGACGGGGCGTGCTGCTGATCTGGTTGCGGAAAAACACGGATTAAACTTTTTTGAAACGCCAACGGGATGGAAGTTTTTTGGAAACCTTTTGGATGCGGGGAAAGTAACCTTTTGTGGTGAAGAAAGCTTTGGAACTGGCTCTCATCACATCCGCGAAAAAGATGGTTTATGGGCTGTCTTATTTTGGTTAAATCTTTTAGCGGTAACAGAAAAAACTGTTGCACAAATTGTTCAACAGCATTGGTACACCTATGGGCGTTTTTACACGTTACGGCATGATTATGAAGAAGTCGAAGCAGATAAAGCTTTGGAACTTATAGAACATTTGCGTACGCACTTACCACATGCAGGAACTGAAATTGCAGGATTTTTCGTCAAAAAAGCAGATGATTTTACATATCATGATCCTGTTGATCAGAGTGTTAGCACGCGGCAAGGTATACGTATTTTTTTCGAAAATGGAGCACGGTTGGTGGTCCGGTTGTCGGGAACAGGGACGCTAGGTGCTACTTTACGACTTTATTTTGAACAGTATGAAAGTGATCCGCGCAAACACAATTTTAATCCGCAAGAAGTTCTCCAACCTTTGCAACAGGTGGCGCTAAAACTGTTAAAT
The DNA here is from genome assembly GCF_042194115.1 of Bartonella sp. MR90HLJMH. NCBI lineage: Bacteria > Pseudomonadati > Pseudomonadota > Alphaproteobacteria > Hyphomicrobiales > Bartonellaceae > Bartonella > Bartonella sp. MR90HLJMH. The sequence continues at coordinate 7,631 of NZ_JBHIMM010000009.1, forward strand.
ATACAACAAGCATTGGGGCGAGATCGCCCTGATATTATCACCTAAGTTCATTGGAATATTTTTTTGTAAAGGTATGATGATTGATCACATGAGGTATGATTTTAGGGGTGTGATTTTATTTGCCATAAGGCAGATCCTCCATTTTCAAGCGCGCTTTGTTTTTTCCTCCTTTACATATCAATCGGATTTCTAAAACTGCGGGCTTCTTAAAACCGAATCCTGTAGGTAATTATAATCCGGCATAATCGGGGAGTTTATGTCCGATGGTTTTTGATGGTTTGATAGCAATGTTTGTTTAATAGGGGAGATGTTCCTTATGCAAAAAAAATATTATCATTGTTGCACATTTCATATGCTTGTTTTAAAGAAGCGTCTCTCTCAAAACACTAAAAACGCATCTTATGCGTGCTGCTTTTGAAAGGGATGAGCGACCATCTATCGAGCAGCACAATTTTACGCTTATGAGAGAGTAAGACCGTACCATCATTCACTTTGCTCGCTTTCAATGTTGGTTCTTATATTTGAAAATATTTAGTATTTTGAATAATCGTTTTACACGCCTCTTCCTACTTGTAGCATGCAAGCAAAAGGCTTTGGTTGATTCAATGTAAAAGGGGGTGAGAGAATCTCAGCTTATTTATCGGCTCTCATTCAATATACAAAACCATTAACTATGATTATAAATCAGTCTGTTCTCTAACATTGTGACTGTTATCTTTACTTAAATAAAAGGTCAAGTTGAGGGCATCATTTTCTTGTTTTTCAGTTTTTAGCTTTTTGAGAGCGTTTTATTTAGAGAGGTTCCTTTTCTAATTGTTTTTTATCCATTCGTTAATTGCATTGCTGATGTATAAGAAAATGATTTTGATTAATTTATTAGAGAGAATGAAGTGAGTAAATTTTATGATATGCGGGGGGCTCATTTAAGTTATATAATGATCAATCATTTTTATAAACTCATATGGTATGTGACGATAGCATTCATGAACACAGTTGGCAGATGAGGGTTGAAACAAAGGAAAATGTTTTTCTAAAATAATGGACAATAAGCACTTCTTGCTTTATGACCAGTCATAGTGAATGATTTTTTTTTAAAAGGGGAATTTATGACCCAATATCCTAAATGTCCTCGTTGTGATTGTCTTTATACTTATGAAGATGGTGAAAATTTTGTGTGTCCTGAATGCGCACATGAATGGCCACAAAAAAACGATGATACTGTTCTTTCCGATACTGTTTATGATGCCAATGGTCAGATTTTAACAAACGGAGATACCGTTATGGTGATAAAAGATCTGAAAGTAAAAGGCGCTTCATCTGTTTTAAAAGGTGGTACTAAGGTAAAGAATATTCGCTTGGTGGATGGGGATCATAACATTGATTGCAAAATTCCAGGGATTGGTCAGATGAGTTTAAAGTCGGAGTTTGTGAAAAAAGTTTAGGCATTTATCCCCTTGCAATTGTTTTTGCATTTCGTTGGTTTTTTATTTTTACATTCTTCTCGAATGGGATTCTTTTCTTGTTTCACAGATTACACCAATCAGATAGAGGCAATATATTTTCCTTTATTGCAAAGCCATGTATCGCAGAGGAATAGTGGCTCTGTCTTTTCTTTTAATATGCGGTTATGGATGAAGTTGGATGTTGACTTACATGCAACAGTAAAAGTATGTGCTTTATGAGAAGAACAACGTGGTAAAGCAGACAAACTTATTCCTGCTGAATTGAAGAAATATTCTCATTTTTTTATCAGATAATTTCTCAAACAACCATAATAGATCTAGCTTCAATGTATTTATTTTTACAGGTAGTTACACCGTTTGCGTCATATTTATGGAAATGAGATTGAAAATGATAGAGGGGGAATTCTTGATTTTAAGAATGGAAAAAGGATGGTATGATCTTGATAAGGTTGTATGGTCATGCATTTTCCAGCTCTTAGTGTTGCAACAGTCCCTTATAAAAAGTGTGCATAAGAGCTATTAAAAATAGTTTTTGTTATTATCCAGTTTGTGCTGTGTAAGCGGACGATTTTGATTGATGCAATAAAAACAGAATTGAAATAAGAAGAATGTCAGAATTCTCATTCAAGTTGCAAAATGTGATCTTTGTCGATTGGTTGCTACAAGAAGTATTTTGCGTGATTTTATTGTTGGGAGAACTGAGAAAGATGGAGCAAATGGGCACTCTATCTTACAATGTTTTCTTTTTTGGGTTTTCTTTTTTGTAACGGGTCGTGGTTTCTTGGTTAAAATTACATGACAAGATTATGAAACAAAATAAATTTAAAGTGCACATCCATGCATTGTACTTCTGTGTACGGATTGGTTTGTTGAAACAACCTATGCTTCTTAAAAGGGGCTTTGAAATCTTTTTAAGGCATATGTGGAGGTGAAATATGAGTGAAGGTATCATTATTAGACAGATTTTTTTAACAGTACTGTATTTTTATGGCTGCATAGCTTACTTTTAAAATTTCAGGAATAAAATGACGCAAGATTTTTGCACTCCATGTTTGAGCGCTGTTGAAGAGGGGCAATCGCTGTGGTTATTTTACCTATTGAGGCCAATATTTATTGTGGCATGGCTTCAACGCCTAAAACTTCAGGGATAAAATGGCGTAAAAGATTTTCAATACCATGTTTGAGGGTTGCCGTTGAAGAGGGACATCCAGCGCAGGAGCCCCGCATATTGAGATAAACAATACCATTTTCAAATCCGCGAAAAGTAATGTCTCCACCATCATTGGCAACTGCTGGGCGGATACGCGTTTCAAGCAGCTCTTTAATGGTTAAGACAATATCAGCATCTTTTTCGTCATAAAATTCTTCGTTAAGGGCATGGGTTTGTGCTTGTGTTGTAGCGTTGGTGGTGATCACTGGCTCATTGGATAGAAAATGTTCCATGATTGTGCCTAAAATGACGGGCTTGAGATGTTGCCATTCTCCTTCTTTTTTGCTTACGGTGATAAAATCATAGCCTAAAAAAACACCATTGATATTGGGAATATTAAACAGCTTAGCTGCCAAAGGTGAGTTTTTAGCTGCTTCTTCAGGGTCACGAAATTCTAATACGCCCTCAGAAAGAACCACGCGTCCTGGCAGGAATTTAAGCGTTGCAGGGTTTGGGGTGGTTTCAGTTTGAATAAACATAAACTCTCCTTTTATAATGAAGGATTGGGAAGATCTTACATTGTAGAATATTATATTTTTTAGGCAATAGATCTAATATCTTCATCGGCAAGATTGCTAGGAATAACAATGACAGGGATTGAAAAAGCTGTCCCTTTATTTCCGATTAATTGAACAAGGGGTCCTGGTCCTTCTGTATGTCCACTGGCTGCTAAAACAATTAGTGCAATCCTTTTATCTTCGTCGATCAGTTTGGAAATCTCATCAATTTTTTTTCCTTCACGCACCACTATTTCTGTTTCAAGCGCATGGGTGGTGCGGACTTCACTGGCAATGTCTCCTAATATTTTATGAGCACTTTGCGTTGATTCTGTGCGCATAACGTTGTTTACACCCAGAAAATGTTGAAATTCTGCACTATCAACGACACAAAGTAATACCAATGTTCTATTGGTATTTTGGGCATGCTGTGCGGCAAACGCAACGGCACGCCGACACTCTGGTGTTTCATCGATAATGACTAAGTTCTTTTTCTTGGGTTCTTTTTTCGGATTTTTGGGTTTGGAAATCATGCACTTTCTCTATATTTGTACAAACGATTTTTTTGCTCTCTACAGTTTTTAGTTTTATTACCTTTATGTATCGTGCAAAAATCCAATAATTTCACGAATTTTCTTCATATTTTCTTCTGCGAGCATACTAGCACGTTTAGCGCCATCATGCAAAACAGAGTCGATATAATCACTTTCTTGATGAAGTCGACGTAATTCTTCTGTTATAGGGGCAAGCTTATAGACAGCAAGGTCGGCTAGAGCGGTTTTAAAATGCGAAAATTGTTGACCAGAAAATTCTAAAAGAATCTTTTCTTTGCTAACTTTGGCAAAGGCGGCATAAATACCAAGCAGGTTATCCACTTCTGGTCGTTCTTTTAAAGCGGTAAGGGTATCGGGAAGAGGAGCCGAATCCGTTTTGGCTTTGCGTATTTTTTTTGCGATAAGATCAGCATCATCGGTCAAATTAATGCGTGAAAAATCTGAAGGATCTGATTTTGACATTTTTTTCGTCCCATCGCGCAAAGACATAACGCGTGTGGCTGTTGTTCCAATAAGCGCCTCTGGGAGGGGAAAGAAGCCTTGTTTTTTTTCTTCATCCGTTTGCATAGAGATACCAAAATTTAATTCGGCAATACGCTGTGCATAGTCGTTGTTAAACTTTTGTGCAATATCGCGTGTGAGTTCAACATGCTGTTTTTGATCTTCGCCTACTGGAACATGCGTTGCACGATAGACTAAAATATCAGCAGCCATCAAAGTGGGATAGGCAAAAAGCCCTAGAGATGCTTTTTCGCGATCTTTTCCTGCTTTATCTTTAAATTGTGTCATGCGTTGAAGCCAGCCGATACGGGCAACACAATTAAAAATCCAGGCAAGTTCAGCATGTTGAAAAACACGTGATTGGTTAAAAATAATGTGTTGTTGAGGATCAATACCGCAGGCTAAAAAGGCTGCTGTCACTGTTCTGGTGGATTCGCGTAAAGTAAGGGGATCTGGGTTGACCGTGAGCGCATGCATATCCACAACACAGTAGAGGCAGTGATGAGAGTTTTGCAATTCAACCCAACGCTGAATGGCTCCAAGATAATTGCCAAGATGTAAATGACCACTCGGTTGTACGCCGGAAAAGACAAGTGGTGTGAAGGTATCCATAGGAGTGCTCTTTCTTCAATTAAGGTTATTTATTTTATTGTTTTTGACAAAGTATAGATATTATGAGCGTTTTTTCAAATTTTTAAGCATGTGAAAAAAGGAATGGGTGTTGAATAAAAAATAGGCACTAAAATAGATCAAGAATATGCCAAGCATGATCCCAGCTAAGGTGCTGGCGCGCAAGAAAAAGGATGCTTGTGAGGATAAAGGAAAAGACAAAAAACCAAACACATTCAATCCGTAATAGAGGGCTAGTGCACTCAAAAGGGTTGCTATCATGAGACATAATATTTGCTTTATCAGTTGGAAGTCGTATTTCCAATAACCGCGTTTGATAAGGACACCCCAAAGCAACAGGGCGTTGACCCATCCAGAGGTAATTTCAGCAATAACAATGCCTCGTGCAGATAGAATAGGAAATAATGTTAAGGCGAGACTGATATTGATGAAAACGCAAATACCTGTAAAAATCATCGGTGTTTTGGTATCTTCATGGGCAAAAAAATTAGGAATAAAGACCTTAATGAGAACAAAAGCTGGAAGTCCTAATCCATAAAGTTCCAGTAATTGTGCAACATGGTGTGTTGATTGACTGGTAAATTGTCCTCGCTCAAAGAGCAAACTGACAATGGGAGTGGAGAGCAGTAAAAAAGCGATGGATGCTGGAAGTGTTAACAATAGCGTTAATTCAATAGAGCGGTTTTGTAAATGGTGGGTTTCTTTGTGCTTTTTGCTTCGCAAAGCGCGTGTTAATTCTGGTAAAAGAACGGTTGCAACGGCAATGGCGATTACACCTAGAGGCAATTGGTAAAGACGATCAGCGTACATCAAAGAAGAGACAGCACCCGATTGACTAGAAGCAATGTTGGTATTAATGAGCAAATTGATTTGTGTGATGCCACCCGTGATGGCTGCTGGGAATGCTAAAGTTAATAGTTTGCGAACATTAGGACTTAAATGGGGTTGGCGGAAGGAAATTTTCATTCCACTTTGACGCAAAGCAAGGGCAATTAAGGTGAGTTGAAGAAGTCCTGCTGCCAATACACCCCAAGAGAGATTTAAGCCGATATGCCAAGCGTCAAGTTTATAGATCCAAGCATAGGCAAGCACACCAATCAGAATAATGTTTAAAAAGAGTGGGGCAATGGCGGCAATAAAATAGCGTCGCAGAGCATTAAGCATGCCCCCCATCATGGCAGCAAGCGACATGCAGGTTAAATAGGGAAACATGATCGCAGTAAAGTGAATTGTAGCGTTAAATTTTGTTGCATCTTCGGTAAAACCTGGGGCAATAATGGTTCGTACCAAAAAAGGCATACTCAGTTCCATCGCAATCGTTAACAGTAAGAGCATCGAAAAGAGAACGCCAAAGACTTCTTCTGCAAATTTGCATGCTGTTTCTTGACCATCTTCAGTAATTTTTTTTGCAAAAAGAGGAATGAAAGCAGCGTTAAAGGCACCTTCAGCAAAAAAACGACGAAATGTGTTGGGAAAACGAAAAGCAGCGTTAAAGGCATCAGAAACAGGACCAGTCCCTAGGGCTGCTGCCATAAGCATTTCGCGTACGAAGCCAAAAATACGGCTCATGAGGGTTCCGGAAGCAACTGTTGCAATTTTTTTAATCAATGTCATAAAGATATATCGGGTTCGTTGTAAAAGAGAAGCGATGATAGGAGAAATAAACCGTTTTAAATCGTAAAAATCTGATCTGTATCCCAATCAAGGATACTTTTTGTAAGCGTTTTACGACGGTGTTTATCTTTCTGTCAACAATGGTGCTTGAAGACTTTTTTATGCTCCTTGTTTACTGTTGCATTACAATTTTTATTGTTGCCATAAAATAATTAAAATTTCTTTTTCAAACTGAAATATGGGAGCGACATCATGACAGTTTGAAGGGACATATAGGGATATATAATGTTAATTTCTCTTTATGGTGTGATGTCGTGAATAGTGCACCCCAATACCGTTCTGTTTTTATGTAAGGGGCATGACCCTATTAAAGAACGCAAATAAAATAAAAGCGTGAAGCAATGTACAATCTCCATTATCTATCCATTATTTAAAAGACAGTGCTTTAGATGTTTTTAAAAGTTGTAAGGCTAAGCTAAAAGGTGATGGCAAAGCTCGTGATTGCTTTTTACCTTTACGGCTTTATATTCTCTCAAAATTAGGCTGCCTTCCCATTTTAGAGATTACATAAACAAAAGGATAGGAAGACGTGATCTTTCAACAGCATTTTGTCTGTTTTTAGCACTATAGGTAATGAAAGTGATTAATTATCATTTTCAAAAATGATTGATCCTTTCATTTTACTTGTTCAGGTTTCTTTTCATAGTTAATGAGGATAAAATCTGAGGAAATAAGATAAATTTGTTCTCTCATGGTTTCCATTCCCGTTGAGGTGCGATTGATTTGCCAATGAAAGCAGGCGGGTAAAGGCTATCATTTTTACCAGAGAGGGCAAAAAGTTAAAGTTTATGAATCCTTTAGATATTCATTGTCATGGCTTTTGCGTGCTCTGTTTTGTGAGGTTGAATATTTTCTTGTCTTTTAGAACTCTGATTGACGTTTTCTGTCATTTTTTGCACTTTAATTGCTTCTTTATCAAGAGTGTTGGAACATTTTTTTTCATTGTTTGTCTTTATAGATTGATGCTGGATAGATTGATACTGGTTTGGTGCTAAGCACTCATCGAATTTATGGTTATAAAAATACATGGGGTGTATATGCTGTTCTATCTCTTTTATCTGCTTGACTATTTCCATAATTTCTTTTGCTTTAACGGTTGATGTGCCAAGACACTTCGCAAGTTTTTCAGGATTATTTTCCTTTATAGCTTCATGCTCGCTTGAGGATAAGCGCTCATTGATTTTTTTGATATAAGTCCTTATCTCCCCCCTTAATTCAGGAGAGTTTGATAAAGTTTCTTGCTGTTGTGCTTTTGACAAGGAAAAGAGATTTTTCATCCAAGCCTCAGGAATTTTTACCGACTGTTCACACCGCCTTTGTTTTACATGATGGGTATGGAGAATGTCTCTTTCTGTTTGTTTAAAAATATTGATATAACGATCAATGGCTCTACAGAGGGGCAAAATATTTGCTTCAGCATGGGCGCGCGCGTTGTTTTTTATGCCAAATACATTGCTACCAGAAAGCTTAGAAATAGATTGGGGAGAGGTGGCAATTTGATAGGTGAGCTGTTCTCCTTCAGTATGATTTTCATGGATCATTTCTATTCTTTTCTGCAAAATATGACGATTGCCATAAATGATTTGGCACAAAGTTTCGATTTCTTTTCTTCTTACTTGAATGGATGCGTTGTTTTTTATCCTTGTGGCAATTTCATTGTTGGTAAGGGGGGCTATTGTTTCTGCGGGGATAAGCACTTCTTGCTGGTTTTGAACTTTTGGTGCTGTAAAGGAGAGGGCGTCACCGATTTTTAATGTCTGTATTTGCTCTGGAGTGAGATCTTTTTTATTTCCTAAGATGAAAATCCCGTTGGCATCAAGCATGAAGCCATTGGGTCCACTGCCTCTGTAGAAGCCTTTATAGGTATGACCTTCTTTCGCTGTTATAATAAGATGATGATGAATATTTTCAAATCCAATATGTTTCATATTGTCTATGAATTCTTTTAAAATAAGTATTTTTTCTGGATTTGAGATATCCTCAAGAAGATGTTTCATCTCTTCCTTATCGTTATGTTTTAGCGATGCAATGCTGGCAAGATTCATGCGTTTTTCTGTTACAAGAGAAAAGTCGAGTGTGTGGCCAGCAACTTGCCCAAGTTTTTCAAAAAACATTCGTTGTGTGCGTCCATTACCTTCTCTGAAGGGATGCGTATAGTTGAGCTGGATCAACATTTCAGTGACATGTTCAATAAATGTTTCGCGGGTTAAGCCTTTTAAACTATTCGTTTCAGAAAGTATTTTATCTAAATTTTCTAGTCCCTCTTGTATCTGTTTTGCTGAGGCAAAAGAAATACCAGCTTTTTTCATCATTGGCATATAAGCAACGGTACCATCTTCAAATGTAAATGGTTTTTCGCGTGTTTGTCCGGCCCATTCAAAAGTATTTTTAAATAGGGTGTGATGAATATATTGGAGATATGTGGAAGTTAGTTTTTGCGGTGGCGCTTCTTGGCGTAGATGAATGATTGCTTTTGTTGTATCATGGGCACATTGCACTTTTAATTTTTTATAGTCTTTTATTCCATATTTATTTTTTAAGGTGATACTATTAGGGCAAAAGAAATTACGGTACATTGTCTTATTTTCTTCGGTTTCAGGCGATGAGGATAATTTCTCCTGTAAGGTGAGAGGGACGCTGTCCGTCTTTTTTGTACCAGTGTCCCAGTATGCCATTGCTTTTTTTGGGGGTTGTTTTGTTCTTTCTTGATGATCAGAGCGTTTTTCCTTTGTCGTTTGGACAGATATTGGATCATTTGTCGCTGTATTGCTGGTCTGTAAAATGTTTTTTTGGAAATCTTTTTGTGTTTTCCTCATGGAGGAAGCAGATTGCGCAATTGGTTTGGCCATTTGTTCTTGTTCTTGCAAACTTTGAGGCATAACTTCAATGCTGTCATGTAAAGCATGAGGGGTAATCCATGGTGAAAAAAGGGCGTTTTCTTTTTTCTTTGTTTGAATGGATGCGTTATCTTTGCTCTTTTCAGTTATTTCATCGCTTGTGAGAACGGCTCTTTTTTTTCTGGAAGCAATGTTTTTCGCTGAGTTTTTTCTGGGTTTTGAGTTTTGGGCGCTGTAAAGGAGAGGGCGTCACCGATTTTTAATGTCTGTATTTGCTCTGGGGTGAGATCTTTTTTATTTCCCAAGATGAAAATCCCGTTGGCATCAAGCATGAAGCCATTGGGTCCACTGCCTCTGTAGGTACCATGATAGGTTTCTCCTTCTTTTGCGACGACAGCGAGATAATAATTTTTTTCATCCAATCCAAGCTCTCTCATAGAGTTGGTAAATTCTTGTAAAATGAGCAATTTTTCTGGATTTGAGATATCCTCAAGCAGATGCTTCATAGGTTCTGGATCGCTATGTTCCATGGCAGCGGCGCGGACAAAGTCTTTACGTTTTTTGCTCACAAGAGAAAAGTCTAACTTATGTCCTGCTGCTTGAGCGAGTTTTTCAACAAACAGTCTCTTTGTGCGCCTATTGCCCTCTCTGAAAGGATGCATGTGGTGCAAATCTATCATTATTCCAGCTGCTTGTTCAACGAATTCTTCGCGAGTTAAGCCTTGTAAATTATTCTTTTCAGCAAGTGTTTTATCTAACTTTTCTAGTCCCTCCTGTATTTTTCTGCCAATCGCAAAAGGTTTTGTAAATTCTTTTCTTTTCAAAATGGGCATAGAAGCAACACTACCATCTTCAAATGTAAAAGGTTCTTCGCGTGTTTGTCCGGCCCATTCAAATGCACGGGAAAAGAGGTGTTGATGAAGATATTTTAGATAGGAGGAATTAAGCTGCTCAGGTAGAGGTTCTTGACGCAGTTTTATCATTTCTTTTTTTACATCATCACAACATTGTTCCTTTAATATTTCTTGCTCTTTGATGCGGTATTTATTTTTAAGCACTTTGCTATTGGGATAAAAGAAATTTTGCGATGCTTTATTGATTTGCTTAGAAATGGCTGCACTAATTGCAGGGTGTTGTTCTTGCAATTCTTCTTGTGTGGAAGAGGCATAATGTTTAGTGTTTTCTTTCATGTATATTTCCTTTCAAATGTTAACATTATTTTTTGAAAGCTTTTTTTACATTTTTTGCCTTTAATTATTTTCATTGCGTTTTCTTCAAAGAAGAATGCCCATTTGAATGCTTGAAAAAATTGACCTTATTCGCATGGAACAAAGTTAAAGTTTGTAATTTTTATGAAGTATTATCGTGAAATTTTATCAATGAATTCTGTAAAATAATGGGGTGTCTTATTCAAAGTTTTCTGTATTTTATACACCATCTTTGATGCAATCTTGGCAAGGTAATTGCACCAAAGTTTTGTATGAAAAGCCAACAATTAGGAGATTTATCACGACAAAGCTATTGCTTTTGATGTTTCGGCTCTGCGCGGTCGAACATGCGGCTGGTCTTCTTGTCTAGAAGTTTCTGCAACCTCTTGATGCTGCTTTGCAGTTGAGCGTTCAGGTAACTTCGGGGACCGCGATAAGTTTTGCTGCTTTTGCAATTTTTTATCGGGATCGTTAAGCGGTTGATGACGTTTTTGTTGTTCTGCCTGATGGTTTTGCACAATGGTTTCTCTTAACTGTTTTACAGTTTCAGCATAATCCTTAATGGCGGTACACAGGGTAGGAAGATTTTCTTCAGCAGCTTTGCGTGCTCCATTTTTTATGCCAAGGACTTGCCTACCAGCAAGCGGAGCAAAAGATCTAGAAGGGTTTTCAATTTGAAATACAAGCTCTTCTCCTATCTCTGGAATTTTTTGCATATCTTCTATTCTATATTGCAAAATAAATGGATCATTATAAACAATTTCGCACCAATATTCGATCTCTCTTTGACCATATCGAACCGATGGATCTTGTTGAACTCTGCGGGCAATTTCCTGATTTGAGAGAGGCTTTATTTTCTTTTCTGAATTGAGCGGATTTTGTAAATGTTGATTTATTGGCTCTTTCTCTTGTGCTTGTCGCTGGTGTTGTTGTTCCGTGTGAGAACCTCGTGAAATCTTTTCACTTTTTGTATATTTTAAAGTATACACATAATCGTTAATGGCAGTACGTAGGGTAGGAAGATTTTCTTCAGCTTTTCTGCGCGCATGATTTTTTATGCCCAGAACTTTTTTACCAGCAAGCTTAGAAATAGACTTAGGCTGTTCTGTAACATCCCATAAGAGCTTTTCTCCCATATCGGGGTTTTCTTTGATTGCTTCTATTCTTTCTTCTAAAATAAGCTTGTTGCCATAAACCTTTTCGCACAAAAATCGTATTTCTTCTTGATATGCTACGAGTAATAGCTCTCGTTCCATTGTATTAATAGATTTTTTTTGTCCGTGAGACGGTTTTGGCTGTTCAATTGCTGTGTGTGGAGAGGCAGGTTTTGGGATGGCAGCATCGCTTTGTTTTCTGTTTTCCATATGGTGCGGTTTTCGTGAAGGAGGTACTGCATATGTTCCACTATCTTGTGATGATGAACTACTTTGTTGCCTGACTTTCATATGTGATGGTGTTTTGGGTCTAACACTTGGGTAGTGTGCTTCAGGATTCTGAATTTTTGCACCGTTTTGCACTCTGTCTCTCATGCGTGGGGGCGTCTGATGAGAAGGCGTTGCATAGCGACTTTCTTCTTCTTGAACTGTTGGTTTGTTTTGTTGCCTATCTTTTTCGCGTGGAGGTCTTTGTGGCGCTGCTTTTGTGTGCGGAGAGGAGTTTTCTTGGATTTTTGAGCTGGGGATTTTTGAACTGGGGATTGTTGTGCCGGTTTGTGTTTTTTCTCTCATGCGCGGAGGTTTTGGCGGAGCCACTTTTGTCTGTAGGGAGGGGGACTCTTGAACTGTTGGTTTGTTTTGTTGCCTATCTTTTTCGCGTGGAGGTCTTTGTGGCGCTGCTTTTGTGTGCGGAGAGGAGTTTTCTTGGATTTTTGAGCTGGGGATTTTTGAACTGGGGATTGTTGTGCCGGTTTGTGTTTTTTCTCTCATGCGCGGAGGAGGGGGCGGAGCCACTTTTGTCTGTAGGGAGGGGAACTCTTGAGCTGTTGGTTTATGTTGTTGTCTCTCTTTTGCACGCGGAGGTTTTGGCGGAGCCACTTTTTTTTGTGGGGGAGGCGTCTCTTGGTTTTTGGTGCTAGGAGGTATTGTGCTGGTTTGCACTGGGTTTTTCATGCGTGGGGGGGGCGGTGGAGCAATCTTTGGGTGGTGTGATAAATTTTCTGGGCGTTTTTGTACAGTTGGTTTTGGCAAACTTTGAGAAACTTGGGGAGGGGGGGTTCTGGTGGGGGATTGTTCAGTCTGTTGTTGAAATTTTTCCATCATTTCGGTGATAAAAGGGGAAGGATTTCTTTTTTTCATACATGTTCCTTTCAAACTCTTCCAATATTGTTTTTAAATACTATTTAAAAATGTACGTTGGTTTTTATTCTGTTGTATGCTTTTTCACTTGCTTTTATGAGAGAGGATATGAAACTGAATTGTTCACAAGATTTGGCTCTCTTGGCGCAAATGACCTTTGCCATGTGTTGCGCCAAGACGTTAGATTCAATGTGAAAACTTATTAGCTCGCAAAAGCCATCGCTTTTGGTATCGCAGTTTTGCGAGGACTAAAATCTGTTTCTCTTTGTTGAGTAGAGGTTGTTGCTTCTTCATGAGTTACTGTTGAATGCTCAGTGCGTTCAACAGATTGTGATAAGCGTTGTTGTTGATGCAAATCTTGCGTCCGTTTAGAAGATGGTTCATGGCGTTTTTGTTTTGCCTGCTCGGTTTGCAAAATGCTCTCTCTTACTTGTTCTACAGCCGTTGCATAATTGTCAGCGGCGTCAATTAAGTGAGAAAGACCAGCTTCAGCGTGTCTGCGTGCTTGATTTTTAAAGCCACAAAGACTGATACCAGCGTACTTGTGAAAAGATTGAGGATTTCCGACAAGTTGCTGTGCGAGCGCTTCTATTGTTTCAGGGTTTTGGAAAAGTTTTTCCACTTGTGGTTGCAAAATGTTTGCGTTACCAAAAACAACTTCGCACCAATATTTGATCTGGGCATGGTGCCTTTTGACTTTTGAATGTTGTTGAATTTTGGTAGAAATTTCTGCCTCTGAAAGAGTTTCTTTTTCACGTTGATCTGGTTTTTGCAGAAGTTCAGTGACTGCTGCCTTTCCCATTAAACGTTCATAGTTTTTGAGTTCTTGCTCTGGAGATTGCGATAGACTCTCTCTTGCCTGTTTTACAGCTTTTGTATAACAATCAACGGTGACGCAAAGGGCGGAAAAATCTTCTTCCGCTTGTTTGCGCGTTCGATTTTTGAAGCCCAACGTACTGGTGCCTGAAAGTTTAGCGATACTTTCAGGATGGGCTGCCATGCGCCATGAGAGCTCCTTTCCTGCAGCGGGATTTTCTTGAATTTCCTCCATTTTTTCTTGCAAAATATTTGAATCTCCATATGCACTTGCGGATAAACGTTGGATTTCCTCTCGATATGTTTGAACCAATGAATGGTGTGGAAGCAATTGAATGATTTCTTCCTCTGAGAGAATTCTTGTTGCCCTTTTTAGAGAAACTTGTGAAGTAACTGTTGAATGTGTCGTTTCAGGTTTTTGCTGCCTTTTGGTAGAGCTACCTCTTGTTAGAAGCGTTGTTGGATTTGTTGATTCATGTACAGTTTCTTCTTTTAAAAGAGATTGTCTTTCCTCATCTTTTTCCGGTATGGATGACAGTCTTTTGCTTTGGGAAGGAGCTTCTTTATAGAGGCTTTCTGGGCTTGTAACCTCTGCCGCCGCTTTTTCATAGAGCGCTATAAGTTCTTGTATTGAAGGGGATGAAAAAGGGTGAGGGTGATCTTTTTTCATGCATGTTTCCTTTCAAGAATTGTTTTAGAAAACCTCTTTGGTGTACACTCTCGCCCTTTATATTTTTATGGTTTTTATAAGAAGATATCAAAATTGAGTGGTCTCCAAAGATCGGCGCTATTTGTCACCATCGTAATGGGACTTTGTGTCTTTTATACAGTTTTTTTGTGAAATTTTATCAATAAGTTATAGTCAATTACTGAATCCATTTTTAGGACTATTTTCTGTCACAAGATAAAACAATTCTTGGCGCAACCGCAATAAAACGATTTACGCCAAGAGATTACATGAAAAACAAAACTATCGTCTTTATGCTTATAACCCCTTACATGGCATAAGCCATACCGTGTCTTTGTCGTTGAGGACTGTGCTCTGGACTCTCCTGGTTTTGTCCTCTTGTGTGATGATGACGATGATGAGCTCTTTCAGCTTGCTGAGAATTTTCTTGATGGCGTCTTTGCTCCGCTTGAGGGGTTTGCAAAAGCCTCTCCTTTGCTTCTTTTACAGCCTTTGTATAACCATCAATAGCATCAACGAGTGGTTTAAAACCGTCTTCAGCTGCTTTGCGTGTTTGACTTTTTAAGCCAAGTGCGGAGCGGCCAGCAAGTTTATGTATAGATTCAGGATTTTCAGCAAGTTGATTTGAAAGGTCTTTTCCTTTACTGGGATCTGTAAGTATTCCTTGCAAGTGTTGTTGGAAAAGCGTGTCATTGCCATAAACGACCTTACCCCAGTGCATAACCTCTTCTCCATAAGCTTGGACATGTGGGTTTTTTAAAAGTATGACAGTTATTTGCTCAGCTGTGAGGGAAGATGAAGGTCTTCCTCTTTGTTGCGGAGCAACCTTTGTATAGTCTGTTTCAGGATCTTCTCTTCTTTGATGATGGTGTCTACCTTTTGAAGGAGAAATACTGCTAACTGATGCGTATGTAACTTCAGCTTCGTGTTTTGGGGGAGCAACCTCTGTATAGTCTGTTTCAGGATCTTCTCTTCTTTGATGATGGTGTCTACCCCTTGAAGGAGCAATACTGCTAACTGACGCGTACAGAACTTCCTCTTCTGGGGTTGGTGTGTGCTGGTTTCCTCTGTTTGGTTTATTAACTGTTGCATAGAGGGCTTCTGGATTTGCAGAAGGGTGTGGATGATGTTTTTTCATGCATGTTTCCTTTCAATATTTTTAGAAAACCTCTTTGGTGCATTCCCCACTTTTAGTTTTGATAACTTTTGTACAAAGGAAGATATCCAACTGAATGACCACCAAAGATTTCGCGCTATTCAGGATCAGTGTGACGGACCTTTGTGTCTTTTATACAGTTTTTTTATGAAATTTTATCAATAAATTATGATAAATTACGGATCCACTTTTAGAACTATTTTTATAATATTTTAAAACAACTCTTGGCGCAATCGTAATGAAACGATTTGCGCCAAGAAATTCAATGAAAAATAAAAATTTATGTACTTTACGGGGGCTCACTTACATGGCAAAAGCCATTCCTTTTTCGCCATGTCTTTGCCGTTGTGGGCTGTGCTCTGGACTATTTTGTTCTTGTCCTCTTGTGTGATGACGACGATGATGGTGGTGATGCCTGTGTTCTGGGTCTCTTTCTGGACTTTCTTGTTTTTGACCTCTTTCATGTTCATGTGTAAATTGTTTATGGAGCTTTTGTGTGTTATGCATATGTTTCTCAAGAGCTGAGCAAAGGTGAGTAAACTCCTCTTCAGCTTCTCTGCGGCTTGGAGATTTTACACCAAGTATTTTGTGACCTGCAAGCTTACCAGCGCTTTGAGGATTTTCTGCAAGATCCCATAAGATTTGTTCTGCATTTTGAGGATCATCAAGGATCTTCGCAAGTGGTCCATTCAAAGCATGCTCGTTACCATAAACAACTCTGCATCGCTCTTGGATTTCTCTTACACCATATTGAAAGCTTGTATTTTGTAAAAGCTTTGTTGTAACAACATCTTTTGGGGTTCTGGGAGGGGAGATCTTGCCTGAGCCAACGCCTTGATATATGGGATTTTCTCGTTGTTCAGATTCTTGCCTGCCTTCAGCCCCCATGCCAACCGTTGCATAGACAGATTCGAGTGATTTTTGGGGAGAGAGACCACCACGTTCACCAAATTCAAGCTCTGCATAGAGATGTTCTGGTTCATGGGAAGAATGCCTACCCTGTGCATCTCCACCAACTGTGTCGTAGGGGGACGTTTGCCAACCTTTTGCCTCCAGATCGGTTACTGCATAGGGATCTACGAGTCTGTCGGCGCGTCGCCCATCACTTGGTTCTCCACCAAGTCTGTCATAGGGATTTCCTAGTGGCTTTTGGGGAGCATAGATCGTTGTTGGTGGTTGTTGAAGTGTATATTGTTGTGGGTTGCGCTGTTCTTTGGGTGGTTTGTTAACCTTTGCGTAGAGGTCTTCTACCTTAGAAGCTCCTAGGTTTTGTTGTTCTAGTGGCTTTTGGGGAGCATAGATCGTTTTTGGTGGTTGTTGAAGTGTATATTGTTGTGAGTTGCGCTGTTCTTTGGGTGGTTTATTAACCTTTGCGTAGAGGTCTTCTACATTAGAAGCTCCTAGATTTTGTTGTTCAAATTGTTGTCTTAGTTCATCTATATTGGTAGAAGCGGTTGGGTGACTTTTTTTCATGGCTGTTTCCTTTCAATATTTTTAGAAAACCTCTTTGGCTTTGGCGCATTCCCCACTTTTTGATAACTGTAAGACACAAGGCAGATATCGAATTGAATGACCTCCAAAGATTTTGCGCTATTCATATTTGTATATAGTGGATATTTATGTCTTTTATACAGCTTTTTTATGAAATTTTATCAATAAGTTATAGTAAATTACAGGATTCATTTTTAGGACTGTTTTTTGTAACATTCTAAAACAACTGGTGGGCGCAATGGAGATAAAATGATTTGCGCCAAGAGTTAGTTGGAAGGCAAAAGTTCACGCGTTTCTAGCCGGTAAGAGCAAGTGATGAAGAGCGATTAACTTTTAAGGTGTGAGCTTGACATTGTGCTTCTTTGGTGTTCCTTACAGTATTCGCAATTTCTTTTGCTCTGCTTTCCGATGTCCCAAGTAGGCAAGCTAGTCTGGTATAATCTTTTTCTTGTATGGCTTTACGATCTTCTGAAGATAGACGATTGTGTAGTTGGCGCGAAAAGTGATGGAGTTCTTGTCGCAGTGAACGAGAATGCAATAAAGCTTCTCTTTGTTGTTCTCCTGGTAAGGCAAACAGGTTTTGTAAATTTTTTCCAGGTGTTTCGACAGTGTGGCTCAGGCGTTTTTGTTCTCTTTGATGTTGCTCTAAAATTTCTTCTTTTGTTTGTTCTGTTATTGTGGCATAATTTTTAAGGGCTTGGCTGAGTTGTGGAGCAGTTTGTTCCGCCTGTCTGCGATTTGGACTTTTCATGTCAAGTATTTTTCTTCCTGCAAGTTTAGAAATTGATTGAGGGTTTTGTAAAATTTCATTGGCAAACTGATTTCCGAAGTTTGGATCTGCCGTTAAGATATCCGTTTTTGTCTTTAATGCGTGGGCTTTACCATAAACAGTCTTTGATAAATTTTCGATTTCTTTTCGGCATGCTTCAACATAAGGGTCATGTGAAATCCTTGTGAATAACTCTTCATGTGTGAGAGGTGCTAATGTCTCTTTTGGGATCAGTGTTTCTTGTAAGCTTTGAACGTTGTTTTTTTGAAAGCAGAGGCGGGCACCGTTGAGTAATGTTTTGACGAGTTCTGGGGGGAGATCATCTTTGTGGCCGACGACGAAAGCACCGTCTACTTCCATGACAAAACCTTCTGCTGAAAAACCTCTAAAGATGCCTTCATAGGGGATCCCTTCTTTTGCGGCAACAACAATACGATTGTTAATTTCATCCAGTCCAGCATTTCTCATTTGGGAGATGAATTCTTTTAAAACAAGGGATTTTTGCGGATGCGTGATATCTTCAAAAAGATCTTTCATCGGTTGGGGATTGCCATATTGCATGGCTTCAATACAAGCTGCTGTCATGCGTCTTTTTGTGATGAAAGAAAAGTCAATGGTATGTCCTGCTGCTTGTCCAAGTTTTTCCATAAACATTCGATTTACGCGCCCATTCCCTTTTCGGAAAGGATGTGCGTGCTCGAGCACCATAAAAACTTCAGCGGCATTTTCAGCAAATTCTTGGCGCGATAAACCTTTTAAATTGTTCTTCTCATTCAGTGTTTTTTCGAGTTGTTTTAACTCTTTTTTTATCTGTGGACCAATAGCAAAAGGAACTTCATAACCTTTGGGACGCATCGCCGGCATATGGGCAGAGGTTCCGTCTTCAAATGTAAAGGATATATCGCGGGTTTTTCCAGCCCATTCAAAAGTTTTGTGAAAGAGGCTCCAGTGGATTAATTTTAAATAAGTGGAATCAAATTTTTGTGGAAGTGGTTCATGGCGAAAATTGATGGCTTCTCTGGCGGTATCATGGGCACAGCGTTCATACAGTTTTTTGGGGTCTTTTATGCCATATTTATTTTTGAGTGTTAGGGTACCTTTATATAAATAATTTTGCTCTAACATATAATCTCTCCTAGGTAGGTGGGGTGGTGGTTGATAAGCGTCTTAAACGCTGCATGTGAAAAATTCCCCTTCGCGTATTCTTTTGAGATTTTGGTGTTATGAGAGGGAGCGCTTTTCCCTCAAGTGTATGGATGGTTGTATCGATCGTTTTGTGATACTTTTGAAAGGTTTTTGGTGTGAGAAATGCCAAATGTTCTGTTGTGATTGTTTTCATGTATATTTTCTTTTTTCATTTATTTTTGGAAAGCTTTTCTGATGTTTCCTTTGTTTATTATCTTGTGCTGTAAAATACTGCTATTGAGGGCGCTGATATGAATCCCATGAGTGGTCAGAAAATGGATTATCTACAAATTGACTCTGGATAAAACCTTCATTCTTTGAGGTGTAAGGAAGAGGTCAAAAAGAAAAATGTTGTTTAAAATTGTTGGTTTTTTACTTTTAACAAAGTTATTTGCAAGAGCGCTTTGATGAAGATCGTGGATATGGCGGGTGCAATCGCTCTTGGTTTGCGGATGGAGTTGGTACTTTTCATACACAGTACTCAGATTAGTGAATCTATGGGCAAAAGCAGTCATCAAAAATTTTTCTCCATTATGTTTTTCTTATTGCTCCATATGAACATCTTGCCATATGAACATCTTGTTTGTGTATTTTTGAAACAAATTGTTTTTTATTTTGTATTGTTACTCTTATCGTATTGCGCTGCTTTAAGATCCATAAGAGAGGAAACCCTTTCTTTAGTTGGGGAGAAAAGCCTTTTTTCAGCGCTTTATCTTTAAAATAGAACACTTTATGATATCGTAAAGGGGTAAAAGTTTGTATAAGAACGATTTATTCATTTTGATGCATATCTAAAATATTTTTTTGGAAAAAATCGATGTTCTTGAGTGTAGGTGTCTTGAGAGTTCTTATCTCAAAGATTAAATTTTGGGTTTTTTGTAGGGGATAAATTATACACAAAAAGCTTTGTAGGAATGTATTTACAGACTTTCCTCAGTGGAGATGTTGGTTTAGTTATAGGTGATTTGAGGGGATTGGTGTTTTTTATAAAGACGATGGGCGCTGGTAAAACAATACACAAAATACAAAAAGGAAAAAACACGGTTTTTTTATCATGTTTTCCCTATGTGTGTGAGGAAGTGGGCAAAAACTTTTTGTTAACGGGCTTTTAAAAAACAGAAATGTATATTGTTTTTGTTGTTGTTCTTTTCATAGTCAAGATCTCATAATAGGAGGCTAGTTTTTCTTTTGTGGGGCAAAGCGGTTTTTGGCAGCTGCGGCTAACATTTCTTTTCTTCTGAAATAGATGGCGCGACCACATCGCAAAGGAGGTTGTCCTTGCATAAGAATAATTTGTTCATCTTGACGCATTTCTTGAATAACCTCATGGGGTAAAATCAGAGCTCTTTGTTGGTAATTGACGTTGTATGAACTCTTTCCTAAAGATAAGCCTCTTGATTTGCTTGTTCCGGTTACTTCAACAGTCATTTGGCCACAGCGTTCTGAAATGTCTTTGGCAGTTTGGAGGTCTTTAATGGCAGCATAGCTGACAAAGGAGCAGCTTTCAAACCATGAACGTGCTCCAGCTTCTCCAAAGTGATTGACCAACTGACCAGAGGATTGATAAAAAAGCATTAAAGATGTACCGTATTTACGTCCACGATCGCGCGCTTCTTCTAAAATATTCATATAGCCTAGAAGATCAACTTCATCTAAGACAAATAAAACACGCTTTTTATAGTTACCGTCTGCTGTAACCATGGCATTGAGAAAAGCGCCAATAATCACGCGTCCAATAGCTGGATAACTGTTTAAAATGCTTGCGGGGAGATTGAGAAAAACATCTGTATTGCCATTTGTAATATCTGAGGAAAAAAAATCATCTCCGCAGACAAGATCTGCGTAATTGGACAAAGAAAGCCATTGAGTGTCTTTTGATGCGGTTGTATAGACTCCTGAAAAGGTTTGCTCTGCCATTTCTGTAAAAATACCAACCATTTCGCGAATAAAAGGAGAAGGTGTTGTTTCTTGAATCATACGTAGTTGATTGACAACAGCTGTTTCTGATTGAGAGAGAATTCCACGCAATGTTTTTAAATTGCGCTCGTTGTCTTTATATTCATCAGAAAATATAACATGAGCAAGAAGGGCTGTTAAAAGGTTATGAGCTTGTGTCGAGAAATATTCCGCTGAAGAATTGTCTGATTTTTTATCTGTAAGAAGCAATTTAGAAAAGCTTACAATATTTGCTTCGCGTTGTGTGCGTGGTACGCTGTCGTCTAAAAGCCAATCAATGACATTAAAATTTTTTGTTAAAAATGAATTGGGATCGAGAACAATGACATTTCTATTCCCCATCTTTTGACGCGCAAATTTGACCATTGGGGCAACTTCTGTTGAAGGATCAAGACAAATAATAGACCCTGGATAGGTTAGACACGTGGGAACTACTGTACTTGTGGTTTTATAGCCACCAGAACCAGCAAAAAAGATCATATGAGTTGAACCAAAATCAAGATTAAAGGTTAGCAAAGGGGCTGTTCCCCCCTTTCCCCATGTTGTTTTATTGCCAGGTGAAAAGGGAATTTTGCACACATTATCTTGATCAACACGGTATCTTTCCCCCACAACAATTTGCCCATTGGCAGGAAAAATTTTCGCTGCCTCTCTTAAATTCATCCATGCGGATTCACCAAACACACCTTTTTTTGCACGCTTGACCTTATTTTTAGGTGGAGAGGTTGTTATGAATTGAATAATGGAAAAAAAACCACCAATGATGATGCCAAAGACAACCATGGGGTCCATGAATTGAAGCGCATAATTCCACGTTATTCCTTGTTGTCCAACATAGGGACCTAAACGTTTTATTTCTCCACCAATATAGTAAAGAGCTGTGGTTCCAAAAAAGATAAGGGAAACGAAAGTAATTCCTTTACGTAAGTGCAGCTTTTGCGAGAGACTATAAAACAATGACACAGCAGCTGTTAGTGCTAGGACTAGTAAAGGTTCTGAACGAAGAGTCCAATAAATTTGATTGCTCTTTAGTCCATTTGTTATAAACAACAAAAAATGAGGAACAAGGAATATCGTTAAAGCACCTAAAGCGATTGGTGTTAAAATGAGCACCATTTGTGTCTTGGTATATTTCATTGTATTTACTTTCAATTCTATCAGACTATGCTGCTAAAAGCTCTTTTTTCAGGTGTGTGATATTAAACTCTCTCTTTTTTGAAAAAGCGCAGATGACGCCAAACAGTTCTCGTTTATGAGCCCTTCTTATAAAGTAGGAAGCTTTTATCCATTCTTAGCAAGCCATAGAAAATGCTTTGGAACGATGCATTGTGCATACTTGTGTTTGCTGATGTAGTTCTTTGGCTTGCTTAACAGTTTGTGTAATTTGTTTGGCTTTATTTTCTGATACACCAATGCTTTGAGCCAGTGTTTCATACTCATTATTTTTGACAGCTTTATGTTCAGTTAGTGAGAGACGGCTATTGATGTTTTTTACAAAGTCGGTAAGCTCTTTTTGAAGTAAAGGATTTTTTGCTAAAGCTTCTTGCTGTAATTCTTTTGGCAAGGTGAAGAGCTCTTGTAAGCTTTTGCTTGGCATTTTTACTATTTTTGCACGACGACTTTGTTCTGTTGCATGTTCTTGAGTAATTTCCTTCTCCGCATGTTTTACAGCATGGGCGAAATTTGCAACGGTAGTACAGAGCATCTCAAGATGATTTTTAGCGTTTGCACGTGCTTGATTTTGTAGTCCGCATAAACTGAAACCTGCAAGATGAGAAACAGAGTGCGGTGCTCTTTCAATCTGGTTGGCGAGCTGTTGGCCTAAGCTTGGATTTTTGATGATCTCTAGCATCTGTTTATCTAATGTTTTTTCTTTACCATAAACAATTTTTGCCAATTTCTGGACCTGTTTTAAGCTTGCGTGGACGCAAGAATCTTCTGCAACCATTTCGGCTTTTTTATTTTCTGTCAAAGGAGCTAATCTTTCTTCTGGAATGAGAATGCTTTCAAGCTCTTTTGTTTTTGGAACTGTAAAGGTAAATTTGTCACCGGGTTTTAATGTTTTGAGTTGTTCTGGTGTGAGATGCTCTTTATTGCCGATGATATAAGCCCCTTTCACATTGAATGCAAAGCTATCATAACCAGCACCTCTATACATCCCTGTGTAGGTTTCACCTTCTTTTGCAACCATAACGGGACGATCATTAACATTGCGCCCAAGTTCTTTCATGTTGTTCATGAATTCCTTTAAAAGAAGTATTTTATTGGGATTAGAGATATCCTCAAATAGATGTTGCATTGGTTCTAGATCACCATTTTCTGCTACAGCAACACTGGCGAGCATCATGCGTTCTTTTGTAACAAGTGAAAAATCAAGCTGATGGCCTGCTGCTTGAGCAAGCTTTTCAAAAAAGACCCGTTGTGTACGTCCGTTGCCTTCTCTAAAAGGATGGAGTTGGTTAAGGAAGTTAAATAAGCTTATTGCTTCAGAGTTAAATTTCTCACGCGTTAAGCCTTGCAAATTATCTTTTTCGGCAAGTGTTTGATCTAATTTTTGTAAACCTTCAGGGATTTCATCACCGAGTGCAAAAGGATTTTCCCATCCTGTTCTTTTCATTTCGGGCATAGCGGCTGTGGTACCATCTTCAAATGTAAAGGGAAGATGGCGAAGATGACCAGCCCATTCAAAGGTATTTTTAAACAACTGATAATGAATAGAGCATAGATAGGAGGTATCAAATTTTTCTGGTAGGGGGGCTTCACGCAGATTAACCATCGCTTTTGCTGTATCATGCGAGCATTTCTCCAGAAAGGATTTCAAGTTTTTTATTCCATATTTATTTTTGAGTGTTGTGGTGTTCGGGTAGACATAATGATGGGGAGAAACTGTCTGTATATTTTTTGTTTTTTCTTTTGCTTTTGGCATCGTAGCTTCCTTATAATGTTACGTTGTCCATGAGAGTATTAAATTCCTCGAGTGAAATATTCCCCCTTGCATATTCTTCTAAAATTTTTAGCGTTTTGGAATGTAGCGCTATTCCCTCTATTGCATGAGTGCTGATGGCTGATTCAACCGCTTCACGGCGTTGTTTTAATTCTTCCACTGTCATCGATAAAAGATTTTCGCTGTTTTCTGTTGCTTTGGTTTTCATGTATTTTTCCTTTTATGTGCAATCGTTGCTTTAAAAGAGCCTTTAGCAGCCGATGTGATCTTCTTTTAGTCTCCTCCAAAGATATTTCGTTGTTTGAAGGGATCATAATAAATTTCTGTGACCTTAAATTTTCCTTCAACCCGTTTGCATTGGATGATGATATCAATCATTGAAATCAACAGTCCTCGAATATCATCACGCTCTAAATCACCTCCTCCGTCACTTTCTTTGACCAAAAGGGTCATTTGCTCAAAGGCAGCAAGGGCTGTTGAGGCATGAACAGTTGTAATGGAACCTGGATGACCTGAATTGACATTGCGGATATAATAAAAGGCTGTACCATCTCTAAGTTCTTGCAAAAGAATACGATCAGGACGCATCCGTAAAGATGATTCAAGCAATTCTTTGGGTCCAACAGAGGCTAAGCCTTGTCCATCTTTTGAATAGAACATCGAGACATGATTAGGGTGCGGTATCACCAATTCTTGTGTATCTTCAATGGTGATAATACGCTCTTCTTGAGGAATTTTGGCGATTAATGCTTTTGATAATGTTGTTTTACCCGAACCAGTTTTTCCTGCAATTAAAATATTTTTCTGGCATTTTACAGCTTGATTTAAAAAGGAGACAAAGTCTTTATTGCAGTAGGCATGAGCTAAGTTATGCTCGATGATTTTGAGTTCGTTAAAACGAGAAAGATAATCATTCAATGGCGTGAAAGATATCTGTTCACAGAGCGAAAACAGACCTTTATTCGCGAGCTCTTCGAGAGAAAAACTTTGCGATGATGGTTTGCGAATTGTCATACTAATCGTGTTTTTTTCGACAGCCGGCGGAATAACAACTTGAATGCGCTCATTACCTGGCAGAGTAGCCGATAATATTGGATTCTTGTCTGATATGTTTTGCTTGGAATAGGACGCGACAACTTTTGCAATCCCCATAAGCTCATTAAAAGAGAGAGCCGGTGCTTCTATAGTTTTCCATCCATCAATACCTTCCGTCATTACTTGGTAGGGACGATTGATAACAATTTCAAAAAGGCTTTCATCTTTCAAAAAAGCACGGATGGGTTCAAGTTTTGTGAGAACAATCGCGATGGTTTCATCGCTCATGGTATGTAAGTTTGAGTTCATTTTAAAGGTATCACAGAATTTTTGTAAAAGTTTCTTGAAACAGCTCGATTGGTAATCTGTTTTTTGTTTTCGATGACTTTCAATTTATAAACGCTGGAAAAATCTAAATCGCGGGCAACAAAGATATTCACCATTTCTCCTTGGTTTTTGGATAATGTTGGAGGAATATTGGCATAATTTTCGACGACAATATTTGCAATATTTTGTCCTGAAGAGATTGTTTCAGTTTCTTCTTTTTCTTGTTTTTTTGCTAAACGTTTATTGGCATAGTTTGTCACATCTTTTATCAGGGAAACAAGAAGCGCAGATCCAATCCTCTCTAACCAATGGTTATCAATATCTCCATCTATACCAGAACGCCCTAAACTGTCTGTTGCAGGTGAAGCTAAGGATATAATGATACCATTAGGGGTTTTTGCTCTATTCCATAGCACAAAGAGACGTGTTTGGCCTTTTTTCAATCCGGCGCGATATTCACCAACAATTTGGGTACCTTTATCGAGAAGGACAACACGACCATTGTCTGATAAGATATCTCTGGAAACGATACAGCTGGCAAAACCTTGTTGATCACTGTTGATGGCTGTTTCTAAAATACAAGGGATAGAAGTTCCCATCGCGATGATGTAGTTTCGATTGCCAAGGGTTGAAGCACGAATACCTTCAAGCACTGTGGGTTTGAGAAGATGATTAAAACGTTGTGTCGTTTCATCAGGTTTACTTTCAAGTTGGTGAGGCAAAACACCATTATTTGTTTGTGAATCTATTTTGCCTTGTTGTGTATTTGCATAAGCTAATACAGGAGCACGTTGTGCTGCTTCCAACAGTGAGTCATCAGAATTTAATTGATTGATGTTTGGTGTTGGTAGCTCGACTTTTGGCAATAGAGCGTTATTTCGTTGAGGCTGTTCAAGGGGGGAAGGGGTAGGCTTTGCAGGGCGAAAAAGCTCTGTTTGTTTTATAACTTTTCCTTCTTTTGAAGATTCAATTGGTTGTTTTTTTTCTGTAACAAGTGTTGAATAGGCTAAATAAAGACAGACACTGAAAAGAATAATAAGAGCAATAGCTTTTCCTGCATTGTTCTGTTGACTTTTTCCTTGAGCAT
The DNA here is from genome assembly GCF_042194115.1 of Bartonella sp. MR90HLJMH. Taxonomy (NCBI): domain Bacteria; kingdom Pseudomonadati; phylum Pseudomonadota; class Alphaproteobacteria; order Hyphomicrobiales; family Bartonellaceae; genus Bartonella; species Bartonella sp. MR90HLJMH. The sequence continues at coordinate 33,953 of NZ_JBHIMM010000009.1, forward strand.
TTTTTATTGTATCGCGATCATTAATGCTTTTTTCATCCACGGTGTTATTCATGGCTGCTTCCTAGGTTCACTTTACGTTGTACAGATGGTGATGTCGTACCTGTTTCAGGGTTAATTCCTTCTGGTACGAACCTTTTATTAAAGATGCACAATACTTCATTCCCACGCCGTAGCGTGAATTGTGCAGCTGTTGCATGAACAATAACCTTGTTGCCTTTAATTGATTTGGGAATAAGCGCTTCTTGCCCATCAGGCGATACAATGTAAATGGCAGGGATTTCAATGTTGCCTAAAAAGGTAAAGGTTGTTGTTTTTCCATTATCATAGACAGAAGCAGGTTCAATGAGGGATGAACCTTGAGCTTCATAAGCCCAATTGCGTGGTCCAAAATCTTCATGGATATTTAAAACATCATTGACAAAGTTTTCTTCACGTTGTTTTGCTTTTTCTGCTTCGGCTAATTTCTTACGCAAGGCTTCATCTTCTGGATAACGAAACTTTACCAAGAAATATGTCTCATTGCCAGCTGAAACATCGCCTTCACGGATTTGCAGCTCGAATTGATAAGATCGTTGTGTTCCATCTTGACGGCTTGTGACAATTTGTAAATTGGTCACAGGTTGGATTTCACGTGGTTTGAGAAAAACAAAGTGACCAGCCGGTGCAACTTGCCAAGCAACGGAATTTCCAATTCCTACATAGGTTACTTCTTCATCATCGGCAAATTCCAGCTGAACTGAAGAGCGAATGGAGCCAATGATTTGTACGACGTTGTAGGGGTCATAATTGACAAATCTGATGCGGTTATCTTTACGTGCACTGACAGGCGCTGTTTCTGCAAGTGAGAGGACAGTGTGAAAGTTGAGAGTGATCGTAAAAATTAAAAAGGTTGTTTGTAAAAGTCTGATCATTTTATCACCTCTGGATCAGATCTATATTCCGATACTTGAAAACCAAGAGGGTTGATGAGACGATCAGACGTTGAAATGTGTGCGTTCACGTAGGAAAAATTTAATATTGAAATCCAATGGGAAATATTTTCTTTTTCATTAAAGTCTCTGACCGTTTTATAGTAACGAACTTGGATAAGATCTTTGCTTATAAAAGAGATTGATTTGATTGTGACGGTAGCAATCATGTTATGATAAATATTTTGCGGACTTTCTGGATTATTGCCCGCGTACCATTTTGCAAAACGGTTTTGTTCTTTTGGAGAAGATAAAAGAGAAACTAAGCGAAAATTGTTTTCTGCTTCTGATGCTTGAAAACCTTCACGGGCACGAACATATTGGCTGGCAAAATAACGCGTTATCGCTTCATCATAGTCGTTAGGGGATTCTTTGAGGGCGCTTACAGTATCAATAATGCCTGTTGAGTTATCGACGCGGATAACAAAAGGCTCTACCGTTTTTAAAGGCGTCAAAGCTGCGACAGCTAAAGCCAGCGCAATCGTCATCAATCCAAAAAGCACTGTTAAAGCCATGGAAATTTTCATTCGCACGCGCATGCTATGCATGCGATCAATGTCAAATGAGCGCGCTTCTTTTATATATTCTTCAAGGGCATCACTTTTCACGCGTAACCTCCACAGTTTTATCAGATCGTGCTTCATGAATAACCGGCTTTAATAAAGCTGAATTGGCTGTTGCTTTTTCACTTTCTAAAGTATTGAGAATGATGGGAGTGGTAACAGTCCTTACGCTCTTTTCTGGGTGGACAACGTTTTGATTGTCCCAATTCCACTTATCTTTATTTAAAGCACGGGTATGTTTGCCATTACAGCGTGGTGGTTTTTTGGGGCCACTCAAAGAGGCACAACCAGTAAGAGCGATTGTTAGGACCATAACAAAAGTTATTTTTCGTTTCATTTTTTGAACTCACAAATATCTTGGAATACAATGCATGAGAGCCTTTATTCTGGACACTTTTAAAAGTCTATGTGATTGGTTTTGTTGTAAGATCTAAGATGTTAGATCTTACCTGAAACAGGATCATGGCGCGTGCGCCAAAGGGCGCACGCAAGGCAAAAACAAAAATGCTTATTCTTTTAAAGAGGTGCTTTATCTTAAAACCGACCACGACCACCTCCAGATCTTCCTGCTTTTGCTGCCGCGCTTGCCACACCTTTAGTAGCGTTACCGGCAGCACCTGAGATTTGTAAAGCAGCATTTTTTACTGTATTAGCACTCGTTCTTGCACCATTGGCAAGCATTGTGAAAACCTGTCCCCCTGAAGAGACACCAGTGTTAAAGTATGGTCCACCAGAGGCCAGCGCTGTTGCAATACCGGGAAGCGCACGGAAGATAATAACCCCTATGATCGAAATGACGAGGACAGGGGGGAAAAGAACATAGATTGATTCATATGAAACTTTGAGAACCTGTAGAATAACTTGACATATAATTGTTCCAAGCATGATCACGAGAACCTGTAAAATGGTAAAATTGATCAAAGTTGTAATCCATGCATCGGTGTATTTTCGCGTTGCGTTGAACAAATACAAACTAATGAATAGAGGCCCAAGACCTATAATCATTACGAGAGCAACTTGTGCAAACATTTGCACAATAAAACCACCTATACAAAAAAGAATAACGGCTAAAAGCATGATAGAACCAAGAAGCCCCACAATGATCTTTTCAAAAAACCAAGCATTGTATAAAACTTCTTGATAGCGAGCATTTGCCTTTAACAAAATATAATCAAAAACATTGGAGCTTGCAGGATTGCTGTTAAGTGCATTCCCAATAGCGTTGGATAAATCATTGAAGAAAATATCCTTGACATAAGTATTAAATGTATCCGCATTCGTTGCCATTGTTGTCACAACAACGATTTTAACAACATTATTGAGAAGACTATGCATGGAAAGCGCAACGCGACCTGTCATAACATTATAGCCATAAAGAAAGATAAAAATGATTGCGGCGAGATTTAAGGGTGCTGAAATAGCAGAAGATAACCCTCTCACCGTTGTGTCCATCACATTATCGAGAGGGGTTAAAATATACCCAGAAACGCTTTCAAATGGAGAAAAACTAAAGTCTGACATTTGTATTCGTACTTCCAAGTTTTTCTTTTAATTGTTTTTCTTTTTCTTTTAATTGTGCCTCAAGGTATTTATGCTTTTGTTGTTCCATTTCTTCACGCATTTCGTCTTTTGTTTTCGTATCTCTTGCTTGAATCATATCAAGAGACTGAAGTTTTAAAGAAGCCACTTGAAGATCGGCTTGAAGAAGAGAAAGTTTTACTTGAAGCTCTTGTTGAAGAGCTTGAAGCTTCTGCAACTCTTCAAGGCTAGGTTTTTTTACAGCTTCTGTTGCTGTTGTATCTGTTTGTGACTTAAGTTGTTCAAGTTGATGACTTATTGCTTTAATTTTTTTTGCAGTTTCAGTTGCAGTTTTATATATGCTTTCAGCTGTTTCTGATTTTGCAGCATCTAATTTTTGTGTATTCTCGAGTGCTTGTTTATAATATTCATCCGCATCGGGTGTCGTTTGTGATATTGCATGAGAAATAAAAGAAAAAGATAACAGTGTAACTAAGCCATATTTTTTCATTGATTTTTTCTCCTTTGATAAAATATGGGCAGCCATTTGTCAGGGTCTGCTCCATATTCGTTGATAATTTCATTCATGAGTTCAATGTTTTTTGTTGTGCCGCTTAAAACGGCGATCTCATCATTCATTCCACGTAAGTTAAGTTCTGCAACGACGGAACTTTGTCCTTGTTTGACGAGAAAACGGCGGGATTCTCTGCTTAATTCTGACTGTATCAGTTCAAATTCACGCTCAGTAAGTTTGAAAGCTTCGACATAATCATTGTAATTTGCTTTTTGATTTGGAAAAAATATTTGGGTGGGGCATTGCTCAATAATTGTGTGTGCGATTGTTGAGTTCAAAGCATCTTTAGGGCTTTGTGTTGCAAAGAGCATCATGCCATTTTGTTTACGGATTGTTTTTAGCCGATCTTGCGCAAAAGCTTTGAATGAATCATCTTCCAAAGCTTTCCAGAATTCATCAACGACAATAATGATGCGCCGCCCATCAATCAAATCAAGAATGCGGTGAAAGAGATACATCATTAAGGGGCGCCGAATTTCTTCATTGTCTAAGAAATCGGTCATGTCATATCCAATGAACTGTGCATTTAAATTGAGATCATCTTGATCATTATCAAAAACCCACCCTAAATCATTGCCTCTAATCCAGCGTTGTAGTCGTATGGCGATACCTTCTTTTGATGTGTTGTCAAAAAACAGTTGAAGTGCACCAAGAGAGCGTTGTGTTGGGGGTAAGTTTTCTAAAGAATCGATGGCTTTGGCGATATCTTGTCGCTCTTCTTCTGTTACGATTTGCCCTTCAGCGCTTACCAGCTTTAAGATCCAATTACGAAGAAAGATTTTATTTTTTTCAGTGTATTCCATGCCCTTTAAGGGAGAAATCCCTGTGGGCTGCCCATTTTTTAGAGGTTTATATTTTCCTCCTCCAGCTCGTACAAAAATCTCTGCTCCTTGATCTTTGTCAAAAAAAACCATTGTTGGATTGTGTTTTTGTAATTGTGCAAGAAGAAAATTAACAATCACTGTTTTACCAGATCCCGATGGACCACAAACAAACGTATTTCCAAGATCGCCATAATGAAAATTAAAATAGTAAGGTGAACCTGCCTGTGTTTTTAGCAATGCGACAGCAGCTCCCCAAACATTATCGTTTAGTTTGCCAACAGGGAAAGAATGGAAGGGCGATAAAGCGGCAAAATTTCTGCTGGTAATAGCGCCTGAACGCGCACGATAGCTAAAGTTTCCAGGAAGCTGTGCCCACCATGCTGCTTCCAATCCTAAATCTTCTCTGGCAATTACGGCTCCCCCATTGGTTAAATGGGCTCGTGCTTTTGATAAGTTTTCAGTCAATATTTTGGGATGATCAGCAAAAACAGCTAAAGAAATGTGATGCTCGCCCAAAACAAAACGGTTTGATTCTAAATCATCTAGCGCTTCATCGAGTGCATCAATTTGTGAACTAGCACGGTCAGCTGCATTGATCATTTGATTTTGCTTGCGGCTCATAATCGCACTGGCGGCCGCCTTACTTTTAAAGACAAAGGATTGTGTTAAAATGAATTCAAATGGTACCGTAAGCAAACCATCAGTCATACCAGGGCGTGTTTTAGAAGGGTATTCTTTCCATCCAAACATGCCAGCAAAGCGTTCATTACTTTCATGGCGAATTTCGATAATTTCTTTCCCAAAAATAACACGATCCGAGTAAATCGTTGAAGCAATAGTTCCAAATGTGAGAGGAATACGCTCACGTCTTCCCCCCACCAGCTGGTGGAGAAATTCACTTTGTTCAGAAAATAAAATACCTTCATGTTCATAGATTGATAGCAGACGGACTTCATACTCTTCTAAACCTTGCATAAGGTCTTGACTTAACTCTTCGAGTTTACGAACAGCTTCCTCATCGGGTTCAGATTGTGTTTTCTTCGCTTTACTTAAGCGCTGAAAAAATGAAACCAGTTGTTCTGTTTTATCTACTGCGGGATTCCAAAGCAGTGAAATAAACAGATCATTTCTATATAGTTCTTGCGAAACCATTTTCTTTTTATATTTTTCATCTAATGTTGTTGCAAAAGATGAAAGAAAATGACCTTCTGGGTAGATCGTTTCACGGCGGCGGATGATGTGAGAATATAAAGCAACCCGTTCATCTGCAATATTTTTTAAAAGGGTGTTTAATTGGTTGTGTAAAGAATTTAATTGATCAATATCCGCAGTGTCAAAATTTACGCCCTCAACAGCCATCACAACCATTAAACAGCGCGAATTTAAAGCAACGACATGTTGGTTGATATAGCGTATATAGGGAATATATTCTTCAGGCAAAGTTTCCCGTTTCATTATTGACATCTGTTTCACCGGTTTGGCTCCTTCAGCTTAGTTCCTTATAAGTGCGGATAAGGCGTAAGGGGGAGGTAGAACCTCCTCCCCATCGGTTGAGGTTTTTTTGTTTTCCTCGGGTATTGAGCCAAGCAAATAATACGCGAAATTGGTTGTGATCATGTTTTGTCACTTCACGCAAAATAAAGTGCATCCCAATACCAAAACCAATCACGGTAAAACCACTCGTTAAAATAAAAAGAACGGACGTCGCCATGACATTGAGCGCCATCGCTTCCATTGTGACACCGGCAAACATGGACGGTCGTGTACAGGCAAGGAAAAGAGTGTCTTCGTTCATTTATGCCGTGCTCGCTAATTTACCGACAAGAGTAGGGGCACCAAAAACAATAGCAATACCAAGAACACAGTAAGCTGCTTTGCGTAAATCAATAAAGCCGTACATCCAGCCAATACCCACAGCAGCAACACATATAATTGCAATAAGCTTTGCCGTTGGACCCGTCATCATTGTGACAATGCTACCTAAAACACCTTCAAGTTTTGCGAAACCACTCCCATCAGCAGCAGGAGCAGCATAAGAAGGATCTGATACAAGCAATGCTGTAAAAAGCAGCATGGTCATGATAACGATAAAAATGATGTTCTGGGATCTATTATCTGTCATTTTACCTCTCTTTAACAAATAATATTTGTTCATATGTCGACATTCTATTGCCTCTAAAAACTGAAAAATGCTGTTATTTGATGACAGTTAATTCTTCTCGTTTGTTTGTTTTAAAAGCCTTGATAGTGGATCTGTTCACTCTCAAACTCTTTTTCTTAAAGAGACAGAAGTCTTTTCAAATTGAGATTGTGTTACATAAAAATGGCAATTTTAAGTTGTATTCATTGGTAAAGACAATAATATTAAAACAATGCAAGAAGGAATATTATTCTTTACAAAATGTAGTTAATATGCAACACAAATATCTGGATTTTTTCTTTAAAAACAAGGGTATTGGTGATATATAATATGAAAGGATAGAAAAACAATGAATTTTTTGAGTGAGCGTGTTAAGAAATGCTATTTAAATTGATTGTTATTATTTACATTATGGGTTCCATAGTGTGGGGATTAAGCCAATATAAAGATAAAATAGATTTCAGCATTTTTAAAACATTTGGGATGCAAGATATACAAGATATTCTCAATCTTTATCGAGAAGAAGAAAACCGAGAAGAAGAAAATTTGGTTAAATCTATCACCAAACAGCAATTAGAAAAAAATGAACTAGCTCTCGATTTGCAGAAGAGTGTTTCATCAAACGATGTTGCAAATAATACTGTTGTTTTTCATGGTAAGGCCTCTGTTACAAGTGGGGTTACATTTAAATTGCTGACGCCTGCTGCACAATCTTGGCGCTCATATATCACCCGTGATATTCATCTTTATGGTGTAGACACATGTGCACCACGCCAAAAAGCACGATTAAATGATCAAGAATGGCCCTGTGGTGCGGTTACAACGGCTTGGCTTGTCACCAAAACACTTGGGCAGGATTTATCCTGTAAACAGGCTTTGATGCACAATGGTGTTTATTATGCGCAATGTTTTGTTCAAGGGGTTGATTTAGCTGAGGCAGGTCTTACAGAAGGTATGTTGGTACTCTCAAAAGAGGGGAAAGATCCTATTCCAACCCAGTACCATCATGCGGAAGAAAAAGCACGCAACAACAAGATTGGTCTTTGGTCAAGTGATTTCACTGAACCTTTAAAATGGCGGCGAGATAATGGATCTTACAACCCCTTTGAAAATCCGTGATTGGCTTTAACGAACATATTTATTTAAATTTGTATAAAGGAAACTTTATCAATAAAATTGCACCAGACCATAGGGCAAAAGACCATAGGGCAAATTTGAATAAACCGTGAGATTATTTCCGTTTGTGAAGTATTTGTGAAGTAAATGAATAATACTTCCCTTTTCAAGGGAGGTTTGCTCTCAAAATCCCTCCTCTATTTTTACTTATGTGTTTTATAAAAGCAGGAAAATGTCATTGTTAGTGGCAAAGCATTTTTGAGTATTTGTGTTTGAAGGAGAAAATGAGACGATAAAAAACGCTCAAGAAATGGATTTCTAGAGTGGAGTTGATAAAAGTGAAAAATGAATAGATCCCAAAATGGCGTAACATTTGATATAACGGATAGAATATTTTACAGTGCCTTAAAAGAATTCATAGCAAAAGTTTTTTTCATTAGAATTTTGTCTTCAAGATTGGATCACGTTTTTTTACTTCTTTAAAAGTGATCAATCTGTTTAATTCCTTGAAAAGCTTTCATAATTATCTGCTTCTAAACTCAGACTTCGAAAAGATGGATTTCAAACAGACGCTACACGAAGAAATCTTCGTAAAAATGATTTGCATTGTTGATTGTTTCTATATATCACAAGACGTTTTTATTTAAGCATTTGATGGGGGAAACAATAATCAACATACAAATAGGTGAAAAGAGCTCATACTTTTTTGTAATAGCTTTGTAGTCTATTGATCGTGATACTTAAGTATTATAATGCTCATAGGCTTTCTATAGGGCGCGGGGCGCGGTTCCTATCGCAATGTCACTATTGAAATCAGTTGGACAAAAACATTAGTGCGCCTTCTAATTTCGTCATTTTTACTCAGTTTGGGCTTTTTTCTTCTCATTATATTTTATGACAAACTCATACGATGGCTGTCGTGAGTTCTTCTTGCATTATTTTACTCAGAGTGTTCACTTTGAAAGAAAGCAAGTGATAGTAAGGCTGTCTTCTCATACAGTATGAAAATTTAAAACTCATTTGGGGGATGATGTTAACAGATAAGGTATTTAAAGAGGGATAAAATGAAAAAAATTATTTTATTATGCATGGCTCTATTATTCGCTGTGGGGTGTGAAAAAACTTATAGCGTAGAGGATTTTAAGAAAGATGCAAAATTAAGGGAAGAATGGGGAAAGAAGTGTTTTCTTTCAGGACAAGCTGTTAAGGAATCTAAAAATTGTCAAAATGTTTTACAAGCAGATACTGAAATGTTTTTCTCGCCAAAGCTTAATTCTATAGATCGTGGTCATGCGTTTTAACGGTTATGCATACTCAACAGTAAAGTGTTATATAAAAATTCTAAAATAAAGAAGTTACGGTTCAACGAATAGTTGCTTCTTTAAATTTTATAGCGGAGATTTTTATCATTTTTCATCTTTCAGATGAGCTTCCAAAATCATATTTGCAATCCTATTGTTTGTTTCATCTTTGTTAGATTGAGGATTATGATCATGAGAAAACTGGATAGCATTGTCTTATAGAAACATCTCTTAAGGCAGCCAATCCCATTTCACGGTGGTGTCCGTGAATGGTATAATGGTAGATCCATTGAGCACCACGATCTTTACGCTTCATAAAGGAGTAAGCCGGCGCATATTTGCCAGCTCGTGGGTGTTGCTACAGCCCTTGGCACTTGAGACGGTTCATTAGGGGCATTTTTAATCCTTTCTTAATAGTTTTTTATCCACAAGGGCTCTTTCCGCTTGTAACTTGCAAGAGACATGATTTTGGTTGATTCAACATGGAGCGGGTCTGAAATGAAAGGATCTTACGCTATTCTGGATTCTCATTTAACATGCAAAACAATGAATACTCTTTATAAATCAATATCGCTTGAGGTGTGGTGTAAGGCATAAAAACTTTATGCATGGGGTGTTTTGATAAGAGAGTGTAGTGAATATTCAAGAGAGGGCTTTCTTGTATAATTTTGTGAAAGGAACCATATGAAATGTGAAGCCGAGAGGGAGCTGTTTTTGAGAAGTTGGATTGGGTATCAACCAGTTTGAGGAGGGATTTGCATCCTTTGATGTGTGGGAAGGAAGCCAAGAACAGAGCGTGTAGCACCCTATACTTATGTTTTTAAAGGTTTTAATTTTGATCAGAAATTAATTTTAAAATTGCTTTTTGTTTGACAGATGTAAGAATTCTAAAACTTTTTAAAAGCAAATATTCCTCTTTGCTCGCTACAATTTCATCATGATGGTACGGGGTATGTTCTTTTTTGATGATATCAGCGTAAAAAAAGGCAATAGGGACATCCAATATATCGGAGATTTCCTTTAAACGTCCTGCGCTCACGCGATTTAAGCCTTTTTCATACTTTTGGATTTGTTGGAAAGTGACACCTAAATGATGCCCTAATGTTTTTTGAGACATTTTGAGCATTTTTCGCCTAAAGCGAATTTTTTTGCCTACAAAAAGATCAACATTAAGATTTTGAGTTTGCATTTGCCCCCTCCGGTTGCGAGCGCCCTCGCATTGGTATTCCGGGAGCTTGAAAACACTGAACCCTAGTCAGCATTTTGCTTTTAGTGCTTGGAGCACCTGGACATAGCAAAATCTCCCGGAATTCCGGGATACCCACACACTGGGTTTATTTTTACGCTAGGGTTTCGGGTTTTCAAGGCCCTATTGGTCGTTGCGTATACGACCAATACATTTTCTAATTAGTAAAGTAATTTTAGGAGATTGGCAATAAAAATAGTTTTTCTTAAGACGGATAGATTTTTTTAATAGGAGGTTGTTTGCCTTTCAAATTTTTAAGGTTTTCTTACTAAACTCACGTTTTCAGATTCGCTTTTTTCAAAGGTAAACCTTGGTTTTTAAGGTCAAGGCACCGTCTATGGTGCTGTTCTTAACCAATAACCAAAATGGCTTGTTTTGATGCGTCTGAGATATCATGATGATAGGGGAAACCTTTTATGAGTAAAGAGCCCTCATGCAAAATAAAATCAAAACAGAATAGATTTGGTTGTTGTATATTCACATGTTTGTTTTGAGAAGATATTTCTCAATGTTAGCGCCCATTTCACAAATGGCGTTTCGTAAAGTGTATAACGTAAAAGCTTCGATGAATGGGATAAAAGCTATATTTCTATCTTTACTGAAAAAAAGATGCTTGGAGGGCACATACTCTTTGTCAGTCTAAAATATTACGACAGTTTTTACCTTTGAAAGGGAGCATAAGAGCTATTTTTCTCTCTTCACGTGTTTTTATTTATACGCTCATCCTGCTTATAATGTGCAAGCGAAAAGTTTTGATTGATTCAATATCAACAGATTTGAAATGAGAAAAGATATTTTGGTTTCTCATTATGTATGAATAATAAATTATTATTATAAATCAATAATTCTATACTTAAGGAAGCGTTTTTTTAAGGAGTTTTTTTGTTCGTTTTTAAGAATGTGCGTGTTTTAGATAAAAAACTGTATCAACGCAGTTATTGTGAGAATTAAAGTTTTTATGAGAAAAATGAGCATTGTGGAATGATAAGCTTTTGATATAAAGCGTTTTAGAATTTTGCACAACTTAACGATAACTTATTTATTTTGTCATTTCTTATGATTGCTATAAGCGATGCAAAGTTGGAATATGGTTTGAGAAAGCAGATGACACAAGTATTATCTTTCGGTAAGTAGTTTTGAAATAAAAGACAGCTTTAAATGATAAATAAAGATAGGTGCACCATGAATGAACTTACCCATATTGAGACTATTATAACGCATTATGATGCTGTTTTTTGTGATGTGTGGGGTGTTGTGCATAACGGTGTACATGCATTTGAACCAGCGTTGAAAGCATTGTATAAAATTCGACAAATGGGAAAAAATGTTATTTTATTGACCAATTCTCCTCGGCTACGGGAAGATGTTGCTGCTCAATTACAAAGCATGAATGTTCATCGTGACTATTATGATGCCATTATCACTTCAGGGGATGTAACGCGCGATCTCATTCGGACAGCTCCGCGTAAAGTTTTTTTTATTGGTTCACAACGTGATTTGGTGCTGTTTGAAGGGTTAGAGTGTGAATTTGTTGAAGAATGGGAGGCTTCTGTTGTCGTCTGCAGCGGTTTTCTTGAAGATTTTGACGAAGAACCCTCTGCTTATGAGGAGATGTTTCTTCGCATGCGGGCGCGGAATTTACCTTTTATTTGTGCTAATCCTGATGTGATTGTCCATTATGGAAATAAAGAATTTTGGTGCGCTGGTGCATTGGCGCGTCTTTATCAACAATTAGGGGGGGAAGTACGCATTGCTGGAAAACCTCACGCGCCTATTTATGAGTGTGCCTTTGAAAAACTTCAAAACATTCGTGGAATTGTGGAAAAAAGTCAAGTTTTAGCTATTGGTGATGGTCTTTTGACGGATATTAAGGGGGCGGCTCATTTTGGTCTTGATGCCCTTTATATTATGGGGGGGATTCATCATTATGATTATGCGCAAAATGGTGTGGTGGATAAGCAAGCTTTGCATTCTTTTCTTGAACGTCATGGTTATAAACCACAAGCAATCATGTGGGCACTTCAGTAATGGCTAATTTTTTGCGTCTTCAGGGGACTCACATGTTTCCCTCGGCTTGGCGGGGAGCCGTGTTGGCACTTGGAAATTTTGATGGTGTTCATTGCGGACATCAGATGGTGTTGCAAAAAGCGCTTGATTTCGCGCAGATAAAAAAGAAACCAGCAGTTGTTTTAACCTTTGAACCACATCCAAGAAGTTTTTTTCAACGTTCAGCTCCTGTCTATCGTTTGACAGAGGCAGCTGAAAAAGCTGAAATTTTTAAAGTCCTTGGCTTTAATGGTGTGATTGAACAGCCCTTTGATGCGCACTTTGCCACGCTTTCAGCGGATGAATTTATCAAATCGATTTTAAAACAGGCTTTTGATGTTTCAGTTGTGGTGACAGGGGAAAATTTTCAATTTGGTCATCAGAAAAGTGGAAATGTGCAGCTTCTTTGCCAAAGGGGAGAGAAATATGGATTTGAGGTTGTGCAAGTTCCTTGCGTTTCGCGTCTTCAAGATTCACAACAGTTGATTATTTCCTCTAGTTTTATTCGGCAGCTTCTCTCACAAGGAAAAGTGGACAAAGCAGCTCATTTGTTAGGGTATCACTATCGGGTATGCTCCAATATTATTCAAGGCGATAAACTTGGACGTCTTTTGGGATTTCCTACCGCCAATCAAATGTTGCCTTCCCAAGTTCGTTTGGCTCATGGTGTTTATGCGGTGCGTTTACGTCGTGCGAACGGTGTTTTGTATGATGGTGTTGCAAGCTTTGGTTGTCGTCCAACGGTTGTTAAAGATGGTGCGCCACTTTTGGAAACCTATTTGTTTGACTTTAACGACGACCTTTATGGGGAAAGCTGTACCGTTTCTTTTTTCCAGTTTTTGCGAGGACAAGAAAAATTTGATGGGCTTGAACCTTTGATTGCGCAAATGCACCGTGATGAAAAAAAAGCAAAAGAAATTTTAAAGATAGCACAACCATTATCAAAGTTGGATAGGCTGCTTACTTTTAAAAATATGCCCTAAACTTATCTGCAAAAGATAAAAGAGCTGTAAAAATAGCACTTAAAGTGATTATAATCACAAAGATATATTCCAAAACATCGTGGAATATATGTTGTTTCCGTTGTTGAGAGGGAGAATCGAATATCTGAATATCTGATTTTGGCATTATCTTTTTCAAAGTTCATTTTATGGCTTTTGTTGTCATTCAAAAGTTTACTGCTTGTTTCTTTCTGATCCGTTAAAACCCATCATAAAAGATGCAGTAAAGAATAAGCCTCAGCCTATTTGGCAATAATAGACGTGAAGAGAGAGAAAGGCTGTTTTTAAAATTTTTTGCGATTTTAAGCTTATAGTTTGATAAAATTTAATCGATAACTCTTTTATTTCAAAAGTTTATGGTCTCTTTTTTCTAATTTGTTTTATTATGACATATCGTCTTTTATGATGGGATTGGGTTTATGTAAAATCTTACGCATGTGATATTTAGTATCATATGATGAATATTAAAAAAAAGGTTCGTTTGTTGAGCCTCGTGAAGTAGAGCGGTGGTCAGCAGCGGCTTTGTGCTAACCAATCACGTAAACGAGAATGAAGCTGATGGAAAATGCTTTAAGTCTCGTTTCTCTCGTATATTGTGATAGGAAATCTACATTAAGGAGACTATGATCGATTGCAGATAAAAAGAAATCATTGTGAGAAAGCAGGTGTACTTGTTTCAAAAATTTTTAATGCTTTTGATTGATAAAGGCACAATTTGGTTGTCGTAATACGTAAATCTTTCAGATTCTCAAGCAAAGAACTGTCCATATATCTCCTTTGTCCTTCACAAATATAACGCCTATAATGTAACGGCAAGGCAGTCTTGTAAGGATATGAAAATGCAAAGCCAATAATGTCTTGTTGCTTTTCTCATAAAACTTTTGCTTTAGCAATCCTCAACGCGAGCAGTATGTTTGAGACAAAGATTAAGGCGCTTTAGTGCTCTCTCTGCTGTTACAGCTTTTGTATACCAGATGGGGACAGCCCTATTGCCTATATTCATTTGGATAATCTCTGAAATCAATCTACAGCCTTATTGGGGAAAAATATGAAGTTATAAAGGGGGAAATCAGTCCAGATGACTGTCTTTTTTAAATTCGGCTTTGCCACTTTCAAAAGTGTCTAGAGCAATATCTCTTAAATCATGAAAATAACAGTTTCAGGCTTTGTTGTTTTTTGAATAGGATAATCACGTTCTACAGGTAAAATAAAATGCTGGAATATACTTGTGTTGCTAATTTACGCGCCTGTTTTAAAGAAATATCTCTCAACGCTTCCTATATCCATTTTCATGATGGCACTCATGAATGGTATCTTGCAAGCTCCGTTGAGCGCTATCATCTTTATGTCTAATAAAAGAGCAATCCGGTATCATCAGTTATATTGACAAGCCTTCAGTGTTGTACAGCCTTGGCTATTTGAGAGCGTTTATGTTTATGAGAGGGATTTTTCTTAACTCGTTTTATTTCATACGAACTCTTCCTGCTTGTGACATACAAGAAACACGCTTTTGATTGATTCACTATAAATAGACTTAAAATGAGATAATTTTATGGTATTAGGGTTTCTCACTCAACGTGCAAAATAATTAATTGTTATAAATCAATATTTTGCAATTAACCATAGATTATGGCTTACGGATTTTTTATAAAATATTCTGCATGCCTTTTATACGGAATATGGGGTTTTCTTAGTGGCTTTACTGTTGTTTTAGGTGTCTATGGTGTACGAATGAGCTCGTACTGGTAAAGGGAGAGACAAAGAAGGTGAAGCAGTGATAAAAGGTGAGGTGAAAATAGATTTCCTTGATCATCATATGAATTTTCATGCATTTTTATGGCTTCAGGTGTGCATGTTTGTTGTATATTTAACAGCAAAGTTTGCGTGTAGAGTCTTATGAAGTGGGAAGCCTGAGTGGAAAGCGCAAGACAAAGATTATTGACAGATTATTTTTTACAGATCGATGTGTATTTAAGAGTCTTTATCTTTTAAGGCGAGGAGGAAGCGTATGAAATCTGTGTTTAAAGACGCGCTAAACGATAAAGATGCAGCGAGCGTGCTCCGTGATGGCAATAAGCGAGAAGAGGCAGAGAGGCGGTTTTTAAAATTGTTTGCATAGCTTCAACAGCTGACTGTTCTATAGTTGGAGGAGAAATGGGAATGTGATAGGCTTTTATGCCATATTCATTTGCGACCGTTTTAATGCTAGAAAAGTCAGGTTGATGAAGCTCCTCGTGATCGGGGCGGTTGCAGATAATTGTTTTAAAACCAGCTTGTGCCAATGTTTTGATATTTTCTATGCTAATTTGGGCGCTGATAAAAATATCAGGTTCAATTTGTTGTAAATTCATCTTTATTTATTCTCAATTGCACGATTTTCACGATCCCCCCTAGTTTGGTATATAAAAGAACATAGTGAAGGTAAGTTTTTCAATGGTATCTTAACAAAAATATTCTTTTTGTCGAGAAGATCTATTTTGGGAAAATGAGCTGTAAGATGCAAAATATCTCACTCCGCAATATGTTCGTTATTCGACCTTATGCAAGACGGCTGTTTGGTCTTTATGCATAATCTATTATGTTTACCAAGCATAGACATTCCATTGTGTTGCTTGTTCACACGTTTGGTAGAGGTATCCTTATTTCTCTTAAGCCTATTTTACCCTGTCGAGCGTATAAGAGTATAAAATTCATTGATCACTACCCTCTTTACGCTTATGAAGAAGTAGGCTGGTACCATTGTT
Organism: Bartonella sp. MR90HLJMH; assembly: GCF_042194115.1. NCBI lineage: Bacteria > Pseudomonadati > Pseudomonadota > Alphaproteobacteria > Hyphomicrobiales > Bartonellaceae > Bartonella > Bartonella sp. MR90HLJMH. Next base: position 49,994 of record NZ_JBHIMM010000009.1, read on the forward strand.
ATATTTTTCAGTCCCCAATGTTACTACAGTCCTTGGCTCTTGAGACAGTTCATAAGAAGTATTTTAATCCTTTCTTGTACAGTTTTTACCCACACGCTAGCCCCGCTTGTAACGTACAAGAGACATGATTTTGATTGATTTAATATCAGAGGGCATGAAATGAGAGAATCTTCCTGATTTCGGCTCTCTCATTCAACGTGCAAAACAATGAATGCTTCTTATAGTTTGTTGTATATTCAGAGTGGAGTTTATTTGTAGAGTTGCATTAAGTGGACTGCATGAAGGGAGAAGCCCAAATGGCAGGCGCGAGATAAGAAGCTGGATCATTTACAGAGCATTGTTCACAGATCGACATGGATGTAAGAATCTTCGTTTTAGGGTGGGGGAAGAAGATCGTGTCTCTTGTTTAGATTTATTTTTGTTATTCTCAAAAACATCATCTTCATAATGTTTTTTCTTATGCTAAAAGAATATTATAAAGACAAAATTGCGGGCTGTCGTTTTATCCTAAAAATAGGAGAAATGGTTATTTTGCACGTATTGGATGCTTGCTTCTTTTATTACTTTCTGTATAATCGTAAAAACGATAATGCTGAAAGGCGTAATAAATGATCATTGGACTTTTGAATCAAAAGGGAGGCGTAGGAAAAACTACGTTGAGTGTTAATCTTGCGGCCAGTTTTGCGCGTACCGGTGCACGGGTATTGCTTATTGATGTTGATCCACAGGGGAGCGCATTGGATTGGGCTGCAGCGCGTGAAGATGCACCTTTGTTTTCGGTTATTGGTTTACCACGTGCAACGGTTCACAAAGAGATTACACAGATTGGTCATGGTTATGATCATATTATTATCGATGGTCCTCCACGTGTGACTGATCTTGCTCGTAGTGCTCTTATGGCTTCGGATTTGGTGCTTATACCTGTTTTGCCTAGTCCCTATGATATTTGGGCAGCCGATGGAATTGTAAAGCTGATTGACGAAGCACGTATTTATAAAGAAAATCTTGAATCTGCTTTTGTTATTAATCGTAAAATAGTCAATACAGCGATAGGGCGTGATGTGAACGAAGCTCTTGGCATATACCCCGTGCATGTTCTTTCTTCTAGCGTTGCGCAGCGCGTGATTTTTGCAGAAGCAGCAGCACAGGGGAAGGCGGTTTATGAAGTTGATAAGCAAGGACCAGCAACAGCAGAGATTGAAGCTGTTGCAGCGGAAATCAAGGAGTTAGCGCGATGAATAAAAAAATTAAAATCGGCACGAAACCAACGAATAAATCAATTCCTTTAACAGCAGATGCATGGGTAGGAAGCCCCAAAGGGAGCATGAGTGGAGGTATGAAGCGCCTCACGATTGATATACCAGAAAGTTTGCATCGATTGATTAAGGTAAGTTGTGCAAGTCGTGGAACTAAAATAGCCGATGAGGTGCGCGAATTGCTTTCACAAAAATACGGAAAAGTGTAAAAAGTGATATATGATAATAAGTTTTCGTTGGTTTGAATACTTTTTCTAGAGATGATATCATTTGTTTTTATACGAAGTTAATAATGATAAAATCTCCCTTCTTTTTTCACGAGGGCTGCTTCATTTAAGTTGTTTTTCATAAGGTTCTGTATCATTTCATGAAAGAGCTATGAGTTTGCGAAAAATTCTCCGTTTCAAACTTTTCCCTATAAGTATGATAATCATCATACTACTTGTGATCTTATATCGCTATCTTATCCGCTAGATGAATAGATAAGTTTATTCTTCCATAAAAATTTTCTTGATAATGATTTTAAACGTCAGGTTATTTCTTTGTTTATTTCACTTAATACATGCGTAAATAATGTAATTAAGAGTAGCGTTGATTATTTTTTTCTGTTATGCAGCGATTTATTTTATTAAATTATATTCATGTTTATAAAGGGGGGATATAAATAAGTAAAATTTACTGATATTGGCGCGCTATAAGTTTTCCTAATAAACAAAAGAAGTCATTGAGCATATTATAGACAGTATTTCTTACATTTATATGATTTTATAGTCTTAAATAGTTAATGCCAGTCGTAATGGTACGCAAGGAAATAGGCTTTTTTGCTTCAATTGATAATGTATAAGATCGCTTTTTTAGCATTTCTATTGGCATTTAAAAAGTGCAGGGGGACTTAAAGTTTTCTTTCTTTTCCGGTGGTTTAAGAAATGATAAGAGCGCAATCAGTTGGTTAAAAGGTGTATTCTTTCTTTTGCAGGGAATTTGCAATGGATATAGGCATTACGAATTTTTGATAAGATTTTGTGCGACTTCTCATGATGAAGTGGTTTTTGAAAAATGCCAAGATATCAAAATTACTGCTGAAGTTTAAATACTTCAAATACAAAGAGCAGCCGTGCAGATAATGCTACAAATGCAAGTCTGATAAATAAAAGCAGTTTTCATGATTTAACATGTTTGCGTTGCAAGTTTGCGTATTTGCAAAGGAAAGTTAGACGCAAGGTCACAATATAGGAGGGGATGTGAATCCAAAGATATTGTTAATAAAATATAAAACAAAGAGAGGGGTTAAATCATGAACAAGATCATTATAACAGCGCTGTTGCTTTGCACGGGGCTTGTTACTGTTGGTTCACGAAAAAAACTACAGTGTTGAGGAATTTAAGAAAGATAAAAAATTGATGCAAGAATGGGGAAAGAAATGCGATAAAATCGGGACCTCTGCTTTTGCAACCAAGAATTGTCAAAATGTCATACAAGCCGATATGGAGCTTTTTCAAGAGCATTATAGAAATCTTGCAAAGGAACTTCGTGAAAGTGGCAAAAAAGGGAATGAAACTGAAAAAAAGCAGGACAACAATTAAATCATAAAAATATATTGATAGCGGTGTTTTTCTTTGTACGCGATTTATCATCATAGGTTGGAAAAAATTGCGTACAGAAGTCGATTTTAAAATTTTTGAAAATGCACCAATGAACCGAATGTACAAATTTAATGGAACCCTAAATTGTGTCCTAAACTTTGTAAATTTGAAAAAAGGGGAATTTATTTATGAATAAAGCCATTATTACAATAGTGCTGCTTTGTGCTGGACTTGCTGTTGCTGGATGCGAGAAAAACTATAGCGTAGCAGATTTTAAGAAAGATCCTAAATTACTCAATCAGTGGTTAGAGAAATGTTTTATTGCAGGGAGTTTTGATTCTCAAAATTGTAAAAACGCAGAAAAAGCTGAATTAGAAACTCGTAAAAAATGGGGAGTTTTCGGTTCTGGAAAGGATGACCAAGAAAAAACTGAAGATAAAAAGGAAGGGAATTAAATCATGAATAAAGTCATTATTACAGCAGTGCTGCTTTGTACTGGACTTGTCCTTGCTGCTTGCGAAAAAAATCACAGCGTGGCGGAATTCAAGAAAGATAAAACATTACTCGAAGAGTGGGTAAAAAAGTGTGAAAAGATGGATCCATCGTCTATAAAGAAATCTAAAAATTGTCAACATGCCAGACAAGCGTATATGGAACTTATGTTTGGCATTAATTAAAAACATAAAATTCAATAAATTATTCTATCAATAAGGAATTGGTTAATTGTTGATTCTATTACGTTTTTTAGGCTCTCTCTAACTTTTAGAGAGCCTTTTGATGGCTTCAAGAATTAGCCGTTTACGATCTGTACTCTTTGTGTAAACGGATGCTATACTGTCTATTTGTCCAGCCAAAAAGTGCTTTCAATTGTGATAGTATTGCATCCGAATGAGTTGCTACGTGTCATTGCTAATTTTTCAAACTATGTGCTGATTGTTTAATGTTTTGGTCGCATGTATTTAAAACATGAGATTGAATCTACCTTTGGGGTGTTTTTCTGCGTTCATCACAAATAAATGTTTCATCACACTAAGACCGGCTTTAAGTGTTGCGGCTAATTTCGGAAAAATTGGGAGGAAACATTTGTTTGGAATTTACTTTTCTCTGTCTTAATAAAGAGAAAAATATTCTGAATGGAATTATTATCGTTTTATACTTAAATGTTTTTCTCAAAATATTTTTAAAAAATTGCTTTTGATTTGAGAATATTATAACATTAGTTAAGACGTGAGGCAGTTTTGCTAGGACGGTTTTGCTGGATGTGTGAGGAATTGAGCGCTCTCCATATCTTTTCATTTTCCCCCTCTCTTTTCTGAGTTTGTAAGGTTTTTCCTTGTTATTTTTTATTTTAATTGTGTTGTAATATTATTATGTTGAGTGGTGGAGCTCATGCAAAACTTTATGTATGAGTTGTTTTTTGAATAATACTTTGATTTATAAAAATAATTTAATTATTTTATGTTGAATAAGGATCTCGTCAAAATCTGTTCTAGGTTGAATCAATTAAAACCATCTACTTGCACGTTACAAGCATGGAGAGCCGTGTGGATAAAAACTGTTGAAGAAAGAAGTAAAAATGTCTTTTATGAACTATCTCAAGGATTAAAGGTTGTTGCAACATTTGGTGCTGGAAAAGTATGTGATGGTGCTGGTTTATTCCCTCGCAAGTGTATGATGATGGTGTTCAATGGATTTATCATAAGCTTCTTGAAATATTCCTTTAGAATTGTGATATGCCCTGAAGGGGAGAAGCAAGAGGAACTTACTCAATAAGGAGACAAATTATTTACAGATCGGATCTGGTAGAAAATTTAGTTCTTTAAGGCGGGAATGAAGTTGAGATTCAAGTAGCGTGAAAAGATGGAAACTGATGGTTAAAAATGCATACAAAAAGCAGAGTTAACACTTAAATAGTTGCAAGCGATGTTTGAAATTAGGTGTGTAATTTATCTGTAGAGTTAAAATTTCGCTTTGATCTTATGTAAAATTAAAATGATCGTTTGCGCAAATTACAAAAAGCCAAGAGAGTATGTTTAGTATATTTCTATTACGAGAACTAAAATAACAACAAAAGCATTCATGGTGATAATCAAGGTTGAATAAAGCACTGCGGCTTTTACGAGATCAGCCATAAAAACCTCTTTCTGTTCTTTTTGAGGTGGTTTTATGAATAACAATATGTTACAAACCGTAGTATATGTTGATACAATATATTAGGCAAGCTTAAAATCGTTCCTTTTTTGTAAAGGCTTGAGGAATTAGAGCACTGTAAATCTTAAAAAAGAAAGTTTTAAAGAGAATATTAATTGATTTTGTAGGTTTTGTGTTGCAGAAAACTTTTTTATCCTGTTATGCTATGAAACACTATCATTTATAGCGGTAATATAAGGCATATAAGTTTTCTTGTAACGTTTAAGTATTTTTTAGTGTGCGATGAATATTCGTAGGTTGATTTATTGAGCCTTTCGTTTAAGTGACTCACATGAGTAGGAAGTTAAGAGAAGATTGCTTGACAAAAATTCGGACTGCGTACAGAGCAGATTGAGTTAAGATCTTTGTCCTTTAAGGTGCACAGAAGAAGACAAAAATGTTTTCTGATCGTTTATCTCATAGTAAGATTGGTTAATGCTGTTCTAATGGGCATGTTTTGCACAAAAGAACAGAACGTTCCAAACGAAATATACTTATGTTGTATATTAATATATTTGTATTGCATATTTATGTACTTGTAAGAAAACATCTCTCAATGCACACGACAAACATTTTACGATGACACTCGTAAATGGTATAACAGTAAAGCTCTCGTGAAATAATATAAAATTTGAATAATATAAAAATCTATAGAATGCTACCATCTTTACACTTATGAAATAGCAAGTCACTGTCATCGTACGCTTGCTTCCAATGTTTACTATGGCCCTTGGCATTTGAGACGGTTCATAAGAGGCATTTTTCTTTCAGTGTATTTTATCAACACATCAGGGCGTTGTTTGTGATGTGCAAACAAGTAAATTTAATTTATTCAACATGGGATAGATTTGAAATGTGATGAGTATGAAAGAGAAGAGCTGCATTTAGAAGGTTGAAAATGAGAGAAAGTTCGTAACAAAAATTGTACCTTTATTATAAAATGATTGTTTCTATGTTTTTATACCAGTAGCACATGTAAAGCCGCGATATTAAGAGCAAACTGTGTTATGGAGTGAAATAACCTATAGGAAGATGCTGTGGAAATTCTGAAAATATCAATGTGGGGAGCGTTAAGCATTATGCATTGGATAATATTTTGATTTATAATGATAATCTATCGTTATTCAACTTGAATTAGAGTCCTGAATACCGTAAAATTTTTTCATTCCAAATCTGCTCTAGGTTTAATCAACCAAAACCATGTCTTTTGCAGTTACAAGTGGGGAGGGTCCATGCGGAGCGAAACTGTACAAGAAAGGCATGCTTTTTGAACCGCACTTAAATGTCAAGGATATCGCAACATGAGGGGCTAGCAAAATATGTGATGGTGTGCTGGCTTGCTTCTTTTATTAAGCGTAAAGATGGACAGTGCTCAATGGATTTTATACATGTCATGGGGGATTTATCATTATATTATTCATGGGTTATGGCGCGAAATAGGCTTGGGTACACTTAAGAGATGTTTCTTTAAAACAAGCGCGTGAATATGCAATTGAAGACGTATCGAATTGATTGGCTAAGAAACTCTTGAAAAGGTTCAAAAAATCTTATATAGTCGTTCATTGCAAAGAAAAGCGAATGATAATTAAAAAAAGGGAGATTGATAGCTGTTTAGCTGTTTTAAGATGTCTTTTTTAATATTGCTGTATGGCTAATCTGTTCAAAAGAGCATTCTTTTTGTTTTTTATGCGAAGTACTGCATATGTGCAGAAGGAGCATGGGGGAGGGTGTGTCTTTTTGAATGGGTGCAACTAATTTTGTAGGGTGCCATCTTATGGGGTGCCGGAAGGTATGCAAGTTTAGGTGCAAAAAAAGCCATAAGGTTATGGAGGGTAAGATGCTGCTATCGTTAAAATGCTGAAATTTTTAATGAGCTTAAGTCTTTGATATGCTGCGAGATATGCTGTGGGTTTTTGTCGGCAGGTGGTCTTTTTATGGACAAAGTTCTCGTGAGAGCGTTGTTGTTTTCTGTTGAAGGCATGCTGGTGACGAAATAGGCAAAGATAAAATCGGCAAGGCGAAATAGACCAAAATAGACAGAGCAAATGTAGAACTTTCGATATTGCTGCGTAAGGTTTAAGTTTATAGCGTTTTGGTGAATTAGTATAGCCGTAATGATGGTTTTGGAGCAAACAAGAAAAATACTTGAGAGAATGCGTTGAAAGTTGAAGTGGTATACGCTTTGAAGGATTGTCGTGCTGTTGTTTGAGCGATGTTTGCACCACGAGCTTTATTGAGTGTATCAGCATTGAAGAGAACCTGTTTAATCTCCCTCATTTGAAAGATTGAACAAGAGTGTTGAAGGGGAAGTAAAAATGTCTGTAGTGCAATATGGTGATGATAGTTTTGCATCAAAAGCAAAAGTTCTTGATAATAATCTTATTGATCGTGATTGGGCGATGACAAAATTTGTTGCTGCTGTTAAAGGATTAGCTCAAGTTGTTGATTATGAAAGCAATATGCTAGAGAGCAGTGGTGTTCCAGATTACGAAGAAATAAATTTATGTAAAATACGTGGTTTGCGTGATCTTAATAAATCCATGAGCGATGTGAAGCGCTACATGAATCAAGATATTGAGCATGAAGTTGAAAGTTTGTTGTCTGATTTACAAGAAAAATTACAGCGTAATAGTGAATTGCTTCAGACGCATTTAAATGCAGTTAATGATCTTTCTAGAGCTATGCAATTATCTGGACGCGTAAAAGAAACAGAGGAATGATTCAAATCTGATGAATATTGGCTGTTCTAAGTGATGACAATGATTAGGTAGATCAGTTTATTTGGATAAATAATGCGTTTAGTGAGTAGACTTGTTTTAAGCGCATTTGGGTATTTAAATTATTATCCTGTTGTACTGTAAAACGCTGTTCTTAAAACAGTGTCTTTTAAGGTGTAGTGATGTGAACTGCGTGCTGTGGGAAGCTAGTTGGGAGAGGACTAAGAGAAGGGGGAATATTTACGGAGTATTGTTTGCAGACTGAGTTAATAGGGAGCTTCATTTTTTAGTTTAGGGAGGCGATCAAGGGAATATTTAGACCAGCCCGTGATGCCTTAAAAACAGCTTGCTTGGAGCTATGGTAATATAAGGTTTTATGCATTAGTCTTTTGAGAGTATGTGATGAATATTGCCTATAAGCCTTATAGAGCACTGTCCTTTGAAGTGTGGTGATATGAAGCGGTTAGTTGTTTAAATCTATATGTTTGAGACAAAAATTAAAGCGGTTTAATATTTTCTTCTGCTGTTTTTAGTTTTTGTATGCCAGATTGGAGAGAGCATCCAGATTTGAGTGAATAGATTGCTTATATCTTTGTTGGCGTAATATTTTAAATGGGGAGGCGATCTTATTGGGAAAGAATAAAGGGCTAGAAATCAGCTTTCCTCTGTACCACCATCCTTTAATTTAGCTTTATTTTGTTCAAAAGCATCTAAAGCACTATCTGTTAAATGATGAAGATCACGCATTATTTCACGCTTCAGTTTCTCTCGTTCTTTAATGGGGGCACGCGCCCCTCATGTAAAACAGAACGTCATTGTGTTGCCAATTCACGTGCTTTTTTAAAGAAACATCTCTTAAGGCACCCAATCCCATTTCACGGTGGTGTCCGTGAATGGTATAACGGTAAATCTATAGAGCACCACGATTTTTACGCTTCATAAAGGAGTAAGCTGGTGCATATTTGCCAGCTCGTGGGTGTTGCTACAGCTCTTGGCACTTGAGACGGTTCATCAGGGGCATTTTTAATCCTTTCTTAATAGTTTTTTATCCACAAGGGCTCTTCCCGCTTGTAACTTGCAAGAGACATGATTTTGGTTGATTCAACATGGAACATGTCTGAAATGAAAGGATCTTACGCTATTCTGGATTCTCATTTAACATGCAAAACAATGAACAATCTTTATAAATCAATATTTTGTCTTATGGTGGAGTTGGTGTGGCATTGAGATTTTAGAGGAAAAACACGCTTTTAAGAATTTATAACAGATAGCAAGTTTTTATAGCAGGTATATTAAATGTACATCATCTAAAATAAATGGAGCGTCTACAGCGAAGAAGGGGCTAACTTTTTTAAATCCGCATGAATGCTTATTCTGTTGTGCTGTAAAAACATCATCGCTTGAGGTGTGGTGTAAGACATAAAACTTTATGCATGGGGTGTTTTGATGAGAGAATGCTATGGTATTCAGTTTTTTATTCAATATGCAAAAGAAAAGTTATAAGTCAAAATCTTCTTTAATGTGATAATGATTTTTGAGAATTTAAAAAATATAAGTTTAAATAAAAAAGCAGCACTTTGTGCTGCCATTTTATTTAAATTAAAATTAGCTTCTGCTTTAGAAACGATAACGTATCCCGCCAGACAAATTGGTGCCAGATACACCGGCTTTTTGCAGTTTTTGCCGATAGCTGATATCGGCGTTTAGTACGATTTTTTGAGAAAGATATGCATTCACCCCCATGCCTCCTTCAACTGAAGAGCCGGTAGGATCAACATGAAAGGTATTAGCAATTTTTATTGTTTTTCCATCACCAAAAGCTCTGATAACATTTACTTTACCATAGAAGGAAACAGCCTTACTTTCTTCAACAGCCATTATAGTTTTTGTTAAACGTCCACCAATACGCATCAACCATTGATGCGGGTTTCCCATGTCTACTTTTAAGCCATCGGCATCTGAGAAGATATCAAACATGAGATTTTGATAAATGAATTGTGCTTGTGGTTCAAATACCAATCCTTTTGTGTTGGTCGCTAATTTCTGACCAATGGTTGCAGATATATTAAGCATCTCCGTACCATCCAGTTGTGCGGCATTTCCAACAAGAGCTGTGGTAATATTTCCTTTTAACTTTCCGTAAGAAAGAAGGGTGTTTACATATATACCATTGCTATGTTGGATGCCGCTGTAAGCGGCAAGAGACCATTTATCAAGTGTCGTCTTTTCAGAATCTTGCATCTCTTTTGGCGTAAAGGCAAGTTTCCCGTATGTTCCTACAAAACCAAAATGTGTGCTTATGTCTTTGCCTTCCAAGGCGGCTAATATGACACCCAGTTGTAAAGCAGTATAGTTTACATCAGCACCATAACCATAATGCAGTGGATCGCGGTTGGAAGATAAGGTGACTTTCTCGCCGTAGGAAGAGAAAAAGATACCATTCTTTTTATTGTCTTCTGCCCCAAATACTGTTGTTCGCATATTGTCTAACAACGTGTTTTGATTGTTTACATCAGTAAATCCAGCAGAAAATAAAGTATTAGATATGGTTAAATAGTTTGCTACCTGTGGTAAAAGTGCTCGAACTTTTTTATCCTTATCAATGTAGGCATTCTGTAAGCGGAAATCCCAGAAATTACTGTTCTTACCAAAAAGATTTTGGCTCTCATGAGATGTCCCAGGTTTATAGCTTGTAAGTACATACTTATAAGGCTGTTTCCCTATTGTCATATAGTTTCCTGATAACGTGAAGGAATTTTCGTTTGCTTGTCCGGAAACTTGAATGATTGAAATCCCATGTGTCCCTAAAGGAAGTGACGCCATGTCTTCTCCCCAAACAGCAGAGCTATCGGTTATTTTTTTATCTGTTTCTTGGAGATTGATGTGAACAACAGTACGGCCTGAGACATCGCCATTAATCACAATGCGATCGGTCTGTTGCTCCGTGATAGGAGAATGTTTATCCCATTGAGTATTTACATAAATTTCTGCAACACCTGTTGCACTATAAACCGCTGTTGTATGAGCTGTTCCATCTGCTTTCGGAAGATTAGGTCCTATAAACAGAGTTTGGTAATGTCCCTCCATTGGCTTGTCAAACATAATGACACTATCTGTAAGGCGCAATCCAGAAAGGTTAGAGTATGATTTTTCATCAACACCAAACTGTACATGGTCATCTGAAACATTATCATTATTTCCAGCGTTTTTATTCGCCTTTAAAAGCCATTTCGTCCCCTCTTTTAGATCAAAAACAGTTCTATTATCTTTAGAAGTTTTTACTCGACCTTCTAAAGAAGAGTGGTTAGAAACCAGTGTAAGGGTGTTTGTGAAAGCATTTTCGTTTTTTATATTTTTTAATAAAATATCGGCATGAATTTCTGAATTTTTAAGGCTGACTTCACCGTTTATGTTTATTCCATAAAGGTTGATACCCCTACCATGTTCAACGAAAATCTTTGTATTCTCTAGAGTTACTTTATCGGCAATATTGGCTAAATCTTGTTCTTGAACGGCGTTGGCATTCCTTTCAGCATTGCGTGTATATCGTTTTCTAGGGGCATTATACGGATTGTTGCGGAAAATAATACCGTCCGCTTCATGATTGCCCGTGACATGTACGCTTGAATCTTTCAGTTTGATTGTTCCTTCTATGTTGACCAAACCAGCTGTTTCTGCTGTTACAGTAATACCTGTAGCATCAATTTCTCCACCATCTGATACACTCAATGCAACAAAACGCGCATCAACTGTTCCCCCTATCATGTTGACTTTTGAATTATTTCCCTCTGCATGTACAGCAAAACCATTGTCTTGAATTTTTTTGTTATGTAGCGTTATGGTCTTACCGTTTTCAGCCTCAACTCTAGAGCTTATATCCTCAATTTGTGTAGACTTTTCAGGTTGTTTTATTGGTGATATTGGTTTTTCAAGCTCTGATTTTTCAGATATTTTTTGTGCAGAGGCAGATTGTACGGGCGCTGGTTTTACAGATTTTGGCGGTACCGATAATGCTGGTTTTCCAGTTTCTGGTCTTAAAGATATTGGCTGTGCGAGTTCTGGTTCTTTAGGCGTTGGCGATAGCTCTGTTGTTGGTTTTGTAAGTTCCACTCTTATAGGTTCTGAGTTTGTAAGTGTTGGTCGTAAACTGGGTGCAGGTTGTGGAGGTTCTGACTGTGATGATACAACAGAATTTTCGGGCATTTTTTTTCTGGAAGAGTCTGTAGAAGAGGTGAGAACACCTGAACGTCTTCTAGATTTTGCTTCCATTCCTGCTGTTGGAGCTATTTCTGTCGTTGGAGATTGTGTAAGAATATCTTGTGTGGCTGTAGGGTTAGATTGTACACCTTTTGCCACTTTAGTCTTTGATGTTTGTGTACTTCCTTGGCTAAGATCAGAGTTTTGTTTTGAAGAAGAAATTGTATTTCCAACTAAATTTCCTTCAAGTTGGGTTGTGGAAGGTAGAGTGCTCGTAGGAGTAGGCGTTGTAGATTCACTCTTTGTAACAAGAGGGGTTATGATCGTTCTTGTAGAGCTAGATGTTAAAGGTGGATATGAAGATGATGCATTTGAATGAGCGGGTTGTGGAGACGGGAGATCTATCGTAGGTTGTGCATTCGTATCATGAAGAGCATAAGACAAGCTGGTGGAAGAATAAAACAGAACTCCAGAAACTGTGTATAGTAAAAAACTTTTTTTCATATGGATGTATTCCTAAATATTTCCCCTCTCTCATAAAAGATAAAACTTTGACCTCATTATGTTTCTTTTGTAAGAGACAAAACGAAACATAATGAGAGTGCTTTATATTTCAAGATAGGAATACCAGTATTTTTAAAAGTGATAACGCATTCCAGCGGAAATATTTATTGCAGATATGCCATCTTTTTTAAATTTATGTTGATAGCTGAGATCATTATGAAACTCGATATTTTCAGATAAGTGCGCTTGAATACCAAAACCACCTTCGATTAAAAATCCCATAGCAGCAAGCGGAAGGTTTTCACTAAAAGTTTTGATCGCGTTCAGTTTGCCGTAGAAGGAAAGGGCATGGCCTTTGTTTTGCGTCAAACGTCCGCCAATACGGAGCAACCATTGATGAGGTTTGCTTATGTCTATTTTAGAGTTATCGTCATCTAAGAAAGAGCCAAGCATGAGACGCTGATAAACAAGTTGTGCTTGCGGTTCTAGGATTACACCTTTCAAACTGGTTGACAGTTTTTGACCAACAGTTGCAGCGGCCCCTAATGTTTTACTATTATTTACTTTTGAGGTATGTTTGATGAAAGCTGTGGTGTTATTTTCTTTGAAAATTCCATAAGAGAGAAATGCACTTGCATAGAGGCCACTGTCATGTTGAATATTTCCATATGCGGTGAGTGACCATTTATCAAGCATTTTCTTATGAGAGCTTTCTTTGTTTTTAGGAGTAAAAGACAATTTCCCATATGTTCCGAAAAGACCAAAATTGCTGCTGATATTTTGATCGTTTAGCGCTATTAATGTTGCCCCTGCTTGAAATGCAGCATAGCGAATATCTGCTTGAACACCATCTTGTTTTGCTTGAATGCTGGAAGAAAAGGTGCTCTTATTGCCATAAGTGGATAAGAAAACGCCTCTCTCTGGATGATCTTTGGGTTCAAACATTGTTATTTGCATATTGTCTAACGAGATATTTTGATTGTTGACATCAGAAAAACCGACAGAAAACATCGCGATAGGCATGACTAAAGAGCTTTCTTTTTGTGGCGTAAGAATTGTTCTTTTTTCTGCCAAATCAAGAGAAGCAGAAGTTGCGGCTGCTTCATTATCTGTAAGTTTAGAGGTGCTTTCGGTATCAGCGGTAGCGGTTCTCCTAACTTTTATGGGTAATTTCACATGAGCTTTTGCGGATGTGTTAAGAGTCGTTTTCGATGCTTGTGTTGGTGTGTTTATTAAATCAATGGTATGGCGTGTTTGAGGGTTTAAGCCAGAAGCGGTACTGGTAGACGTAAAATTAAAAGAAGAAAAAAACAAAGCACAAGCGGCTGTACATAAAAGATTCTTATGCATAGAGATGTTCCTTAAGATATTTTTTTGTTTTGCTAAAAATGAACCACTTTTTGACACACTACAATTTTTGTAATGTAGTAAAATATAAGCAGCACTGTTTTCATCTCAGCGCTGCTTATGCGTCAAAATAGAGAGCTAAGATTTCTAAAAGCGATAACGCATTCCACCGGAAAAATTAATTCCAGAGACACCAGCTTTTTGAAGTTTATGTTGGTAATTAACGTCAGCATGAAGTGCGATATTTTTAGAAAGTTGCGCGTTAATGCCAAGCCCACCTTCAAGGGAAGAGCCCATAGAATCGAGATAGAAAGATTCAATAACATTGATAGTGCGCTTTTCACCAAAAGCTTTGATGACATTCAATTTACCATAAAAAGAAAGAACACGATCTTTTTCAATGGGAAGCATTGTTTTCGTTAAACGCCCTCCAATACGGACCAACCATTGATGAGGGGTCTTTATATTAACTTGGAAGCCATCAATATCTGAAAGAGTGCCAAATGCAATGTGTTGATAAATAAGTTGTGCTTGTGGTTCAAAGGACACCCCTTCAATACCAGTTGCTAGTTTTTGTCCAACGGTAGCTGATATATTTAATGTATCCGTATTGTTTAACTCTGTGGTGTTGCCGATAAGGGCTGTTGTAATATGTCCGTTTAAAATGCCGTAAGAGAAAAGTGCATTAACATAGAGACCATTGTCATGGTGGAGGTTCCCATATGCCGTAAAGAACCATTTATCTAGTATGCTTTTGTCAGAACCTTCCATATCCTTTGGCGCAAAAGAAAGCTTTCCATATGTGCCTAAAAGACCAAGATTCGCGGTCATATTTTGATTTTCTAACGTTGCTAATGTCATGCCTGCTTGGATAGCAGCATAACGAACATCTGCACCATAACCATATTCCAATGGACTACGGCTGGAAGATAACGTCATCTTGTTTCCATAAGTCGATAAGAATATCCCTTTCTGTTTATGACCTTCTAATCCGAAAACTATTGAGTGCATATTATCCAATAGTGTATTTTGATTGTTTATATCAGCCAAGCCAGAGGAGAATATTGCATTATGCATAACCAAATAGCTTGCCATTTGAGGAACAAGAGCTTTGATCTTTCCTTCATCATCGAGAGTCGCACTTTGCAAGCGAAAATCCCAGAAATTCTCATTTTCTTCCAAGGGAGCTTGTCCATTGTTTTCTTTTTTAAGGGATGATGCATTGGTATTTTGTGCATCTTTCTGTTTTGATTCTTGTGATATTCCGCTTAAATGACTTTGTGTCTTATCGGCTGTCCCACGGCTGGATGTTGGTCCATAAACATTGAGTATGTATTTATAAGGTAAGCCCTCCATTGTGGTGTAGCCATGGGCAAGTTTGAAGGAATCTTCATTTGCTTGCCCAGAAACTTGAATAAGTGAGAGCCCACGCATATTCAAAGGAATTGAATCTTCTTCATCATCGAATGGTTCTGCATGCTTTGAAAGATTGTTGAAATAGATCGTTGTGGTGCCTGAGACATCACCATGAACGAGAACACGGTCAGTTCTTTGTTGTTCTTTTGTAAGACCATTACTCCATTCTGTATTAAAGTAAATTCTTGCGTTGCCCAATGCATTGTAAACCGTTGTTGCATCGGAGTTTCTGTTTTGCTCTGCTTTTTGTGGATGTTTTCCTACATGCAAGGTTTGATAATGATTGTCTGCTAGTTTATGCGGCGCATTAAATATGATAGAGCTATTATTAAGGTTTAGGACTGAAACGATAGATTGTGCTCGTTTTTTAAGATCAAGGAGCTTATAATCAAATAGACTAAAACTATTTTCCAACTCAAATAGACTAATTTTTAAATGCCACTTGCTGTTATTGCTTAGGGTGAAAACCGTTGTATTTTGAGGAAGCGTTTTTGCTCTTCCTTCCATAATCGAATTATCAGCCTCTAATGTAAAAGTAGCAGGTTGAACCTCGAAGAAGGGTGAGACTTCATTTTTTAATAACATATCAGAACGAATTTCTGAGTTTTTAAGGTACACTACATTCGTTTTGGGATAATAAGGTCCGAAAATACCTACACCGTCGTTTACAAGAAGTTTTGTATTATTAAGGATTGCTTTGTTTACAACTTCTTCTCCTTCTTTTATTGTAGAACTTGAAATATAACCAAAATTGATACCATAGGCTCTGCTGTGGCCTATGACCTTTAATGTTGAATCTTCAATATGGATTGTGCCGTTTGTGAGTGACAAACCATGCCCTTCTGCCTCTCCCACAATTCCTTTGGCATTAATTTGACCACCTGACGTTGCAGAAAGCAAAGTAAAGCCTGAGTGCATTATTGAGTTTGTAATGGTAATATGACCTTTCTTAGCAATCACGGCATCATACTTACCACGAACAAAAACATTATGAAGGCTCTTCTCTTCTCCATTAGCTACTTGGACCGTAGGAATCTCAAGAGGTTGTTTATTTGCATAAGTTGGAGCAAAATGAGAAAAAATGAAAGTTCCAGCAATTGTACATAACAAAAAATTTTTCTTATAAATATATTTCTTACACATAGATATGCCTTTAGTATTTGGTATGCTTTGATGCTTACTTCATTCCCCTGATGGCGCAAGTACCCAATCAGTTTTTATATCATTATATTTTTATTGTAAACAACAAAACGAATATTATGCTTTGTTATTTATCGTTTAAAAATTGGTCTTAGAAGAGCTTTTAAAATATAAAGCGCAATGCAGCGAAGATGGATTTCAGAAAACCTAGCTTGATAAGTATTTTTGTTTTAAAGTGCTAAGGATCAAAATATTTTGCAAGGATGTTTATTGCTTAAGGCTGTTGTTATGAAAACTCTACAAAGTTTTTGGAGAAGATTTGTTGTGCATTTACAAAAAGCTTTCAGTTGGTTTTCTTGTATATAGAATTATTCACTATGAATTTTTTTGATGTAAAAAAGCTAAAATATTTTGTATTTTTTATCGATATACAACAATTTTTATTGAATCCATTCGATTTTTATAAGTCAAAAAGGCGGCTCTCTTGAGACTTCAACAGTCATTGAGAGATAAAGAATTTTGTTGCATTTGGTTTGAATGAAACTAATCCTTTAAAGAAAGCTGTATAGAAAGAACCGTTATTGATGGCTCTTTCCTATAGATTGCAAAAAAAGCAGTACATTCGTACTGCTTTTTTATTAAAAATGAATAGACTATAAATTGTTTTTTGCCTTTTCTTAAAACTGATAGCGTATTCCGCCTGAAAAGCTTGCTCCAGATATACCAGTTTTTTGAAGCTTATGTTGATAGTTAACATCAGCATGAAGGGCGATATTTTGTGATAATTGTGCATTCACACCAAGTCCACCTTCAACAGAAGCTCCCATAGAATCAAAGTGGAATGATTCACCAATCTGTATGGTGTCATTGTTAGAAAAAGCTTTAATAATATTCAATTTACCATAGAGAGAAAGAATACTGCCTTTTTCAATAGAAATCGTCGTTTGTGTTAAGCGCCCACCAACACGCACTAAGTATTGATGAGGATTTCCCATATCTACATCAAAGCCATCGACATCTGAGAATGTGCCAAGCATGAGACGCTGATAAACAACTTGTGCTTGTGGTTCAAAGACCAATCCTTTTGTACTGGTTTCGAACTTTTGTCCAATGGTCGCCGATGCACTGAATGTATCAGCGTTTTTCAATTCTGCAGTCTTTCCTATGAGAGCTGTGGTGATATCTCCCTTGAGCATTCCATAGGAAAAGAGAGCATGGATATATGTACCATTATTATGGCGCAGTCCACTATATGCAGAAATTGACCATTTATTGAGTGTACTCTTGTCAGCACCTTCCATATCTTTTGGGGTGAAAGCTAATTTCCCATATGTCCCGAAAAGACCCAAATTGGTGGTCATGTTTTGATCTTCTAGAGCTACTGATGTAAATCCTGCTTGTAAAGCTGCATAGTGAATATCGGCACCATAGCCATATTGCAATGGCGTACGGTGAGAGGATAATGTCATCTTATTGCCATAAGTCGAGAAAAAGATTCCTTTGTTTTTATGATCTTTTTTCTCAAAGCCTGTTTCTTGTATCGTGTTCAGTAAAGTGTTTTGATTGTTTACATCAGCCAGTCCAGCTGAGAATAGTGCGTTAGGCATGGACAAATAGCTTGCCACCTGAGGAACGAGAGCTCTGATCTTTCCTTCATCATCGAGCGTTGCACTTTGCAAGCGGAAATCCCAGAAATTCTGATTTTCTCTCAAATGGTTTTGTGTGCTCCCTATTTGCTCAGAATTTGGTGTTGATTCACCTTTTATATTATCCTCAATCTTTAAAACTACACCACCTAATACAACGGGGGTCGTGTCGGTTTTTGAGGACTTTTCTTTTGATTGTTGAGTTACTTCTCCTAAATGGCTTTGTGTGCTCTCTGCTTTTCCAAGACGTGATGTCGGTCCATAGGCATTTAAGACATATTTATAAGGCAAACTGCCCATTGTGACATAGCCATTTGCTAGTTTGAAGGCATTTTCATTTGTTTTTCCAGATACTTGAATGAGCGACAGTCCACGCATATTCGCGGGAATAGAAGCTTCTTCTTTTGATGGCGCACCTTTTGAAAGACTATTGAAACTAATTGTTGTGGTGCCTGATACATCTCCATGGACAAGAAGGCGGTCAGTTTTTTGTTGTTCTCTTTTTAAACCATCACTCCATTCTGTATTGAAATAAATCCTTGCATTGCCTACTGCATTATAAACGGTTTTTATAGCAGGATCCCTGTTTTCGTGTGGATTAGGGAGCTCAATCGTTCGTCCTACACTCAAGGTTTGATATTGACTCTTTGCCAGCCTATGTGGTGCATTAAACACAATAGAGCTATTATTGAAGTTCAGTACTGAAACGGTAGACAGTGCTCGTTGCTTAATATCATGGAGTGCATAATTAAATGAACTAAAATCACGATTTATGTCGTATTGACTTACATTTAAATACCATTTGCTATTGTTATTTAAATTAAAAACAGTTGTATTTACTGCTAAGGTTCTTGCTCTTCCTTCCATAATCGAATTATCGGCGGTTAATACAAAAGTCACAGGATGAGGATCTGAATCTGTTTTCTTTTTTACATTATTTTGTAATAGTACATCAGAACGAATTTCTGAATTTCTAAGTTGAACCTCGGCAACAGACTTTGAAGATGATGGTCCTAAAATACCGACACCATTTTTCACAAGAAGTTTTGTATTGTTAAGAATTGCCTTATTGATAACTTCTTCACCATCTTTCAGAAAATAATCTAAAATGCTATGAAAAACAATACCGGATTGTTTTTTGCTTTCTATGAATGAATCTTCAATGTTAATGATACCGTTTGAAATCGATAGACCAGTATACAGGGCATTGGCTTTTACTTCTTTAGCATTAATACGTCCACCTTGTGATACAGCAAAAGCAAACGAAGCTGAATGTATTGTTGAGTTCGTAATTGTGGCAATTGCTTTTTCAGAGGCGTGCACTGCGCTCAATCCATTGCGGATAAAAACGTTATTAAGAGTTTTTTCTTCTCCTTTTTCCAGCTTAAACTCACTAATAATTTCAGGAGGTTGTCTATTTGCATAAGTTGGAGCAAAATGAGAAAAAATGAAAGTTCCAGCAATTGTACATAACAAAAAATTTTTCTTATAAATATATTTCTTACACATAGATATGCCTTTAGTATTTGGTATGCTTTGATGCTTACTTCATTCCCCTGATGGCGCAAGTACCCAATCAGTTTTTATATCATTATGTTTTTATTGTAAACAACAAAACGAATTATAGTTATGGTGTTCTCTATGATTTGAAGTTTTTCTTAAGAAAAACTTTTTAATGATCATAAGAAGTCGGGAAAAATGGATTTCATAAAACCTAGCTTGGTCAAGCTTATGCTAAAAAACACTATGAAGTATGATATTTAAAATTGTCTATTAAGGATAATCGTTATAAAAGCTCTATAGCGTTGAGATGTATTATTTTGTGCACTCACCAAAACGATCAGCAAATTTTCTCTGCTATAAGAAGAAGAGATGAGGGGGCTATTCACAGGCTTTCTTTAAAGAGACTTTTCCTTAAGGGTAGCAAAGCCTATTTCGCGACGGTGGTTATGAATGTTATAACGCTAAAGCCATAGAGTCTCATCATCTTTACGCTTACGAAGGAGCAAGCTGATACCTTTAAGCTTAATAAAAGAGCAAGCCCATCACACACTTTGCTAGCTCCCAATGTTTGTGACAAGCTCTTGGTTCTTGAGACAGTTCATTATAGGGCTTCTTAAGCTTTTCTTATATAACTTTTCTCCACACGCTAGCCCCGCTTGTAACGTGCAAGAAAATTTTTAATTGATTCAACATGAAACAAGTTTGAAATGAGAGAATTCTACGATATTCGGGACTCTCATTTAACATGCAAAATAAATAATTATCTTTATAAATCAATATATTGTATGGAATGAGAGGGATAAGCATTGTCAAAATGCTTTGCCTAAAAAACGCTACATGGAAATATAAATGAATCCTTACAGGTGGTGTTAAGCTAATGGATTGAAGAAACAGATTAAAGGTACGAAGAGAGAGCTTCTTTTATCATTATCTTTTCCAATGTTCTTTTCTTTATATTGTTTAAAAATACACTTTGCTTAGCTTTATAGACAAATTCGATAATGAATATGCCGCGCGGCTCGTGTAAATGGGAGAGAAGAAGATCATTGAGGAGAAAAGAAAAAAGTTTCAGGGGATAAGAATAGTAGCTTATATAGATTAAAAAAGGCAGCATATTGTGCTGCCTTTTTTGATAAAATGTACAGAATAGCAATACGCTTCTTGTTACCGCCTTTCCTTAAAACTGATAGCGTATTCCACCTGAAAAGCTTGCACCACTTATACCAGTTTTCTGAAGCTTTTGTTGATAGCTTACATCACCATGAAGGGAGAAATTGTGAGACAGTTGTGCATTGATGCCAATGCCGCCTTCAATTGCAGGTCCCATAGGATCAAGGTCAAAGTCTCTACCAATATGAATGGTACCATCATCACCAAAGGTTTTGATTAAGTTTACTTTTCCATAGAAAGACATAGGACGGTTGTTTTCAGTGGAAATGGTTTTGGTCAAACGTCCACCAACACGGATCAACCATTGAGAAGGATTGTTCATATCAACAGTAAAATTATCAGCATCTTCAATGGTGTTAAACATCAAATGTTGATAGGCAATTTGTGCTTGTGGCTCAAATGTTAAACCTTCCATTCCGGTTGCAAACTCTTTGCCAATAGTGGTGGAAACACTCAACATTTTGGCATCGTTCAACTTTGCGGTATTTCCTCTGAGAGCATTGGCGATATGCCCTTTTAGGATACCGTAGGACAAGAGTGCATCAATGTAGAAACCATTGTTATGCTGTATACTACCATAGGCTGTAATGGCCCATTTATCCAGCGTGTTCTTCCCTGCATCTTCTATATCTTTTGGAGTGAAAGAGAGGCGTCCATAGGTTCCCCCCAGTCCCAGATGTGTTGTGGTATTTTGCCCTTCAATTGCTGCCAATGTGACACCGGCTTGGAGAGCAGCATAGCGAATATCAGCACCATAACCATATTCCAGAGGACCACGCTTGGAAGATAAGGTAGCTGTATTTCCATAGGAGTATAAGAAGAATGCGTTCTTTATCCCTTGTTCTTGTCCTATGGTGGATATTCTCATATTAGCTAAAAACTCGTCTTGCTTAGCTATATCTGTTAATCCAGCGTGAAAGAGAGCATTTGGCATAACTATATAGCTTGCTGTCTGTGGTACAAGAGTGTCCACACCAGAACCTGAACCAGTTTCAAGAATTTCTTTGTGTAAGCGGAAATCCCAGAAATTTTCATTCTTTTCATCAAATAGGTTTTGCGCAATATCGGCTTGTCCATGGCTTGAGTCTGGTCCATAAGCAGTCAGCGTATATTTATAAGGTAAATGACCTCTTGTGGTATAGCCATTTGCTAGTTTGAAAGAGTCTTCCTGTGCTTTCCCAGAGACTTGAATAAGCGAAAGTCCACCGATATTCGAAGGATCAGCAGCATTTACTACACTATTTTTATCCCCTGAATCGCTTTTGATATAAACTGTTGTGTTGCTTGAGACATCACCGTGAATGAGAAGCCTATCGGTTTTTTGATCGGCACTTGCTACGCCATCACTCCAAGCAATGTTGAAGTAAATCTTTGCGTCTCCCGTTGCATTGTAGACTGCTGTGTTGTCTGGTTTTCCAGATCCTATGTGCAATGTGTGATAATGCTCTTCTGTTGGTTTCTCAAAAATAATGGAGCTGTTGTTGAGGTTAAGCTTGGAAACATCAGAACGAGATCTTTGAGCAATATCAAGGAGATTGCCATCATCATCTTTTTCATTTGTACTGGTTTTTACAATCCATTGTGTATTGTTTTGCAAATTAAAGATTGTTTTAGGGCTGTTAATAATTTTTGCTCTACCCTCTAATATGGAGTCATCAGAATTGAGTGTAAAAGTTAAATTATTTTCTTCAGTTGAATTTTTGGTTACTAATAAAACATCAGCACGGATTTCTGATTTATTGCCAAGATTGACGGTGCCGGTTAATTCATCTACGTTAATTCCAACACCGTTTTCAACGTGAAGCTTTGCGTTGGTTAAATTAACTTCTGAGGTTGTATTTTCCACAGGATTTTCAAATTTTATGCCGTTTTTCTCTGCTTTTGCAGAAATTCCCGTCAGATCAATATGTCCACCGTTTTCAACAGCTAATGCTGCCTCTGTTCCTGTTATACTTCCTGTCATCATTGTGATGCTGGAGTCTAAGCCGGTTGCATGGAGGGCATAACCATTAGATGATGTAATTTGGGCGTTTTCGGTTATAGTAATGGTGCTTCCACTCTCTGCACGTATCCCCACATTTTTTCCAGCAAATGATCCTCCAGAGATTGTGATTTGAGAATGATCCATTGCAATTACGCCGATGAATGCTTTTGTAATGTGTACATTTTTTAAAGTGATATTGCTTGCTTGGGAATTTAATCCTGTAAATATTACCGAGTTACCTTTTCCATTGCTCGATATTGTCACATCTTCCAATTTGTTTTCGTTGCTTTTACTGTTATTAAAGGTGGCTCCCCCTGTAGAAGTTGTAATGGTTCCTTTATTCATTTTGATTACGCCGCCGTCTCGTGCAAGGAGTCCAGTCGAAGTGTCTCTAATATTTGTTCCATGCAATTCGATCATACTATTAGAATTGATAACACTTGCACCTAATCCGCTAAGGTGCTTTTCTGTTGTGATAGTAACACCTGTGACCGTAATATGACCACCATCTTCCGCACTCAATGCTGTACGGTCCCCTTTGACGTGTCCTTCATTCATTGTGATGGTAGAGTTTAAACCGTCTGCATGGAGTCCATAACCATTAGATGAGGTAATTTGTGCAGCATCGTCTAAATTGATGGTGCCGCTATCTGCTACATATATTGTTTCACCTTCCGCCTTAAATGATCCCCCAGAGATTTTAATTGTAGAATTGTCATATGCAGCTACGGCATTAATTGCATCAGAGATGGTTACATTTTTTAAAGTGACTTTACTTTTTTCTTCTGCTTCTATTCCATAGCCTAGCAGCGCACCGCCTTCACCACTTGATATTATCACGTTGTCCAGATAGTTTTCTTCGCTCTCACTTTTAGAAAAGACAGCACCAGCTACAGAAGCTTTAATGCTTCCTCCCTTCATACTGATTGCGCCATTGCTTTGGGCGTGAAGACCAATTGCACTATCACTAATCGTTGTATTTCCAAGCAACTTAATTACACTATTAGAGCCATCAGCACCTGCACCGATACCATCGTCTGTTGTTTTTAGAGTAACATCTGTGGTTGTAATATGTCCGCCATTTTCTGCAGCCAATGTCACACCTTTCCCCGTAACGTTTCCTTTTGTCATTGTGATGGTGCTACCGGATTCTTCTGCATAGAGTCCATAGTCTTCAGATGAGGTAATTTGCGCTTCGTTGGTTAAAGTAATGGTGCTGCCGTTTGCGGCACCTATTGTTATACCTTTTGCTTCAAATGATCCTCCAGAGACTGTTATTGTCGAGTGATCATTTGCAATTATGGCACTGGTTGCTTGCGTAACGGTTACATCTTTTAAAGCGACTGTACTGTTTTTGTCTGCTTCTATTCCAGCGATTAGTGGCGCATCGTTTTTACCGCTCGATATCGTCACACCTTCCAGTTTGTTCTTTTCGCTCTCAGTGTTTTCGAAGTAAGCACCAATCTTGGAAGCTGTAATGGATCCCCCAGTTATGCTGATTGCGCCACTATTTCTTGCTCCAATTCCGATGTTGCTATCACTAATCGTTGTGTTTCCAAGCAACTTAATTACACTATTAGAGCCATCAGCACCTGAACCGATACCATCGCCATCTGTTGTTTTTAGAGTAACATCTGTGGCCGTAATATGTCCGCCATTTTCTGCAGCCAATGTCACACCTTTCCCCGTAACGTTTCCTTTTGTCATTGTGATGGTGCTACCGGATTCTTCTGCATAGAGTCCATAGTCTTCAGATGAGGTAATTTGCGCTTCGTTGGTTAAAGTAATGGTGCTGCCGTTTGCGGCACCTATTGTTATACCTTTTGCTTCAAATGATCCTCCAGAGACTGTTATTGTCGAGTGATCATTTGCAATTATGGCACTGGTTGCTTGCGTAACGGTTACATCTTTTAAAGCGACTGTACTGTTTTTGTCTGCTTCTATTCCAGCGATTAGTGGCGCATCGTTTTTACCGCTCGATATCGTCACACCTTCCAGTTTGTTCTTTTCGCTCTCAGTGTTTTCGAAGTAAGCACCAATCTTGGAAGCTGTAATGGATCCTCCGGTCATTTTAATTGCACCATTGTCTTGTGCCAAGAGTCCAATTATAGCATTATCAACAGTTGTATTTCCATGTAATTTAATGACGCTGTCGTCACCAATAGCAATTGCACCAGCTCCTTCTTTGTCCCCTGTCGTTTTTAGAGTAACATTTTCTACCTCGATATGTGCTTTATCTTCTGCAAATAATGCGTAGTTCTTCGTGGTTACTGTTCCATCCGTCATTTTTATTATGGAGTTTTCACCTTCTGCATGGAGCCCATTTCCATCAGTTGATATAATTGTAGTACCATCGTTTCCATTTTTAGCTAAAGTGATGCTGCCACCGTTTAAAGCATACACTGTGTCATTTTCCGTCTCAAATGTTCCTCCAAATACGTTTATTTCAGAATTACTCGCAAAAATAGCTTTTTTTGCTTGTTTTACGGTTACATTTTTTAACGTAACTTGACTGTTATCGATGGCGCTTATTCCCAATAATGAGGATGTATCACCTTCTTTTTTTGATATTGTCACATTTTCAAGCTTATTTCCTTTACTATTGTTTGAGAAGTTCGCACCAACTGTAGATTTGCCAGTTGTGGATACTGTAATAGAACCACCGCTCATTTTGATTGCACCGCCGTCTTGTGCAAAAAGTCCGATTACAGCATCATCAACTATTGTGTTTCCGTGCAATTCAATCGTGCTGTTAGGACCGGTAGATTGTGCACCAACTCCTTTGCTATTTGTTTTTAGAGAAACATCCGTGACCTCGATGTGTCCGCCTTGTGTTGCAGATAATACTGCTTGATTTCCTGTTACTATTCCTCCAGTCATCTTGATTGTAGAGTTTTTACCTTCTGTAACGAGTCCTGTTCCATCAGTTGATGTAATTGTAGCACCATCTTTTTCGCCTTTATTTAAAATAACGGTACCACCATTTAGAGCATATACTCCTTGGTTTTTTCCATTAAATTCTCCCCCAAAAACTTCTAGTTTAGAATCATTCGCAAATATGCCTATTTCTGCTTGAGTGACTGTTACATTTTTTAAAGTTACCATGCTTTTGTTTGCACTGATTCCGAATAGCAGTGGTACTTCATTATGACTGGATATCGTCACTCCGTTCAGTTCGTTTGCATCGCCCTTACTGTTTAAGAAAGCAGCCCCCCCTCCAGAAGCTGTAATAGACCCTCCGGTCATTTTGATCGTGCTATCGTTATTTGCAGTTAATCCAACGACAGCATTTTCAATCTTTGTATTTCCTTGTAGTTCAATCGTGCTTTTATCTCCACTAGCGACGACGACACCTAATCCTTCGTCATCTTCCGTTGTTAGAACGACATTTTCAACTATAATATGTCCGCCGTTACCTGAAAATAATGCCATTTCCTTCGCATTTACTGTTCCACCGGTTATTTTGATTATACCGTTGTTTTTTGCTTCAAGACCAAGGTTAATGTTAAAATCAGTTCCTTTAATGGTTGTTTTATCCCCCGTTAAAGTGATCATACTGTTCTCGCCTTCAGCTGTTACAGCAGCGGGTGATTCTAGAGAAGATGATCCTGGAGAAGATGTGGATGAGCCTTCGCCGGTATCCTTATTTCCGGTTACTGTTAAATTTTCACCAGTGATTTTGCCACTTTCTTTTGCATGAAGAATTTCATAGGACTTACCGGTTTCTCCGGTGACGGCTGGTCCTTCTCCTGAAGCTTCAAGAGATTCAGCATGTGCATTGGAATAGATACTAGAGAGTATGATCGCGACTGTTGCTGTATATGATAAAAGGGATTTTTTATACATCCGTATTCTCCTTTGAAGTCCCCAATATTCATTTCCCCACCGACCTCATAAGAAGAATAGAAAATGAGTTACTGTTCTTAGTGTTGTTACATTACCTCTAACTCGGTAAGTTATTTTAATTTTTCTGTCAAATATTTTAAATAATCTTCATGAAAATGTATATTATGTATAGTTTATTTTTTATTAAATGAGTTTATTTATTTTCTGTTTGTAGTGGGATTATTTTTATATCTTGATAAAATAATAAAAATAATTTTTGATAATTACTGAGAGTTCTTTATGACTATTAAGATATTTTATGATAATTATTTGAAGATATTTTCACTTAATACAAAAATATATTTTACTATCCTATCGTTTATAGTTTTTTGTGTTTTTTCTTGTTTGAATATTGTATAGACAAAAAATTGTTTGAGTTTTCAGATGAGGAGAAAGTTTCTGATAATCGCTTATCTTATTGAGGGCGGTAAAACAGACATATCTTAAGTTTAAAAACGTAATTAATAAAGAGATTCATGTTAAGGTTTTAAATGAATAGTACTTTGGTCAATAAAATTGCACTGTTATTAAAAAGTTTCCGCGTTCATTATTTGTGGGTTTTAATATATTCTGGATAAAAATACCTTATATTTTTCTTGATAAAAAGGGAGGGGGTAGTTTTAGTGTCATTAGGATTTATATAAAGCGAAAAGGCAGCACATTGTGCTGCCTTTTTTTAAATTGAATAGAATGATAGGCTATTTTTACAGCCTTGTCTTAAAACTGATAGCGTATTCCACCTGAAAAGCTTGCACCACTTATACCAGTTTTCTGAAGCTTTTGTTGATAGCTTACATCACCATGAAGGGAGAAATTGTGAGACAGTTGTGCATTGATGCCAATGCCGCCTTCAATTGCAGGTCCCATAGGATCAAGGTCAAAGTCTCTACCAATATGAATGGTACCATCATCACCAAAGGTTTTGATTAAGTTTACTTTTCCATAGAAAGACATAGGACGGTTGTTTTCAGTGGAAATGGTTTTGGTCAAACGTCCACCAACACGGATCAACCATTGAGAAGGATTGTTCATATCAACAGTAAAATTATCAGCATCTTCAATGGTGTTAAACATCAAATGTTGATAGGCAACTTGTGCTTGTGGCTCAAATGTTAAACCTTCCATATTGGTTGCAAATTCTTTGCCAATAGTGGTGGAAATACTAAACATTTTGGCATCGTTCAACTTTGCGGTATTTCCTCTGAGAGCATTGGCGATATGCCCCTTTAGGATACCGTAGGATAAGAGTGCATCAATGTAGAAACCATTGTTGTGTTGTATACTACCATAGGCTGTCAGTGACCATTTATCTAGCGTGTTCTTCCCTGCATCTGACATGTCCTTTGGTGTAAACGACAGCTGCCCATAGGTACCTACAAGACCGAGATGTGTTGTGGTATTTTGCCCTTCAATTGCTGCCAATGTAACACCGGCTTGGAGAGCAGCATAACGAATATCAGCACCATAACCGTATTTGAGAGGTCCGCGTTCAGAAGATAAAGTTCCTGTGCTTCCATAGGTGTATAAGAAGAAACCGGTTTGTTTTTCCTCTTCTTTTCCTAAGATGGATGTTCTGATATTGGCTAAGAGCGCGTTTTGTTTAGCCATATCTGTTAATCCACTATAGAAGAGAGCATTTGGCATGACCAAATAGCTTGCTGTTTGTGCTACAGGGGCGATCACATCTGAACCATTTCCAAGCAGTTCGGGTTGCAAACGGAAATCCCAGAAATTTTCATTCTTTTCATCAAACAGGTTTTGCGCAATATTGGCTTTGCCTTGGCTTGAATCTGGTCCATAGGCACGTAGTGTATACATATCTGGTAAACCACCTCTTGTGGTATAGCCATTTACAAGTTTGAAAGAGCTTTCTTCTGCTTTTCCAGAAACTTGAATGAGTGAAAGACCACGGATATTGGCAGCAGCAGAGGTATTTTCTTCGACATTGTTCTCTTCTAAGCGCCCCGTAACATAAACTGATGTGTTGCCAGAGACATCCCCATTGATCAAAAGTCTATCGGTTTTTTGCTCATTTATTGCAGCACCATCACTCCATTCTGCGTTGAAGTAAATCTTTGCACCACCCGTTGCATTGTAGACTGCTTTTGTGTCTGGTTTACCAGAACCTATATGCAATGTTTGGTAATGCTCTTCTGTTGGTTCGCTAAAAATAATGGAGCTATTATCGAGACTAAGCGTGGAAATATCAGAACGAGATCTTTGAGTAATATCAAGCAGATTGCCATCATCATCTTTTTCGTTTTTGCTGATCTTCAACGTCCATGTTGTATTGTTTTTCAGATTAAAGTGTACATTTCTGTCTGTAGCAATATTCGCTCTGCCTTCTAGAGTAGACTGATCAGCGCTTAATGTAAAAGTGCCGTTGGAGATCGCTTTAACCTCTTTACCATCCCACAAATCTTTATCTTTCCATGACGTTTTGTCCCAAAAAATACCATCTCCTAATAATACGTCCGCATGAACTTCTGATTTTTTAAGATTGACTGTGCCGATTGATGGGGCTGCCGCATCTTCGATGCTTTTTTCAACAAAAGCTCCAACGAGAATACCAGTATCATTTTCAGCATGAATCTCTGCATTGGTCAGATTGATCTCATTGCTATGATATTTTTGTGGGTAATCTGGGCCATTTGGATCATTATCAGAGAAAGTTGCGAATTGTAAACCGGCAACTTCTGCTGTGGCAGAAACATCTGTCAGATCAATATGTCCGCCATTTATTACAACCAGTGCAGCTTTTTTTGCTTCTATTTTGTTTTTCTTCCCATTTGGAGGAGTGTCGGATTGGGTATCTAGACCTTCAGAATTAGTATCAATAGTGCCATTGCTCGTTTTAATTGTACTACCTTCAACAGCAAAAAGACCAGCATCAACATTTTGAATGGTTGTTTTGCCATTTAATTCAACTACACTATCGGGCTCCCAAATGTTTACACCAACGGTTGGTTCTGTGGATTTACCACCGGTTATTGTTAAATCTCCGCTAACGATTTTACCCCCACTATCAGCATAAAGACCTTCATCAACATTTTGAATGGTTGTTTTTCCCGTTAACTGAATTTCACTACCAGAGTCCCCTGTCCATACACCAGATCGTTTTTCATTGGGGTCTTGATCAATTATTTCACCACCGACTACGGTTAAATTTTCACTGGTAATTTTACCACCAAGGATTGCTCCAAGACCGTTCCAAGTATTGTTAATTGTTGTATCGCCATGCAATTCAATTCTGCTATCAGGACCAATGGCCTCTGCACCGGTTCCTTTGCCATCTGTTGTTAAAGCAACATTCGTGGCGTCAATCTGTCCGCCTTTTTCTGCAAATAATGCACTTCGCGCATCCCCTATTGTTGTTACTTTTCCTCCTGCCATTGTGATCTTAGATCCTGAACCATCTGCACGGAGTCCATTACCATTAGATGATGCGACTGTAACATTGTTGTTTAAAGTAATGGTGCTGCCTTCTTTAGCATATACCCCATCAGTTTTTCCATCGAATGATCCTCCAGAGACTGTTATTGTGGAGTGATCATTTGCAAATATGCCTGTGTTTGCTTGAGTGACGGTTACATTGTTTAAAGCCACAGTGCTTTTTTCGGCACTTATTCCCTTATCCATCAATGTGCCATCGTTACCGCTCGATATTGTTACATCTTCCAGCGTGTTTTTATTTTCATCACTTCCGCTAGCGTTGAAAAGAGCACCTATTTGAGAAGCAGCAATAGAACCACCGGTCATCTTGGCTGTAGCTCCATTTTGTACATCAAGGCCGTTTATAACTTTTTCAATGGTTGTTGTGCCTTTTAATGTAATGACGCTGTTAGCGCCATCGGCTTTTGCGCCAGTTCCAGTGCTATCTGTTGTTGTTAAAGCAACATCCGTGACATCGATCTGTCCACCTTTTTCTGCAAATAATGCATTTTGTTTTCCACTGACAGTTCCTCCCGTCTTCGTGATTTTTGCTCCTGAACCTTCTGCATGAAGTCCAGAACCATCAGATGATGTAACCGCAGCTTTTTCGTCTAAATTAATGGTGCTGCCTTCTTTAGCATATACCCCATCATTTTTCCCATCGAATGATCCTCCAGAGACTGTTATTGTGGAGTGATCATTTGCAAATATGCCTGTGTTTGCTTGAGTGACGGTTACATTGTTTAAAGCCACAGTGCTTTTTTCGGCACTTATTCCCTTATCCATCAATGTGCCATCGTTACCGCTCGATATGTTCACATTTTCTAGCGTGGTTTCGTTGTTCTTACTACCGTTGAAAGAAGCACCAATTTCAGAAGCTGTAATGGAAGCGCCATCTATCTTGATTGCCGCTCCATTGTTCATTACAAGGCCATTTTTGAATTTTTCAATGATTGTTTTTCCATTTAACTCAATCTTGCTATTAGGTGTGTAGGCTCCTATACCAATACTTGTTCCTTTGGTTGCAGAACCAATGAGTGTTAAATCTTCACTAACGATTGCACCATTTACTGCCATAAGACCATGGTTTGTGGCGTTTTTAATGGTTGTTTTTCCCTTTAACTCAATCTTGCTATTAGAGTCTTGGACGGACACACCAACATTAGATTCTCCAGCTTCATTAAGGGTTATCGTTAAATCTTTGCTAGTAATTGCAGCACCGCCTACTGCCTGAAGCCCGTTAGTAACTTTTTTAATGGTTGTTTTGCCTTTTAATGTAATCATGCTGTCAGCGCCATCGGCTTTTGCACCAGTTCCGCTGCCGTCTGTTGTTGTTAAAGTAACGTCCGTGACATCAATCTGTCCGCCTTTTTCTGCAAATAATGCAGCTTGTTTCCCAGTTACGGTTTCTTTCTCCTTAGTGATCTTAGACCCTGAGCCTTCTGCATGGAGTCCATAACCATCAGTTGATGTAATTTTAGCATCGCCGGTTAAATTAATGGTGCTGCCTTCTTTAGCATATACCCCATCAGTTTTTCCATCGAATGATCCTCCAGAGACTGTTATTGTGGAGTGATCATTTGCAAATATGCCTGTGTTTGCTTGAGTGACGGTTACATTGTTTAAAGCCACAGTGCTTTTTTCGGCACTTATTCCCTTATCCATCAATGTGCCATCGTTACCGCTCGATATGTTCACATTTTCTAGCGTGGTTTCGTTGTTCTTACTACCGTTGAAAGAAGCACCAATTTCAGAAGCTGTAATGGAAGCGCCATCTATCTTGATTGCCGCTCCATTGTTCATTACAAGGCCATTTTTGAATTTTTCAATGGTTGTTTTTCCATTTAACTCAATCTTGCTATTAGGTGAGTAGGCCCCTATACCAATACTTGTTCCTTGGGTTGCAGCACCAGTTAGTGTTAAATCTTTACTAACGATTGCACCATTTACTGCCATAAGACCATGGTTTGTGGCGTTTTTAATGGTTGTTTTTCCATTTAACTCAATCTTGCTATTAGCATCTTGGACGTACACACCAACATTAGATTCTCCAGCTTCATTAAGGGTTATCGTTAAAGCGTTGCTAGTAATTGCTGCACCGCCTACTGCCCGAAGCCCGTTAGTCATTTTTTCAATGGTTGTTGTACCCGTTAACTCAATCTTGCTACCAGAATCTTGGGCTACTAAACCAATATTGGTTCCATTTATTATTAAATTTTCGCTGGTGATTTTACCGCCTTTTTCTGCAGAAAGTCCGTCCTTAACTTTTTCAATGGTTGTTGTGCCCGTTAACGTAATTTCACTGCCCGAATCTTTCGACGCTACACCAGTGCTGAATTTTTCAGGATCAGGAGAGGTTACTATTAAATTTTCACCCTTGATTGCGCCACCATTTGTTGCTTCAATTGCATCATAGGAACTGCCTGAAGTGGCAGTCGTTATTGTACCTTTTGCATCATTTTTAAGAACATTGTTAGCAGCATATGCGTTGAAATGGGTGCCAAACAGCGTAACAGTCATAGCCGCTGTACAGAGTAACAGAGATTTTTTATACATTTAGATATTTTCCTTAACTTATAAGCCCCACGCATTCCGCCCCCGCTTATAAGAAGGATATCAAATGAATGGTTTTCTACTTTGAGACAAATAGATTATTTTTATTTTTGTGTAAAGTATAATTATAAATTTTATAATAAAATACGTAATGTTTTTACTGTAAATCTATTTTATTATTCATTATGAATAAAAATAAAACTAAATTATAAATAAAAATTATTTTATAATATTAAAAATTAAAATATTTAAATCACTAATTTATTAAAAATTTATAAAATAATATGAAGATATTAAAATTTATTTGTAATTTTTTATTGTATATCATAGTGTTATTATTGTGCATTATTTAGAGATAAACTTTATTGAATTATCACAAGAAAGAAAATAATGGAGAAGATATTAAAAAAGAAACCAGAAAAGAGGAAATGAGCAATAAAGAATAGCAGTATCTATGCTGCTGTGAATATACAAAAAAGAAAGCTTGTCGTTTGACAGGAGTTTTTTAAGTGGGAATAGGTGAGATTGGGTGGGAATTTATGATTTTTTTATGACTAATTTTCACCATTAAATGCACATTTTATCAAAATGGATTTTTACATCTAAAAATGAGAAAAATCTGTGATTCAATGGAAAAAATAGGAAAAGGCTTTGAGGATTAAAAAAAACTCTGTGGAAGCCTAGAAAACCGCCTTTGAAGACCCTTTGAAAAAAATCTATAAATTGTGAAGTTCGCTCCCAAATCAGCCCAAAAAGCGAAAAAAGATATGATATTTTAAAAACAAATTGTTATTAAAAATCTTAATGTAAGGAGAAAGGCACCTTCATTTTCCATTTTTAATGATGGTTAGGTTGGATTTGTGTCGTTCTTGAGTGTTTTTTTAACCTCTATTTGATGTTTTAAATGCAATTTTAAAAAGAGGCAAGGTAAGCTCTATTTCTTCACTGTCGTTGATGTCTTGAATAAGCTCTTGTAACTTTTTATAAAGCTCCGCCGCGAGTTCCGCTATATCTTCAGGGGGAAATTTAATTGTTGCATTTTTGTTATTTGATTGATCCCTTTGTACGGGTGGCAAATGGTGATGGGGGTTGGAGTGTTAAACCCGCAAGTCCTTTTGCTGCCGCCATGTTTATCAAACGTGATAAGCAAAGGGGCGGTGTTTTTTGGTCTCCCTCCAACCAAGATGTGCATGGCATTTTAGGCACGGCGCGCCCGATTAGCTATTTTGATGGCGAAATCGATCATGAGGCAAATCG
This sequence comes from Bartonella sp. MR90HLJMH, assembly GCF_042194115.1. Classification (NCBI taxonomy): domain Bacteria; kingdom Pseudomonadati; phylum Pseudomonadota; class Alphaproteobacteria; order Hyphomicrobiales; family Bartonellaceae; genus Bartonella; species Bartonella sp. MR90HLJMH. The sequence goes on from NZ_JBHIMM010000009.1 coordinate 83,774, forward strand.
CCTCAACCAAGCCGATATTGCGACCTTTATTCCAGCACGGCTTAGCCAAAATGCGCATTTAAATAATTCTGGGGGACAAATAGCTGCCAATGGACGTATTTTATGGGGAAATCATACCACCTCCAGTGATCCATTCTGGCGTTTTGTCAATGTGGTGCGCACCCGTGCAGCGTTGAAAAAACTATCACTAACAGTTTTAGCCCTTGGGCTAATGACGAGAATCTGACTGCTCACTATGTCATTGCTATTACCCGCTCTCTCACGCAGTTTCTTGATGATCTTATTGCGCGGGGTGCACTGCTGGGGGGCGGGTTTGGTTTGATCGCGATTTAAATTCCAACAGTATTTTACAATTAGGACAGTTTCGGGTGGAGTTTGATGCAGAAGAAGTGCCACCTTTAGGAGATTTAAGGTTCAGTAGCCGGCGCAATAGCGCTTATTTTGATCGGTTGGCGCAAGATATCCAAAAGAAAATGACTTATCAATTTGGTGATACGCTTGAAACTTATCGCAAAGCAGCAAGGAGTTAGAGCATGACTTTACGCATTGTACGCGGTTTTACCCTGATTGTTGATGGTTTTATGGGCACCATCTCACAATTGACAGATTTTTGTAAATCTTTGCCTCATCGTATGAAGGGGTGGTTTGGGTCCATTAATTTAAGAGAGTTTTTGCCAAGTTTTTTGGGAGGCACAACAGCCATTCAACCGATTGCACAATTTGCGGGGGCGGGGCATGCCAATTACTCTGTGAGAGAACAAAGAGGCAAAGATCACTCCACCATCACACACAATCAAAATGTCACAGTGCATGTCAATGGTGCCCGTGATCCTGTGGCCACTGGTCGTGCGGTTGCCCACGCCATTCAACGGGCACGCGCTAATGCTCTGCATGGCGGGACAGAATGAGGGGAGGGAGCCTATGAGAGATCCTTTGATGATGTTAGGACCGCATCAATTTTATGTGGACTGGCTGAATTTCCAATCCTTTGAAGAAGAGTTTTCTGCCTCATGGGTTTGTATGGAGCGTTTTGGCAGGTCCCCCAGTTTGCAATTTACCGGCTATGGCAATGATGCAAAAACCATTCATGGGGTTTGGTTTCCAGAAGAATTTGGTGATCGGGTAGCCATTGATGCCATCGCCCAAACCATTCGAAGAGCAAAGCCTGTCCAGATGCTTCGTTGGATCAATGATACGACCTATAGTGTTCTTCTCCATGGTCCCGTGGTGATCACCACGATCAATAAAGACCACGACTATATCAGCCGCTCTGGTCAATCCCAGCGCATCCGCTATTCCATTACGCTCTTGCCCTTTTTCAATGGCGGAAAACCGCAAGGACAATACCAGGTGGGACAAACCCAAGTGGGACAAACTCTATGAAGATACCAGAAAAGCATGTTGTTGTAGAGTTAGAGGATATGAGTCTCGATCTTATCTGCTTTCAACATGCCATGGCAGTGTTCAGGGACCGCATCCAAGTTGGGGCACTAAACGGCTATTTAGAAGCCACCTTGGAAGCCAA